>NZ_JBFAAE010000032.1:0-97743 GCF_040639575.1 Streptosporangium sp. NPDC023825 | reverse complement strand
GCGGTCCGGCCACAACTCCGGGGCGTTCGTTTTGTTTTATTCTGTTCTTTCGTTGTGCCTTTATTCTTTCAGGCCCGCTTTTTCGTGTCAAACCGGCTTGTTTTGATCCGGTTGATTCGATCTAGCTGGCCCTGCTGGAATTCCGGCGGCTCCGTTTCCAGAGCAACCCCTCTAACTTACCAGCCCTTGAGCGGCTCTGCGAACCGATCTTCGAGACCGTTGGTTTCAAAGGGATTGTCGGCAAACACGACACAAGCCATACGGAAGTCACCGGAGTGATTGGAGTGGTTTGCGCCGGACCTTGCCGACGTCAAAAGATTAGCAGCCCCCGAAGACCGCTCGAGACGTAACGGCGAACCCCGCAACCGGTAGGTGGGCGGAGCAGAAGGCGCCCCGGTCCGCGAGCGAGGCGAGCCGAACCGCCCGGCCGCCGAACCACCGAAGCCCCGACCGTCCAACCGCCTGATCCCACCGAACCGCCCCGACCGTCCGGTTCCCCCGAGCCGGCCGAGCCAGGCCGGCGAACGAAGCGCACCGAACCGGTCGAACCGACCGCGCCCGGCGGGCCGAACAAACCGGCCGCACCGGCCGAGCGGGTGGATCCGAACAGACACCGGCGGAAACATAGACTCGGCTGAGTGAGCAGCCAGACGCCGCCGACGGCGAAGAAGGTTCCCAGCGAGCGCGTGCACCACGGGGACACCGTGGTCGATGACTACGCGTGGCTGACGGTCAAGGACGACCCGGAGGTGGTCGCCTACCTGGAGGCGGAGAACGCCTACACGCAGGAGGCGACCGCCCACCTCAAGCCCCTGCAGGGGACGCTCTTCCAGGAGATCAAGGGACGCACCCTGGAGACCGATCTCTCGGTCCCCACCCGCAAGGGCGACTGGTGGTACTACTCGCGGACGGAGGAGGGCAAGCAGTACGGCCTCCAGTGCCGGGTGGCGGCGGACGGCGAGACGCCGCCCGAGGTGAAGGCCGGCGAATCGCTTCCCGGCGAGGAGGTCCTGCTCGACGGCAACGAGCTCGCCGGAGACTCCGACTTCTTCTCGATCGGTACCAGTTCGGTCAGCCCCGACGGCACCCTGCTGGCCTACTCCACCAACTTCACCGGCGACGAGCGCTTCACCCTGAAGGTGAAGAACCTCACCACCGGCGAGACCCTCCCCGACGAGATTCCCGGCATCTTCTACGGCGGCGCCTGGTCCGCCGACGGCACGACGTTCTTCTACACGACGGTCGACGAGGCCTGGCGGCCCAACCAGGTCCACCGGCACACGATCGGAAGCCCGGCCGAGGACGACGCGCTGGTCCACGAGGAGTCCGACGAGCGGTTCTGGGTCGGCATCGGGCTCAGCCGCAGCGAGCGCTACCTGGTCCTCTCCGCCGGAAGCAAGATCACCAGCGAGGTGCGCGTCCTGGAGGCCGACGACCCCACCGGCGAGTTCCGGATCGTCAGGCCCAGGGAGACCGGTGTCGAGTACGGCGTCGACCACGCGGGCGACCACTTCCTGATCCTGCACAACCGGAACGCGGAGAACTTCGAGCTGGCCGTCGCGCCCCTCGACGACCCCGGCAGCTGGACTCCGATCATCGAGCACCGCGCCGACACCCGGCTGCTCGACATCGACGCCTTCGAGGGCCACACCGTCGTGCACTTCCGCAGGGACGGCCTCACCGGCATCCGCATCCTGCCCCGCGACGGGGAGGCGTACGAGATCTCCTTCCCAGAGCCGATCTACGACGTGGCCCCGTCGGGCAACCCGGAGTTCGCCACGGGACGGCTGCGGCTCGGGTACACCAGCATGGTCACTCCGCCGTCGGTCTACGACTACGACCTCGGCGCGCGTGAGCTGGTCCTGCTGAAGCAGAAGGTGGTGCTGGGCGGCTACGACCCGGCCGGCTACGAGCAGTTCCGCGAGTGGGCGACCGCCTCGGACGGCACCCGCGTGCCGATCTCGATCGTGGTCAAGAAGGGCACGGAGCGACCGGCCCCCACCGTGCTGTACGGCTACGGAAGCTACGAGACCTCGATCGACCCGTCGTTCTCCATCGCGAGGCTCAGCCTGCTCGACCGGGGTTTCGTGTTCGCCGTCGCGCACATCAGGGGTGGCGGTGAGATGGGCCGCCGCTGGTACGAGGACGGCAAGTTCCAGAAGAAGAAGAACACGTTCACCGACTTCGTCGCCGCCGCCGAGCACCTCTCCGCCGCGAACTGGTCGAGCGCGATCGTCGCCCGGGGCGGGTCGGCGGGCGGGCTGCTGATGGGCGCGGTCGCCAACCTCGCGCCGGAGACCTTCGCGGGCGTGGTCGCGGAGGTGCCGTTCGTGGACGCGCTGAACACGATCCTCGACCCGTCGCTGCCGCTGACCGTGATCGAATGGGACGAGTGGGGCGACCCGCTGCACGATCCCGAGGTGTACGCGTACATGAAGTCGTACACGCCCTACGAGAACGTGGACGGCCGGGTCTACCCGCCGATTCTGGCGATCACCAGCCTCAACGACACGAGGGTCTTCTACCACGAGCCCGCCAAGTGGATAGCGAAGCTCCGCGACGTCGCACGCGGCGGGCCCTTCCTGCTCAAGACGGAGATGGGCGCCGGGCACGGCGGCCGCAGCGGCAGGTACGACTCCTGGCGCGAAGAGGCCTTCACCCTCTCCTGGATTCTCGACACGACGAAGGTGACTCAGTGACATATATCGCGGCGAACGACAGGTACGACGACCGGCAGCCGTACAACAGGGTCGGCAAGAGTGGGCTCAAGCTGCCCGCCGTCTCCCTGGGGCTCTGGCACAACTTCGGTGACGACAAGCCCTTCGAGGTCCAGCGGGACATCCTCAGGAGAGCCTTCGACCTGGGGGTGACCCACTTCGACCTGGCCAACAACTACGGCCCGCCGCCCGGGACCGCGGAGACCAACTTCGGACGGCACTTCCGCGAGGACTTCGCGCCGTACCGGGACGAGCTGGTCATCTCCACCAAGGCGGGCTACGACATGTGGCCGGGCCCGTACGGCGAGTGGGGGTCGCGCAAGTACCTGCTGTCCAGCCTGGACCGGTCTCTGGAGCGGATGGGGATCGACTACGTCGACATCTTCTACAGCCACCGGTTCGACCCGGACACCCCGCTCGAGGAGACGATGGGCGCACTGGACCACGCGGTCCGGTCGGGCAAGGCGCTGTACGCGGGCATCTCGTCCTACTCGCCCGAGCACACCAAGGAGGCCGCGCGGATCCTGCGGGAGATGGGCACGCCGCTGCTGATCCACCAGCCTTCGTACTCGATGCTGAACCGGTGGATCGAGGGCGGGCTGCTCGACGTCCTGGAGGAGGGCGTGGGCTGCATCGCGTTCTCGCCGCTGGCGCAGGGCATGCTGACCGACCGTTACCTGAACGGGATCCCCGAGGGGTCGCGGGCCTCGCAGGGGCGTTTCCTCACCCCGGACATGCTCACCGACGAGACGATGCGGCACATCCGCACCCTGAACGAGATCGCGGGCCGGCGCGGCCAGTCGCTGGCGCAGATGGCGCTGGCCTGGGCGTTGCGCGACAGGCGCGTCACCTCGGTGCTGATCGGCGCGAGCAGCGTCAAGCAGCTGGAGAACAGCCTCGCGGCGGTGGAGAACCTCTCGTTCGACGCCGGAGAGCTGGAGGCGATCGACAAGGACGCGGTCGACGCGGGCATCAACATCTGGGCCGGGTCCAGCGAGGCCTGACCTCCCCCGCTCGTCCACTCTCGCGGACGGAGGCCGCCGGTCACGTGACTGGCGGCCTCCGTCCGCGAAAGGCCCGGGAAGAGCCCTTGAAAGGCCCGGGAAAACGCGAGAGGACGAGCCGGAGCCGGGCGGGAGCCGGACGGGTCAGAGCGCCTCGTGCCTCTGCAGGTACGTGAACGAGGCCCACCCCGGCAGGACCGGCAGCCAGAAGGTCATCAGCCGGAACAGCAGCACGGCCGAGGTCGCCTCCTCGGGAGACAGGCCCGCCAGGGTGAGCCCGGCTGTGAGGGAGACCTCGACGGCGCCGAGCCCGCCGGGGGTCGGGGCGGCCGAGCCGATGGCGTTGCCCGCGAGGAAGACGATGGCGACGGCGGCGAAGTTGATGGAGCCGCCGAAGGCGCGGACACAGGCGTCCAGGCAGACCACGAAGAACACGGTGAGCAGCAGGGTGCCGCCGAAGCCCTCGATGATCTTCCGGGGTGACTGGAGGATGTCGAGCAGGCGCGGGATGACGCCGGAGAACAGCGAGCGGAGCCGCGAGGTGATCATGCGGCGCAGGCGCGGCACGCTCACGATGACCAGGATCAGCACGGCCACGGCGAGCAGCGTGATCACGAGGGTGCGCGACGGGGTGAACGACGAGGCGGTGTTGGAACCGGTGATGTAGGCGAACAGCAGCAACAGGGCGATGTGGAAGACCAGCCCGATGAGCTGTGAGGCGCCCACGCTGGCCACCGCCTGCCCCGGAGGGACGCCGCGTTTCTGCAGGTAACGGGTGTTGATCGCGACCCCGCTCACCGCGGCGGGCGCGACGAGCTTGACGAACGACCCGGCGAACTGGACGAGCACCGTACGGCCGAGGGGCAGCTTCTCCGGCACGAATCCCATCAGCATGAGGGCCGCGGCGACGTAGCTCAGCATCGCGGCGACCAGCGCCACCCCGGTCCAGCCCCACTTGGCCGACGTGATCATGTTGAGGTTGATCTGGGTCATGTAGTAGACCAGGAAGTACGCGGCGAACGCGGTGCCGATGATGGTGATCAGGGTCCGGGGACGGAAGCGCTCCAGGCGCACCTCCTCGGCCTCGGTCCTCGGCTTGAGCTCGACGATCCGGTCGCGGATCTCGGTGAGCAGTTCCTTGTCCTTGGTGAGCGCGGCCCTGGTCTCCCGGGTCAGCGCGATCCGCTGGAGCAGGGGAAGCGCGTCGGCGAGCACTCCGGACCCGGCCACGGCCGCGGCGGCGGCGACCGCCCGCTCGGCGCCGACGCGCAGGCTGAGGTAGGTGAGCAGCTGGGCGATGTCGAGACGGAGCAGCAGGTCGCCGGCGGCGATCTCACCGCTGCGGGCGTCCGTCAGGATGACCCGGCCCTCGCCGTCGACGTGGATGCTGTCGCCGGTCAGCCGCCGGTGGGCGAGCCGCTGGACCTGCAGCAACAGGACCTGCTCCCAGATCTGGGCGAGCAGGTTGTCGTCGATCTCGTTGTCGGGGATGCTGTCGAGCGCGCGGGTGGGGGTGTGCTCGTAGACGAGCAGCGCCGCCTCGGTGCCGATCTCGCTGGTGCCGACGAGCCTGGGGGTGCTCGCCCCGGCCGCCTGCGCGGCGTACGCCATCAGGGCCTCGCGCTCCAGCTCGGCGCGGAGCGAGCGGATGGCCTTGCGGCGGGTCTCGGAGTTGAGGCGGATGCGCCGCCAGAGGCGGTAGAGCACCCCGGCGACCTGGCGGTCACGGTCGAGGACGGTGACGTCGAGGCGGCTGCCGTCCTTGAGGTCGACGGCGTAGCGGCGGCTGCTCTGGTGGTCGTCGTCGAGCCTGCGGGCCTTGACGGGGACGAAGCCCAGCTTGCGGAGCGCCGCGACGACCATGCTGCCCGGCGGGCGGGTGTTGGGGCTGCCCACGCCGTACAGGGTGGCGTAGCCGACGGCCAGCCCGACCAGGATGGAGACGACGATGCCGAGGATGGTGGCGGCGAGACCGGCGAAAAGGGCGACGGCGTTGAGCGCGACCGCGCTCCACAGGGCCGCCCGCCAGGTGGGCCGCCGGGATATTCGCACCGCGGTGACGTAGGCGATGATCGGGGTGAGCAGGGTGTTGATCGGCTCGACCCCGGCCCGCCCGCCGGTCAGCAGGACCCGCAGGTCCTCGGGCCCGGCCTTGAGGATCCACTCGCCGAGCACGAAGGAGAACACCATCGCGGCGATGGCCGCGAAGAGTCCCTCGGCCACCCGGAGGCCGTCGCGGTGGAGCACCCGCTCGATGGCGAAGGCGACGGGCACGCCGAGCATGGCCGACGCGCTCAGCACCCCGGCCAGGCCGCTGAGCAGGAATGGCGCCCGGCTGGTGCCGTCGGCGACATCGCCCTCCAGGCCGTTCAGGGTCTTCTGCGCGACGAAGGCGAGCATGACCACGGCCACGAGCGCGAGCAGGGTCGCCAGGAACCGCAACAGGTCGGAGGGGCGGCGGATCCGCTGCGGGAGCAGCGGCTCGACGACGTGCACGGCGAGATCGTCGCCCGTCGTCGGCCCTGTGCCGTCGACGGACGTCGTTTCGTCCAGTTCCCCGATTTTCGTCACCGCCTGCGATTCTGCACGTTCCGCATTACAGGTGCGTCACCGATCTTCTCCTTGAGTGTCCACAATCAGAGTCATGCGTATCTCAGTGGCCTCCGACAGTCTTGACGGTGTGGCTTCCATCTTGGTCTCCGCGATCGAGAAAAGGGGGCACACGGTGATACCTCATGGTGCTCTGGCCGAGGAGCGGGCCGACTGGGCGTGGTGCTGCGCGCGTGCCGCCGGGGATGTGGCCTCGGGGGCCGCCGATCAGGCGATCGTGTGCTGCTGGACCGGGACGGGCGCGTCGATCGCGGCGAACAAGGTGCCCGGGGTGCGGGCGGCGCTGTGCGCGGACGCGGCCACGGCGGACGGGGCACGTCGCTGGAACGACGCCAACGTGCTGGCGATCAGCCTCCGGTCGATCTCCGCCCCGCTGCTCGAGGAGATCCTGGACGCCTGGTTCGCGGGGAGCCCCAGCCTCGACGAGGGGGACCGGGCGAACATAGCGTACCTGTCCGGGATGGAGAATTGACTGTTCCACCTGCGGGAACAATCGATTTGATGGGTGACGGCCTGAAAAACTGACCATCATGTTCCGTCACCCGTCCGCGCCCTTCCGAGCCGCGCCCGAGGGCCGGGAAGCCCCTTCGATCGCTCCGAGGAAATTGCTGGCCGCGATCACCATGGTCTCGGCCATGTCCCTGGCCGCCGTGTCCGCCGTGTCCACCGCTCCGGCCGGCGCGACGCCCGCCCCCGGAGGAGGTGCCCCCGGGCAGGCCGGCGCGACGCCCGCCCCCGGAGAAGCGACGCCCGTCCCCGGAGAAGGCGACTCGGAACCGTCGGCCGGGAACCCCCTCCCCGCTGGCGCGGAGGCGTTCGGGGCGTCGGTCAGGCTCGCGTCCCTCAGGAGGCACCTGGAGAGGCTCCAGAAGATCGCCGACGCCGACGGCGACACCCGGGCGGCGGCCACACCGGGCTACGACGCCTCGCTCGCCTACGTCGCGGACAGGCTCCGTGCCGCCGGGTACCGGGTCACCTCGCAGGAGTTCAAGATCTCCTTCTTCCGCGAGGTCGCGGCCCCCGTGCTCAAGAGGACCCGGCCCGCGGCCAAGACGTACGTGCCCGGCACCGACTTCAGGACCATGACGTACTCCGGCTCGGGAAACACGACGGCCCCGGTGCAGAAGGTCGACCTGGTCCTGCCGCCGAAGCAGGGGGTGGAATCCACCTCGGGGTGCGAGGCGAGCGACTTCTCCTCATTCGTCCGGGGCAACATCGCGCTGATCCAGCGCGGCACCTGCAGCTTCCAGGACAAGGCGGAGCGGGCCCAGGCCGCCGGCGCGTCCGGCGTGATCATCTTCAACGAGGGCCAGGCGGGCGAGGGGAACGCCGACCGCCGGGCCCTGCTCGGCGGCTCGGTCAACACCTCCACCGTGCGCATCCCGGTCGTCGGCACCGGCTTCGCGACCGGTGAGGAGCTGGCCGCGCCGGGAACGAAGGCGACGCTCGTCGTGGACGCCGAGAGCGCTCCCGACCGCAGGACGCGAAACCTCATCGCCGAGAGCCGCTGGGGCGACCCGGACAGGGTCGTCATGCTCGGCGCCCACCTGGACAGCGTCATGATGGGCCCCGGCATCAACGACAACGGCTCGGGCACCGCGGGCATCCTGGAGACGGCGCTGGCGGCGAAGTCGCTGCGGACGACGAACAGGCTGCGCTTCGCCTTCTGGGGCGCCGAGGAACTGGGCCTGCTCGGTTCGAAGCACTACGTGGCCGCCCTGCCCCCGAGGGAGCGGGCGAAGATCAAGCTCTACCTGAACTTCGACATGATCGCCTCGCCCAACTACGTTTTCGGGATCTACGACGGCGACTCGTCCGGCGCGATCTCCGGCGCGACTCCGCCCCCCGGGTCGGGCCCGATCGAAAAGCTCTTCCAGGCGTACTTCGAGGCGGTGGGCGAGCCGTACCAGGACGCCGAGTTCAGCGGCCGCTCCGACTACGGCCCCTTCATCGCGGTCGGCATCCCCTCGGGCGGGCTGTTCACCGGCGCCGAGCGCCTCAAGACCGCCGAGGAGGCCGAGAAGTTCGGCGGCAGCGCCGGGGTGGCGTACGACAAGTGCTACCACCAGGCGTGCGACACCATCGCCAACATCAACGACAAGGCGCTGGAGGTGAACGCCGGCGCGATCGCGACGGCGGCGTTCGTCTACGGGTACGCCCGCGACCTTCCCGGTCCCGGCACTCTCGGGGTTCCCGGCGGCCCCGGTGGCACCGCGGTGCCCGGCAAGGGTGCCGTCGTACCCGGCACGCCGGACACCGCCGGGCCGCGAACCGGCGCGGGCGGCCTGGAGTCCGGCCACGACCACGAGCACGGCGGCCTTCTCAGGTGAGGCGCCTTCACCGATGACGTCCGGGCCGCGCGGCGTACCGTGCGGGGAGAGCCGGGCGGTGCGCGGCGGGCGCGCCGCCGGGAGGGCCTGAGGGGACCGGTGCCGTAAGGAGTCCGGCAGGGGCGGCAGGGGCCGGAAAGGGGAACGCGCGTGCGTCCCGGCCTGGGGGCGCGGCTACAGTCGGGGCATGTCGTCAGGCGAATTGCGAGTGCTGGGGGCGTGCCCGCTGGACTGCCCCGACACCTGCTCCTGGGTGGTGACCGTCCAGGACGGCAGTGCCGTCAAGATGCGCGGCAACCCGGACCATCCGTACACCCGGGGCGCGCTCTGCGTGAAGGTCAACCGCTACCTGGAGCACACCCGGGCGGCCGACCGCATCCTGCACCCGATGCGGCGGGTCGGCCCCAAGGGGTCCGGCCAATTCGAGCGGATCAGCTGGGACGAGGCCCTGGAGGAGATCTCCGTACGGCTGCGGGGCATCGTCGACGAGCACGGCGGCGAGGCGATCTGGCCCTACCTGGGCACCGGCACGCTGGGATACGTCCAGGGGTCGGAGGGGATCGCCGGGAGGCGGTTCTGGAACGTCCTCGGGGCGTCGAGGCACTTTTTGAACATCTGTTCCTCGGCCGGGAACACCGGGCTGCGGCAGGTCTACGGCACGCCGGGCGGCATGGACCCGGAGACGTTCGCCCTGTCCAGGCTCATCCTGCTGTGGGGGACGAACACGCTGACGAGCGGGCACCACCTGTGGAAGTTCGTCCAGGACGCCCGCGCGGCCGGGGCGCACGTGGTGGCGATCGACCCGATCCGCACCCGCACCGCCGAGCAGGCCGACGAGCACCTGCCGATCCGGCCGGGCACCGACGCGGCCCTCGCCCTGGGGCTGATGAACGTCGTCCTGGCCGAGGGCGCCGAGGACCGCGACTACCTGGAGAACCACACGACCGGCTGGGAGCACCTCCGCGAGGAGATCCTGCGCCATCCCCCGGCCCGCGTGGCGGAGATCACCGGGCTGCCCGAGGCCGACATCCGGGCCCTGGGGATGCGTCTGGCGCGTACGCGGCCCACCGGCATCCGGGCCACCATGGGCGTGCAGCGGCACGCGGGCGGCGGCACCGCGATGCGCACGATCGCCTCCATCCCCGGTGTGACGGGCGACTGGCGCCACCCCGGCGGCGGGATCGCGTACTCCACCAGCGGGCACATCCACCTGAACATCGACACCCGCGACGACCTGCTCCCCGGGCCGGTCCGCACGCTGACCATGACGCGGCTGGCCGACGAGCTGGACGAGTCGGTCAAGTGCCTGTGGGTGTACGCGGCCAACCCGATGGGTTCCACCTCCGGCCAGAACCGGGTCCGCGAGAGGCTGATGCGCGAGGACCTGTTCACCGTCGTGATGGAGCAGTTCCCGACCGACACCGTCGACTACGCCGACATCGTCCTTCCCGCCACCATGCAGATCGAGCACGCCGACCTGCACGCGGGCTACGGGCACATGTACCTGATGTGGAACGAGCCCGCCGTCGAGCCGCCGGGCGAGTGCCTGTCCACCACCGAGACGTTCCGCCGCCTGGCGCGGCACATGGGGCTCACCGAGCCGTCCCTGTACGACTCCGACCTGGAGCTGGCCGAGGAGCTGCTCACCTCCGGGCATCCCTCCCTGGAGGGGATCACACTCGACCGGCTGCGCAAGGAGGGCTGGGTCCGCCTCAGCGTCCCCCAGCCGTTCGTGCCGTTCACCGACGGCTTCCCGACGGCCTCGGGCCGGATGGAGTTCGGCTCGGGACCGGCCTACGTCCCGTCGCACACGGCCTCGGCCGCGCCGGGGCCGTACCCGCTGGCGCTCATCACGCCCGCCTCCCACACCTTCCTGAACACCACCTTCGGCAACAACCCCGAGCTGCTGAAGCGCTCGAAGGGCCCGCGGGTCCTGGTCAACCCCGAGGACGCCTCGCGAAGGGGGCTGAGCGAGGGGCAGCGGGCCCGGGTGTTCAACGACGAGGGCGGGTTCGAGGCCGTGGTGGAGATCAGCGAGAGGGTACGGCCCGGCGTGGTCGCGTCCACCAAGGGACACTGGCGCAAGCTCAGCCCGGGGGGCGCGACGGCGAACGCCGTGGTGGCCGCCCGCGACGCCGACCTGGGCCGGGGCGCCGTCTACCACGACAACCTGGTGGAACTCGCCCCGTGCGCCACCGGGTGACCGGCGGGCCCGGCGGGGAGGTCCGGTCTTCGCGAACCCTTGGCGTTCTTCGCGAACCCTTGGCATGCAGCCGCGGACTCACCCGACGATCAGGTCAGCGCGAGCTTGTACCCCTCGTGGGACGCGACGAAGCCGAGGGAGTCGTAGAAGCGGTGAGCGTCCGCGCGGGACTTGTCCGTGGTCAGCTGGACCAGGGCGCACCCTCTGGCCCGCCCTCGGTCGAGGGCCCACTCCATCATCGTGCGGCCCAGCCCCCGTCCCCGCAGGCCGGAGGCGATCCGCACCGCCTCGATCTGCATCCGGAGCGCACCGCGACGGGAGATGCCGGGAATGTAGGTGAGCTGCATGGTGCCCACCACCTCGCCGTCCAGCTCCGCGACGATCAGCTCGTTGCCGGGGTCGGCGTCGATGGCCTCGAAGGCGGCGCGGTGCTCGTCGCCGAAGGTCCCCTGGCGCGAGGCCGCGACGGCGTCGTCGGCGAGCATGGCCACGATGAGCGGGACGTCCTCGGCACGGGCGATACGGAATTCCACCTGCATGACGGCCAACCTATCCGGCCTGTCCGGCCTGTCCGGAACCGCTGATTCCCCCCGCCAGCACCCCGGCCACGTCGGCGGGCGTGAACCCCGGCCCCTTGGCGGCCTTGCCGTTCTCGGTCCCGGACTTCGTCATGTTGGCCCTGTGCACCTCGGCGAGCACCCGGTCCAGGTCGATCCCGTACGTCAGGGCGGTGCCGTACGCGACGTAGACCACGTCGGCCAGCTCGTGCGCGACACCGGCCAGGTCGCCCGCCTCGGCAGCCTGCGCCACCTCGGCCGTCTCCTCGTCGAGGAACCTCTGCCGCAGGCGGGCCAGCTCGGCGGAGGGCAGGCCGGGGGCGTCGGAGAGGGGAAGCCCGATCTTCTCGTGAAACTCTCGAACCAGGCGTGCCGGTGATCCGTCCATGCACGTCAGCCTAGGACTTGTCCCCGCCCGGGAAGACGGCGCGGGCGGCGTCCCCGATGGGGCGACTCCGGGGACAGTCAGGGTTGCTCCCCGATGTGGGCAAGGGGGTGCGGGAGGCACTCTGGGGACATGAACGACGAACTGACTCGACGTGACGAGATGTCCCTCGCCGGAGCGGCGCTGCGCGGTGCTCCCTGGAAGGCCGCGGCGGTGACCGGCGGCGCGGTGGCGGCCACCAGCCTGGGGCTGAGCCTGCTCTCCGGAAGCCTGGATCTTGCGTGGGCGATGATGGCCGGTATCGGCCTGTTCTCGCTCGTCGCGGCCATCGGCTCGATCAGCAAGCCCGCCGTCGGCGACCGGGTGACCCGGCAGGCCCGGCTCTGGGCGCTGCGCCACCCTTGGAGGTTCTCCCTCTATCCCGCGCTCGGCTCGGCGATCCTGCTGTATCCGGTGCAGCTCGTCTTCGACGGCGAGGGTGTCTTCGGGGCGGCGCTGGACGCGCTCCAGGGAGGTGTCGTGGTCTACCTGATCACGGCGATCGTGGCGCTCACCCTCAAGGGACGCGGCCAGGCCTCGCTTCCCGGCAGCCGCTGAGCCTCACGGCCCGGCGTCCCCGAACCTCAGGCCCGGCGTCCCCGAATCTCGCGGCCCGGCGTCCCCAAGCCTCCCGGCCGGCCGGGCACGGCCCTGTCCGGGCCCCGGCGGCTGCCCGCTCCCACGCGACCGGCCGGTCCCGCAGGACCGCCCGGTCTCGCGGCCCGGCCGAGCCTTTCGGCGGACCGGGCCGGGACCGTCAGAAGACGCTAGACCCTCTCGTACTCGGCGCGGCAGACGCAGAACTCGTTGCCCTCGGGGTCGAGCATCGTGACCCAGCCGCTCCCGTCGGGACTGCGGTGGTCCTCGGAGATCGTGGCGCCGAGTCCGGTGAGGCGCTCGACCTCCTCGTCGCGGGTGGTGCCCGCCGAGCCGGTGATGTCCAGGTGGACGCGGTTCTTGACCGCCTTGTCCTCGGGGACCTTGATGAACAGCAGATCGACCCGGCCGCCCTGGAGAAGGACCTCCTCGTCGTTCTTCTCCGTGTCCGGGTGGAGCTCCCCGCCGGAGGCGTCGCGCCAGAAGGTCGCCAGCTCGTACGGCTGGGCGCAGTCGAAGGTCACGCAGTGAACGTCAATCATGCCCCCACCCAACCCGACACCACCAAAGCCGTCAAGCTGGTTGCGGGTGAGTCGTTTCGCGGTCCGCGGAGCGCTGCCTGAGGTGTCCCGTACGATCCGCCGGAACGTCCGGGCGCGCGGTCAGTGGCCACCTCCGGCGAGGTTGAGCCCGACGACGCCCGCGATGATGAGCAGGATCGAGGCGATCTTGAGGGCCGACGCGTCCTCGCCGAGCGCGATGATGCCGAGCACGGCGGTGCCGACGGCTCCGATGCCCGTCCAGACGGCGTAGGCCGTCCCGACCTCCAGGGTTTTCAGGCCCAGGGCGAGCAGGCCGAAACTGAGCACGCTGAAGACCACGAAACCGGCGCTCGGCAGCAGTGCGGAGAACCCGTCGCTCAGCTTGAGCGAGTACGCCATCGCGACTTCGAACAGACCGGCGACCACGATGAAGACCCAGGCCATGACGGCTCCTCCTTGATCAGGAGCGTCGTCTTTGCCCACCGGGTACGGCGCGTCTCGTCCGGGAACGCCCTTCTGAGCGTTCTACGGGAGGAACGAGCCGGGTCTCACTTTGATTCCCACCAGAGGGTGAACCACCGGTCGCGGGGCACCGGCCACATGTCCAGCTCGACCACCGCGGCGATCACCTCGTCGGCCCGCTCCCGTCCGAGGCAGAGCCTCCGGCAGGCGCTCTCGGCGAGGTCCTCGAGCCGGGTGAAGCGGGGCAGCGGGGCCACCCGCCACTCGTGGCGAACCTCGTGGCCGAGTCTCTCGGCGACGGCGATCACGTCGTGGACGGTGGGCCTGCCGGGGCGGGTGATGCCGTGGAAGTGCTGCCAGAGGGGGTTGAGCCAGCTCATCGGGTGCCGGCCGGTGAGCTCCAGGACGACCCGGGCGCGGGCGTGGCGGGTGAGCTCGGTGAGGAACTCCGCCAGGTCGGGCACGTCGTAGACGACGTGGGCGGAGACGGCGACATCCGCGACCGGGGTCCGGGCCGCGACGTCGGGCCAGCGGCCGTCGACGATCCGGGCGGGGACGCCGAGCGCCGCGGCCCTGGAGGCCAGCTCGGCGAGCATGGCGGCGGAGGCGTCGACCGCGATCAGCTCCCCCAGGTCCCGGCCCAGCGGCAGGGAGGCCGCTCCGGCGCCGGCGCCGACGTCCAGCAGGCTCCCTCCGGGCGGGAGGGCCTCGGCGATCCGTGCCAGGGTCGGCCCCTCCGGAACCGCGAGGGCGAGGTCGGTGCGCTCGGCGAACCGCGCCGGGGAGTGACCCCAGGGATTGACCGGCGCCCTGGCCGCGATCTCCTCGGGGATGCCCCACATCCCGAGGTCGGCCCGCCACTGCTCGTCCATGGGACGAGCCTAGGAGAGCTTCCCCCGCCCGTCGATCGGCCGCCCCGGAGCGCCTTGGGGCGGCGTGACGAACGTCCCAGCCGGGGTTGTTTTCTAGGGGTTACTCACGGGTAGCATTACAGGTAACGTTACTGGCGAGTATGGAAAGTTCCGGACCCCCGGTTTCAAGGAGCAGACCCCATGGGCCACTACAAGAGCAATGTCCGTGACCTGGAGTTCAACCTCTTCGAGGTCTTCGGGCGCCGGGACATCCTGGGCACAGGCCTCTACGCCGATCTGGACGAGGACGTGGTGCGGAGCGTCCTGGAGGAGGTCAACCGTCTCGCCACGGGCGTGCTCGCCGACTCCTTCGAGGAGGGTGACCGCACCCCGCCGGTGTTCGACCCCGCCACCGGGACGGTGAGGATGCCGGAGGGCTTCAAGAAGTCCTTCGCCGCCTACCGCGACGCGGGCTGGACCAACCTCGGCCTTCCCACGGAGATGGGCGGCCCCGGCCTGCCGAGCAGCGTGAGCTGGGCCCTGGCCGAGCTCGTCCTCGGCTCCAACCCCGCCGTGTGGATGTACTCCAGCGGCCCGGCATTCGCCCACATCCTCCACATGATCGGCACCGAGGACCAGCGGCGCTACGCCGAGCTGGCCATCGAGAAGCAGTGGGGCGCCACCATGGTGCTCACCGAGCCGGACGCCGGCTCCGACGTGGGCGCGGGCCGCGCGAAGGCCGTCAAGCAGGACGACGGCACCTGGCACATCGAGGGCGTGAAGCGCTTCATCACCAGCGCCGAGCACGACCTGTCCGACAACATCTTCCACCTGGTGCTGGCCCGCCCCGAGGGGCACGGCGTCGGCACCAAGGGCCTGTCGATGTTCCTGGTCTCGAAGTACCAGGTGGACCTGGAGACCGGCGAGCTCGGCGAGCGCAACGGCGTCTACGTCACCAACGTCGAGAAGAAGATGGGCCTCAAGGTCTCCACGACCTGCGAGGTCACCTTCGGCGGCGAGCACCCGGCGGTGGGCACGCTGATCGGCGAGGTGCACGAGGGCATCAAGCAGATGTTCATGATCATCGAGCACGCCCGGATGATGGTCGGCTCGAAGGCGATCGCCACGCTCTCCACCGGCTACCTCAACGCCCTCGCCTACGCCAAGCAGCGGGTGCAGGGCGCCGACCTCACCCAGATGGCCGACAAGTCGGCCCCCCGCGTGACGATCACCCACCACCCGGACGTGCGCCGGGAGCTGATGCTCCAGAAGTCGTACGCCGAGGGCATGCGGGCCCTGGTCATGCTCACCGCCACCTACCAGGACGACGTGCTGATCGCCGAGCACGAGGGCCGCAGGAACGAGCACGCCGAGGCGATGAACGACCTGCTGCTGCCGCTGGTCAAGGGCGTCGGCTCCGAGCGCTCGTACGAGCTGCTCGCCCGCTCGCTGCAGACCCTGGGCGGTTCCGGATACCTGCAGGACTACCCGATCGAGCAGTACATCAGGGACGCGAAGATCGACTCCCTGTACGAGGGCACCACCGCGATCCAGGGCATGGACCTGTTCTTCCGCAAGGTCCTGCGCAACCAGGGGGCCGCTCTCGGCTCGCTGTACGCCGACGTCAAGGCCTTCGCCGCCTCCGAGGCGGGCAACGGGCGGCTGAAGGAGGGGCGCAAGCTCCTGGGCGAGGCCGCCGACGACGTCAAGGCCATGGCCGACACCATGGCGGGCTGGGCGATCGGCTCGCTGGAGACCCCGCAGGAGGTCTACAAGGTCGGCCTGAACACCACCCGGTTCCTGCTCGCCCTGGGCGACGTGGTGATCGGCTGGCTGCTGCTGCGCCAGGCCGAGGTGGCCCTGGCCGCGCTGGGGTCGGCCACCGAGGGGAGCGACCACGCCTTCTACACCGGCAAGGTCTCCGCGGCCTCGTTCTTCGCCCAGACCGTCCTGCCCCGCATCGCCGCCGAGCGCCGCACGCTCGACGCCACCGACCAGGACCTGATGGAACTGCCCGAAGAGGCCTTCTGATCCGGCCCGACCCGGCCCGGCAAGGCCTGATCCGACCTAAATCCTCCTGAACCAGCGGGTTCAGGCGGGAAGACCACCTGCTCCCGCGGCAGGCACGATGAGGGACCGGCCCCGTTCTCGGGGGCCGGTCCCTCATCCGTTCTCAGGCTCCTCGCGCCGCGACGGGACCTCACGGGCGTCCGGCGGCGGAAAGCCGGACGTCCGGCCGTCGGGCCGCGTCATCTCGCCCCGGGTCCAGGCGCCGGAGGCCACCGAGGCGCGGGAAAGGGCGAAGAAGGATGGATCACCGCAAAGTCATTGACATCGATCCCTTGTTATTCTCATACTGAGATTGTCTCAACTTGAGAAGGACATGTGATGGATGAATCCGAGTTCCTGGCCGGATACGACCCGCGGGCATACCCGGCGGTGGCGGTGACGGTCGACGTGGTGGCGCTCACCATTCGCGGGGGCGGGTTGCGCGTTCTGCTGATCAGGCGGGCCGAGCAACCCCATGCGGGGCTGTGGGCGTTGCCCGGGGGGTTCATCCGGCCGGGAGAGGACCTGCCGCAGGCCGCGGCGCGCGAGCTGGCCGAGGAGACGGGGCTGTCGGACCGCGTCCACATCGAGCAACTCGCCAGCTACGGGGCGCCCGAGCGTGATCCGCGGATGAGGGTCGTGTCGATCTCCTACCTGGCGTTCGCCCCCGACCTGCCCGACCCCCGGGCGGGCTCGGACGCGGCCGACGCCTCCTGGCACCCGGTCGACAAGCTGCCGGAGCTCGCGTTCGACCACGACCGCATCCTGGCGCACGGGCTGGAGCGGGCCCGCGGCAAACTGGAGTACACCCCGCTGGCCACCGCGTTCGCCGGTGAGAGGTTCACGATCTCCGAGTTGCGCGGCGTCTACGAGACGGTCTGGGGCGTGCCGCTGCACGCGGGCAACTTCCACCGCAAGATCCTGTCGGTGCCCGGCTTCGTGGAGAGCACCGGCGAGACCACCGAGAGCGGCGGGGCCAGGGGCGGGCCGCGCGCCAAGCTCTACCGGGCCGGCGACGCCCGGCTCCTGCACCCCGCCCTGCTGCGGCCGGCCAGGGAGGAGCAGATCAGATGACGACCACGGCCGAGGCGATCGCGCTGGTGACCGCCGCCCGCAAGCCCGGCGACCTGTTCGGCGAGGACTTCCCGCACCGGACGTACCGGAGGCTGGCGAGGCTGCTCCACCCCGACCTCGCGCCGGGAGCGGAGGCCGCCGAGGCGTTCGCCCGGCTGGCGTGGCTGTGGGCGG
This sequence comes from Streptosporangium sp. NPDC023825, assembly GCF_040639575.1. Taxonomy (NCBI): domain Bacteria; kingdom Bacillati; phylum Actinomycetota; class Actinomycetes; order Streptosporangiales; family Streptosporangiaceae; genus Streptosporangium; species Streptosporangium sp. NPDC023825. The sequence goes on along the minus strand of NZ_JBFAAE010000032.1, from coordinate 80,149 downwards.
CCCGCGACGGGGCCCCGGGACGAGCCCCGGGGCGGGCCAAGGAGACGATGATCACCACCAGGCGGGGCACCTACCGGATCGGCGGCGTCTTCCGGCGGGGCGCGTCGGCCGTGCTCTACGAGAGCGGCCCCGACACGCTGCTCAAACTTCCGCGCAGCCATTCGGACAACGACCTCATGCGCCGCGAGGCGGAGTCGCTGAAGACGATCGCGCGCGACGGCGACCCGCTGCTCCTGCCGTACGTACCCCGTCTGGTGGAGTCGTTCCGGCACCGCTCGGAGGGGGTCGAGCGGCAGGCCAACGTGATCAGCCGGGTGCCGGAGGGGTTCCTGAGCCTGGACGAGATCAGGCGACGGCGGCCGGTGCTCGACGTGCGGGACGCGGCGTGGATCTGGCGGCGGCTGCTGGTGGCCGTCGGCGCGGCCCACCGGGCGGGGGTCGTGCACGGCGCGGTGTTCGGGCAGCACGTCCTCGTCCACCCGATCGACCACGGCCTGGTGCTCGTCGACTGGAGCCAGTCGGTCCCGCTCGGCACCCCGATCACCGCCCTCGTGGCCAGGCACCGCGACGACTATCCGCCCTCGGTCCTGGCCAGGAAGCCCGCGACCCCGGCCACCGACATCCACCTCGCCACCCGCTGCGTGGCCGCCCTCATGGGCGACCCCGTCCCCGCCCCGGTCAGGAACTTCGTCCGGGGCAGCCTGCTCGGCCCGCCGGACGACGCCTGGCGGCTGCTGGGAGAGCTCGACGACCTGCTCGACGACCTGTACGGGCCGAGGAAGTACCGGCCGCTCCATCTCTGACCCTGACCTTCGCGATTTTCATAGAACGTTCCACCCCTGATCCGAGGAGATCACCCGTGGGAAGCGGAAACTGGTCCACCGACGTCTACTCCGCCGCCGCGAGCTACCGCGCGGCGAAGGGTTCGAGCGCCTTCGCCTACAGCGACGGCGGCGCCCGCTCCGCTCACCCCGACCTCGACCCGCACGGTGTGACGCTCCGCGAGAGCCGAGACTCCGCCGAGCATCCCAACTCCCTGGCCGTGGCCGTCCTGTTCGACGTGACCGGCTCGATGGGCGGGGTGCCCCGCACCCTCCAGACCAAGCTGCCCGACCTGCTCGGGCTGCTGCTCCGCAAGGGGTACGCCACCGACCCGCAGATCCTCTTCGGCGCGATCGGCGACGCCACCTGCGACCGGGCCCCGCTGCAGGTCGGCCAGTTCGAGTCCGACAACCGGATGGACGAGCACCTGGGCAAGATCCTGCTCGAGGGCGGGGGCGGCGGCCAGATGACCGAGTCGTACGAGCTGGCGATGTACTTCATGGCCAGGCACACCTCGATCGACTGTTTCGAGAAGCGGGGCCGCCGGGGCTACCTGTTCATCATCGGCGACGAGCTCCCCTACCCGCAGGTCAAGCGGCGCGAGGTCGAGAAGGTCGTCGGCGAGCGGCTCAGGCGCGACATCCCCACCAAGGAGCTGGTCGCCGAGCTGACCAGGATCTACGACGTCTACTACATCCTTCCCGCCGGGACGCACTATGCCGGGAACGGCCAGGTGCTGGCCGCCTGGCGCGAGCTGCTCGGCCAGAACGTGCTGGAGCTGGACGACCTGGACGCGGTCTGCGAGACCATCGCGCTCACCGTCGGCCTCGGCGAGGACGCCATCGACCTGCGGGAGGGTCTGGACGACCTCGACGAGCTCGGCTCGAACGCCGGAACCGTCGTGGGCAAGGCCCTCGCCAAGCTCGACCGGGGCACCCTCGTGGTGGCCGACGGGCTCGACCTGGGCGGCGACAGCGGCGTGATGCGGCTTTAGAAGACCTCCCCGCCGTGCGGCGGCCACCGCGAAAGCGGCGGGGAGTGCCATCACGAAGGGAGACGGTCCCTCCCCGGCGGGAACAACGCCCCGCCGGGGAGGGACCTCCGGTCCGGCGCCGAGCGGACAACGCCCCCGCCGGGAGAGCGACCTCCGGTGGACAACGCCCCCGCCGGGCGGACCTCCGGTGGACAACGCCCCTGCGGGGAGAGCGAACTCCGGTGAAAGGACCGAGACGCCCCCGCCGGTGGGGACTCGTGTGGAGGGGCCGGCGAGGAACGACTCGCCGGGGAGACGGGAAGGGGAGGAGACGAGGGTGAACGGGTGGCCGCATGCGTGAGCACGTGATCGTGACCGACCTCGGGTACGGCGACGCGGGGAAGGGCACCGTCGTCGACTGGCTCTGCGCCCGCGAGCCCGTCCAGGCCGTCGTCAGGTTCAACGGGGGTGGGCAGGCGGGCCACAACGTCGTCCTGCCCGACGGGAGACAGCACACGTTCGCGCAGTTCGGTTCGGGCACGCTCAGGGGTGTGCCGACCCATCTGTCCAGGTTCATGGTCGTGGATCCGCTGTCGCTGGCCAGGGAGGCCGACCACCTGGCCGAGCTGGGCGTCGCCGACCCGTTCTGCCTGCTCACCGTGGACCGGGACGCCCTGCTCGCCACGCCGTACCACGTGGCGGCGGGACGGGCCAGGGAGCTGGCGCGCGGTGCGGACCGGCACGGGTCGTGCGGGATGGGCGTCGGCGAGACCATGGCCTACGCCCTGGAGCACCCCGATCTCGCGCCCGTCGCGGGCGACTGCGAGGAGCCGGTCAGGCTCGCCCGCAAACTGCGCGCGCTCCGCGAGGCCCTGGGGGTGACCGGGCCGCCCGTGGAGGACTGCGTCGACGCCTACCGGGCGTTCGCCGAGCGGGTGATCCTGGTCGGCTCCTCGTTCATGACCGCACTGCTGCGCCGGCGGCCCGTGGTCTTCGAGGGGGCGCAGGGCGTGCTGCTCGACGAGTGGCACGGTTTCCACCCGTACACCACCTGGAGCACGACGACCTTCGCCAACGCGCTGGAACTGCTCGACGGGGTGCCCGCCACGCGGCTGGGCGTGCTGCGGACCTACACCCCGCGCCACGGCCCGGGGCCGCTGGTCACCGAGGACGCGGCGCTCGCGCTGCCCGAGGCCCACAACGGGACCGGCCCCTGGCAGGGGCCCTTCCGCACCGGCCACTTCGACGCGGTGGCCCACCGCTACGCGCTGGCGGTCTCCGGCGGGGCCGACGCCCTCGCGCTCACCCACCTGGACGCGCCGGTGTCGCGGATGTGCGTGTCGTACGACATCGGCGAGCTTCCGGTGGGCGCGGCGGGCGACCTCGACGGGCAGGCCGGGCTGACGGAACGGCTGCGAGAGGCCGGGCCGCGCTACGCCGACGGGATCGACGACTGGCCCGCGGCGGTGGCGGAGGCCCTCGGGGTGCCGGTGTGGCTGGGCTCGTCCGGGCCCACCGCCGCGGACAAGGTCCTTCTCGGTGGTGTGATCACGCCAGAGAGGGTATGACCAACCTCGGACCTTCCCTTTACCTGGCGGACAGCCTTACCCGGAGGAACTCATGGGTGTCGGGGTCAGCATCTTCTTTCTCACGCTCGGCGCCATCCTCCGCTTCGCCATCGAACCCGACGTCCTCGGCGAGGCCGTGCACATCGACGTGATCGGCGTGATCTTCATGATCGTCGGTGCGGTCGGAGTCGTGCTGAGCATCGTGATGGCCCCCAAGCGCGGGCACACGTCCGAGGAACGCCTGATGCACCGCGAGAACCATCCGCCGGAGGTCTAGGGCCTCAAAGGCGTGTCGCGATCCGGATGAGGTCGGCGACGGCTCTGGACCGGCTGTGCGGTGGCCAGGCGATCACGGTGGTGACCGTCGGCGCGTCCAGCACGGGCACGGCGGCGAGGTCATCGTGCAGTTGGTTCCGGCACGACTCCGGCAAGATCGTGCACGCGCGGCCGAGTGCGACCGTCTGCAGCAACTGCGTGTGGTCGCGGACCTGCGGGCCGGGGCCGGGCGGGTAGGTGCCGTCGGGGGCGGGCCAGCGTGGCAGCGGCAGGCCTGGCAGCGCGGTGATGTCGGCCAGGTGCACGTGGGTCCGGAGGGTGAGTGGATGCCCTGCCGGCAGGACCACGACCTGGCTCTCCGTGCTGAGCTCTTCGGTGTCGAACCCGGCCGTCGAGTCGAACGGCCGGTGCAGCAGCGCCACGTCGGCCCGGCCCTCGCGCAGCAGCCGTTCCTGCTCGCCCGGGCCGCACAGGGTGACCTCGACGGGGGTCGCGCCGGGTTCGGCGGCGTAGAGGCCGAGCAGTTTCGCCAGCAGCTCGCTGGACGCGCCGGCCTTGGCGGCCAGGATCAGGCCGGGACCGCCGGTCGCGGTGAGGGCGGCGCGGCGGGTCCGGCGCTCGGCGGCGTCGACCGCGGCGAGGGCCGCCCGGCTCTCGGCCAACAGCACCGAGCCGGCCTCGGTCAGTGTGACGGTGCGGCTGGTCCGGTCCAGCAGCGCTGCCCCGAGCCGGCGTTCGAGCTGCTGGATCGCCCGCGACAGAGGCGGCTGTGCCATCCCGAGCCGCCGCGCGGCGCGCCCGAAGTGCAGCTCTTCGGCGACAGCGACGAAGTAACGCAGTTCCCGGGTCTCCACGTGGTCATGCTACCCGGGATCGATACCTTGACGGTATCGCTGCTCACCTGATCGGTGTTGGACCCCTCGCCGAGGTCCGGGGCAGCATCGTTCCCATGAGTCAACGGACGATCGCGCTGGTCACGGGCGCGAACAAGGGAATCGGGTACGAGATCGCGGCGGGCCTGGGCGCCCTCGGCTGGAGCGTCGGCGTCGGCGCCCGCGACGACCAGCGCCGTACGGACGCGGTGGAGAAGCTGCGCGCGACCGGCGTCGACGCGTTCGGCGTACCGCTGGACGTGACCGACGACGCGAGCGCGACCGCCGCCGCACGGCTGATCGAGGAGCGGGCCGGGCGCCTCGACGTGCTCGTCAACAACGCGGGCATCACCGGTGGCATGCCGCAGGAGCCCAGCCGGGTCGATCCGGCCACCATCCGGGCGGTCGTGGAGACCAACGTGATCGGCGTCATCCGCGTCACCAACGCGATGTTGCCGCTGCTGCGCCGCTCCGCCTCGCCGCGGATCGTGAACACGTCCAGCAGCGTCGGTTCCCTCACCCGGCAGTCGGGAGTCGCCGGTGAGCAGACGACGGGTCCGGTGGCCGTGGCGTACGCGCCGTCGAAGACTTTCCTGAACGCCGTCACCGTCCAGTACGCCCGGGAGCTGAGCGGCACGAACATCCTGATCAACGTCGGCTGCCCCGGCTTCGTCGCGACCGACCTCAACGGCTTCCGCGGCGTGCGCACCCCCGGACAGGGCGCGGCGATCGCCGTCAAACTCGCGACCCTCCCCGACGACGGCCCGACCGGGAAGTTCTTCGAGGACGCGGGCGAAGTACCCTGGTGACGCGCGGCATGGCCATCGCCCGCGCGTCTCGAACCGGGCGTTCCCGCCCGCGTCCCCGCCGTGGTCACGAGCCGGTGCGGCGCGGAGCCCAGCCCGTGGACGACGCGCAGCCACCGGCGGCGATCGACCCCTCGGAGACCGGTGGACGGTCCTGTGGGGGGATGCGAATACGCCGGCAGCTCGAAGACCGTGCCGCCCTAGACCTCGAACTGCACCGCCGCCCGCGAGGCCATGATCGGCTTGAGGTGCTCGGCGACCGTGGCCACATGCAGCGGGTGGTCGCGGTAGACGATGTAGTCGTCGACGCTGTCGAAGTCCGCGACGATGGCGAACTGGTGGTTGCCCGGGTTCACGCCCGCGTCGGAACCGAGGGTGTAGGAGCGGATCTCCGTGATGGTTTCGGGCAGCTTGCCGATCTCCGTGGCGGCCCTGGCCCGCTGCTCCTCGGTGGCCTCTTCCGTCCAGGTGAACAGCACGACATGCCGGAACATGATCTTCCCTTCGTTCGGGTGACCCAGGTGTCCTGAGTGCCCGGCCAGCGTACGGCCAGGCGCTTCGGGACCCTGCGGCGCCCCGGTCCCATCCTCGGCCCCGCGCCCCGCACCCCGTCCGGACCAGGCCCTGCCCGTCCCGGCCGGGCCCCGGGTCACATCTCGACCGGATTCCGGCCGCCTCCCGGCCGCTCCCTGGCGCCTTCACGGTGGCTCCCTGGCGCCTTCACGGTGGCTCCCTGGCGGCGCCACGGCGGCGCCGAACGATGCTGCCGCCGATCCGCCGATTTTGCGGGGAAATCCGCCCTCACGCCGGGCGCAGTGCGGACCCGCGGCGCCCGGCGGACTTGATCCTTATCTGGCTGGAGCGTCTCGGCACGGCTTCGAGCACGATCTTGTGGGCCGCCTCGGGGATGAACCGGAGGTCGTGGGTGATCAGGATGGTGGTGCGCCCGGCCATCAACCGCTTGAGCGGTTCCATGATCCGCGCCGCGGTGGGCGCGTCGAGGCCCGTCATCGGCTCGTCGAGGACGAGCACGGGCGCGTCGCGCAGGATGGCCCTGGCGATGGCGATCCGCTGGCGCTGCCCGCCCGACATCAGCCTGCCGCGCTGCCCGATCGGCGTGTCGTACCCGAGGGGAAGCGTGGTGACGAAGTCGTGGACGTCCGCCATCACGGCGGCCCTGACGACGGCGTCCGGGTCCGCGCCGGGGCTTCCGTAGGCGATGTTCTCGCGTACGGTCCCGGAGAAGAGCAGATTCTCCTGCTGCAGGATGGTGATGTTGTCGCGCAGCGACTCACGTGACAGCTCCCGGATGTCCATCCCGTCGAGGAGGACGCGCCCGGCCGTGGGGTCGTAGAAGCGCAGCAGGAGCTTCGCGATCGTGGACTTGCCCACGCCGCTGGGCCCGGTGCACACGACCAGTTCCCCCGGCTCGACGGCGAAGGACAGGTCCCGCAGCGTGGGCCTCCTCCTGTTCGGATAGGTGAAGCCGACCCCCTGGAACTCGATGTGGCCCCGTCCGCGTCCCATGTGGACGGCGTCGTCGCGGTCGGTGACGGTCGGCCGGGTGGTCAGGATCTCGATGACGCGGTCGGAGCCCGCCGCCGCCTCGGAGACGGTGAGGGCGATCTGCCCCAGGTTCTGCACCGCCGGGTAGAGGTAGGCGAGGTAGGCGGCGAAGGCGAGCAGGCCGCCGATGGTGAGGCGTCCCGAGGAGATCTCCCACGCGCCGAACCCGAGGATGGTGATCAGGCAGACGGTCTCGATGACCTGCAGGACGGGCCCGTACAGGGAGGAGAGCCACGCCTGTGCCACGTTGGCCCGCATCCAGGTGCTTCCCTCTCCGTGCAGCCGCTCGGCCTCGACGCCCTGGCGGTTGTAGGACTGGACGAGCGACTGGTTGGACAGGCCCTCCTCGATGACGCTGTTCATGATCCCGTTACTGAGCCGCTCGCGCGCCGACACGGTCCTGAACCTGCTCGCGAAGATCTTGGCGACCAGCAGGAAGGCCGGGACCAGCAGGAACGTCAGCAGGGCCAGATCCCACCTGATGTAGAAGGCCGCACCGGCGAAGAAGACGATGCTGACGAGCGTGGTGAAGAGTTTGACCAGGCCGGAGCCGATGAGTTCCTCGATGGCCTCGATGTCGTCGGTGAGCCTGGCCATCAGGTCACCCAGGCGGCGGTTGTCGAAGAAGTCGGGCGTGAGCGTCTGGATGTGCTCGAACACCCTGTCGCGCAACCGCAGCAGGAAGCGCTCGCCGCCGAGGGCGGTGAGGTAGGAGCCCACGAAGGAGACCAGTCCCGCGGTCGCCGCGAGGCCCAGCCAGGCGGCGGCGGGAAGCCAGAAGGCCCCCAGGTTCTGCTTGCTGAGGACCTCGTCCGTGATGTACCCGAACAGGCCGATCGCGGCGACCTCGCAGACGGCCGCGACGATGGCGAGCACGCCACCGGCCACGAGCAGATGGCGGATGCCGCGGGTGTAGGGCCAGAATTCCCGGAATGTCCTGCGAATGGAGACCGTCGGCGCCAGCGGGGGACGGCGCACCGCGGCCCTCGCCCCGTGAGGCGAGAGCGACTTTGAGAATGAGAGCCGACGGTTGACCCGCCGGCTCTCATTTGTTTCCGCTAGCACCGGATCTGGCTTACCACCACCACCCGCCGCCCCCGCATCCACAGCGGCGGCGACGACGGCAGCATCCCCACTCCAAGAACCGGCCGGTCGGGAAGAGCTGCTTGAAAGTCATGGCTTCCCCCTTCGTGCTGAGCTTGTCGCGCTTACCAACCACGACACTAGCACCCATACCCTGACAAATCACCAAATTCAGCACGCATTAAAGATGTTTTAACAAGCCATTCGCGGAAGCCATAAAACGTATTGAGGGTAAAGGCTCACACAAGTTCCCAGTGTCGCTCCACACCCTCGTCCGAGCTGGGGATACACACCTTAAAGCTTGATCCACAGGAGCCAAAAAGGGGTTTCTCATTACCGCCCGACCGACGGCCGGTACGGCGTCCCGGCGGCCGGGTGAGACCGTTCGAAGCCCTCGTCGTTTTCCCGTCGCGGCAATTGACACGCGAAGCCGGAAAATGCCAGGCAGGCACTTCGGGGTATATCGGAAGGCCCCGCCCTCCCCGCCTTCCGACGGGCGCGAAGAGACCCGGCCCCCCAGGGAGACCTGGCCCCCCAGGGCGCGGGCGCGAAGAGAGCAGGACCCCCGGGGAGCGGGCGCGAAGAGAGCAGGATCCCTGGGGGGCGGGAAAGGCCAGACCCCTGGGGGCGGGGAAGGGTCCTGCCTCGAACCGTCCACGGGACCACGCCGGGCTTCCCGTCCGGCCACGGAACACGCGCCTGTCTCCCGGCCATCCACGAGACACGCAGGCCACCGGGACCACGGGGCCACGGGGCCACGGGGCCACGGGGCCACGGGCCCCTCCAGGCCGTCCACGGGACACGCCTGCGAACGGTCCTCGGGTCCGCCCCCCGGGAGGGGGCGGACCCGTCGGTGTCGTGGGGTCAGCCCCAGGCGAGCATGCGGAGCGGGTCCTCGAGCATGGCGCCGACGTCGCGGAGGAACAGCGAGCCCAGCTCTCCGTCCACCACCCGGTGGTCGAACGAGAGGGCGAGCGTGCAGACCCTGCGCGGCACGACCTGACCGTCCACCACCCACGGCATGTCCCTGACCTGGCCGAAGGCCAGGATCGCCGACTCGCCCGGGTTGAGGATCGGGGTCCCCGCGTCCACCCCGAAGACGCCCACGTTGGTGATCGTGATCGTGCCCCCCGCCATGTCGGCGGGCTGGGTGCGGCCCGCCCTGGCGGTCTCGGCGAGGGCTCCCAGGGCGCCGGCCAGGTCGGGCAGCGACAGGCGGTGGGCGTCCTTGACATTGGGGACGAGCAGGCCGCGGGGGGTGGCCGCGGCGATCCCCAGGTTGACGCGGTGCTTGACCACGATCTCCTGGCGGGCCTCGTCCCAGGCAGAGTTGATCATCGGGTAGCGGCGGGCGGCGACGAGCACCGCCTTGGCGACCAGGAGCAGCGGGGAGACCTTGACCTCGGCGAAGTCGGGCAGCCCGCGGAGGCGCTGGACCGCGTCCATGGTCGCCGTCACGTCCACCTGGAGGAACTCCGTCACATGCGGCGCGGTGAACGCGGACGCCACCATGGCCTGCGCGGTCGCCTTCCGGACCCCCTTGACCGGGATCCGCTCCTCGTCCTCGCCCTCCCACGTCACGGCCGGTACCCGCGGCCGGGCGGGGGCGGCCTGGACGTCGTTCTCCCGGGCGGGGGCGGCGAGCGCGGCCTGGACGTCGTCCCTGGTGATCGACCCGTGCGGACCGGTCCCCAGGAGGGACGTCAGGTCGACCCCCAGGTCCTTGGCGAGCTTCCGCACCGGGGGCTTCGCCAGGACCGCGCCCCGCCCCGCCCCCGGCGGGGAAACCGTGGGCGAGGCCGTGGAAGAGCCCGTGACCGCACCGGGCCCGTTCACGCCAGGTCCGTTCACGCCGGACCGCGCCGCGGACACCGTTCCCTCGGGCGTGCCAGGCGCCGCCTCGTCGGGCCGCGTAGCCCCGGAAGGCGTACCGGACGTATCGGCCGCGGCAGACGCACCGGACGCGCCTTCGGGGGAGGACGGCTTTCGGGGACGGCGTTTGGCCGCACCCGGCTTGACGCCGTAGCCCACCAGCACCGGCTGCCGCACCTCGGCCGGCGGGGTCGGCACCATGTCGTCGGCCAGGGCTCCCGCCCGGTCCGCCGTCCCCTCCGCCGCCTGAGCGGGGGCCGGAGGGGGACCCGTGCCGTCGTCCACCGAGATGATCGGCCTGCCGACGTCCACGACCTCGCCCTCGTCCGCCATCAGCGCGGCCACCACGCCCTCGAACGGGCAGGGAAGCTCGACGACGGCCTTGGCGGTCTCGATCTCCACGATGATCTGGTTGACCTTGACCGGGTCCCCGGTCTTCACGTGCCAGCGGACGATCTCCGCCTCGGTCAGGCCCTCTCCCACGTCGGGGAGCTTGAACTCCTTCATCTCCAGCCCTTCCTCAGAACGCGAACGCGCGGTCGACTGCGTGCAGGACCCGGTCCAGGTCGGGCAGGTAGTGGTCCTCGAGCCGCGAGGGCGGGTAGGGGGTCGAGGGCCCTCCGGCCCTCAGGACCGGGGCCTCCAGGTGGTAGAAGCACTCCTCGGTGACGCGGGCGGCGACCTCGGCGCCGAAGCCGTTGAAGACCGGCGCCTCGTGCACCACGACGCATCGCCCGGTCCGGCGCACCGACTCCACGACCCTCGCGGTGTCGAGCGGGTTGAGCGAGCGCAGGTCCACGACCTCCAGGGAGCGGCCGTCCTCCTCGGCCGCCTTCGCGGCCTCCAGGCAGGTCTTCACCATCGGCCCGTACGCGAGCAGGGTGAGGTCCGTCCCCGGCCGCACCACCTTGGCCTCGTCGAAGGGGGTCCAGCCGGAGGGGTCGACGTCCACCTCGGCCTTCTCCCAGTAGCGCCGCTTGGGCTCGAAGAAGATCACCGGGTCGTCGCAGCGGATCGCCTGCTGGATCATGGTGTAGGCGTCGGCCGGGTTGGAGCAGGCCACGACGCGCAGCCCCGCCGTGTGGGTGAAGTAGGCCTCGGGCGACTCGCTGTGGTGCTCCACCGCGCCGATGCCGCCGCCGCACGGGATCCGGATGACGACCGGCAGTCTCAGCTTGCCCAGCGAGCGCAGCGGCATCTTGGCGAGCTGCGTGATGATCTGGTCGGCCGCGGGGAAGACGAATCCGTCGAACTGGATCTCGCAGACCGGCCGGTAGCCGCGCAGCGCCAGGCCGATGGCCGTCCCGACGATGCCCGACTCGGCGAGCGGGGTGTCGATGACCCGCTGCTCGCCGAAGTCCTTCTGCAGGCCGTCCGTCACCCGGAACACCCCGCCGAGCTTGCCGACGTCCTCACCCATGACGAGGACCTTGGGGTCGTCCTCCATGGCCTTGCGCATGCCCTCGTTGAGCGCCTTGGCCATCGTGAGAATGCTCATGCCTCGAACCCCTCCAGGTAGGTGGCGAACTCGGCACGCTCGGCGTCGATCAGGGAGTGCCGCTCGGCGTAGACGTTGTCGAAGATGGCCAGCGGCTCGGGGTCGGGCAGTTCGAGGCAGCGCTTGCGGACGTCCCGTCCCAGCTCGTCGGCCTCGGCGTCGACCGCGTCGAAGAACTCCTGGTCGGCGATCTGGTTCTTGAACATGTAGGCCCTGACCCGCTCGATCGGGTCCTTGAGCTTCCACGCCTCCAGCTCGGCGGCCACCCGGTAGCGGGTCGGGTCGTCGGAGGTGGTGTGGGCGCCCATCCGGTAGGTGAAGGCCTCGATCAGCATGGGCCCCTGCCCGGACCTGGCGTCGGCCAGCGCCTTGCGGGTGACGGCCAGGCAGGCGAAGACGTCGTTGCCGTCGACCCGGACGCCGGGGAACCCGAACCCGCTGGCCCTGCGGTACAGCGGGATGCGCGACTGCTTCTCCAGCGGCTCGGAGATGGCCCACTGGTTGTTCTGGCAGAAGAACACCACCGGCGCGTTGAACACCGACGCCCAGATGAACGACTCGTTCACGTCGCCCTGGGAGGTGGCGCCGTCGCCGAAGTAGACGATGCTCGCGGCCTCGGCGCCGTCGCGCTGGATGCCCATGGCGTAGCCGACCGCGTGCAGGGTCTGGCTGCCGATCACGATGGTGTAGAGGTGGAAGTTGTGCTCGGCGGGGTCCCAGCCTCCGTGGTTGACGCCGCGGAACAGGCCGAGGAGGTTGACCGGGTCGACCCCCCTGCACCAGGCCACGCCGTGCTCGCGGTAGGTCGGGAACGCCATGTCCGCCTCGGTCAGCGCCCGGCCGGAGCCGATCTGCGCGGCCTCCTGCCCGAGCAGCGAGGCCCACAGGCCCAGCTCGCCCTGGCGTTGCAGGGCCACGGCCTCCAGGTCGACGCGGCGGACCATGACCAGGTCCCGGTAGAGCCCGCGGATCTCCTCGGGCGTCAGATCTATGTCGTAGTCGGGATGCTCGACCCGTTCTCCTTCGGGGGTCAGCAGCTGGATGAGCTCCGGAGGTGCTTCCGCACCACGAGAGGCGTCGGCTGTCACGTGCCACTCCTGTGTGCTCGGGGCCGTCTGGATGGGTTCTCCACCGTGGTCCGGCCGATTCGCGACGCGTTCGACCCGTCTGGTGGTGGTTCGCCCGCGCTTGTGGCCATCGTGGCAGAGGTCACATACATGTGCGCAAGACCTGCCTCGGCGTCCATATGCTCCCCGTTCCCCGCGCGTTCCCTTTCACCCGCCTGTTTCGTCCGCGTGGCGCGGAGCCGCCCCGGCCCTCTCGCGCGTACGACCCGGGCCTCGGGCTCCCGCCGTCTTCGCGCGCACGGCGCGGGTCAGGCTCCCGTCATCTTGGGGCGCACGGCGCGGGTCCGGCGCGGGTCCGGCGCGGGTCCGGCTCCCGTCGTCTTCGCGCGTACGGCCCGGGCTTCCTCGCACGGGATCCGGATCCGGATCGGCCCCCGCGCCGGAGCGCGGCCGGAGCCCGTTACTCTTGAGGCGCCGGACCGTCCCCGTCACAACCAGGAGGAACACCGTGGCGCGCGTCATCGTCGACGTCATGCTGAAGCCCGAGATTCTCGACGCGCAGGGGCAGGCGATCGCCCGCGCACTGCCGCGGCTCGGCTTCTCCGGTGTCTCAGCGGTACGGCAGGGCAAGCGGTTCGAGGTGGAGGTCGAAGGGCCCGCCGACGAGGCGGCACTTGCGGACGTCCGAAAAATGGCCGAGACCCTGCTCGCCAACACGGTGATCGAGGACTACACCGTCACCGTCGAGTCCTAGGCCGTCACTCCCCGCAGATCAACCGCCCAGATCCGGCTATATCCGACTTTGTGGGCGGAGCAATCCCACGGCTTGACCACCAGTCAATAACATTACGGTTATTTTGCGGTTAGCCCGGATTCTGCAGGGAAGCCTTCACGAGGTGACGTCTGACCCCGGGAGGAAACCGGTGGACATGGAGTTCTCGCTGGCTCTGCCGCGACAGGCCGTCGGTATTCCGATGGTCCGCAGAGCGCTCGGTGACTCCCTGCGCTCGCTCGGAGTCACGGAAGACTGCATCGCCGACATCCTGCTGGCGGTGACCGAGGCGTGCGCCAACGCCGTACGGCACGGGGGTCCGGCCAACCGCTACGAGGTCGAGACCGCCGTCGGCCACGGCCGCTGCGACGTCCGCATCATCGACCGGGGCCAGGGCCTCGTCCGGGTGCCGGAGTACTATCCGCCGACCGACGCCGAGAACGGCAGGGGCCTGCTCATCATGCAGGCCGTGGTGGACGAGATCTCCTTCGACATCACCCCCGGCCGGGGCACCGTCGTGCACCTGCGCAAGCACCTCGACTGGGACGACGACGCCACCTACCCCCGTGGCCGGGTGCTCGCCGCCGTATAAGACCGTACGGAACAAGACCGTACGGACCCGGCCGCCGTCCGCTGAGCTGTGCGATCGGACACTCCGCGCCTGACCGCTCGCCGGGAGCGGATAGCCTGGGAGCACCGCCGCGGACCGACGTCCGAGTGTGTGAGACGCCGGCGCGGTGCTCGTTTGTGGAGGGGAACGCTGTCTTGACTTCTTCCCCACGGCTGAAGCCAGGGGATTCCAACTCTCACGGGTCGGTTTTCCTGCTTCATCACCGGTTGCCCGTCAAGAGAAAAACTCTCCCCTTTGAGGTCTTACACCGGCTCCACAGGCGTTTTTTCTCTCCGCCAGCCCAGCGGCGAGGGTGGTGCGGGTCATGCGTACGGCGGCTTGGTTATCGCCACCGTCCGAACAGGGTAGCCCGTGCGACGCCTTGCCGCGTCTCCTTCCCAAGCCTAAAGGCGAGGGTCTCCACGCTGAAAGGAAGACGATGAGTGCTGCCCGCGTGGGCGTGGTCACTTTTCCCGGAACTCTTGACGATCAGGACGCGGCTCGCGCCGTGCGCCACGCGGGCGGCGAAGCCGTCCCGCTGTGGCACGCGGACCCCGATCTCAAGGGGGTGGACGCGGTCTTCCTGCCGGGCGGGTTCTCCTACGGAGACTACCTGCGCTGCGGGGCCATCTCCAGGTTCGCGCCGCTGATGGAGGAGCTGATCCCCGCCGCCGGAGCCGGGCTGCCGGTGCTCGGCACCTGCAACGGCTTCCAGATCCTCTGCGAGGCCCACCTGCTGCCCGGGGCGCTGATGCGCAACGCCGGGCTGCACTACATCTGCCGCGACCAGGGCATCCGGGTCGAGAACACCGCCACCCCCTGGACCACGGACTTCACCGAGGGCCAGGAGATCGTGCTGCCGGTCAAGCACGGCGAGGGCCGCTACGTCGCCGACGAGGCGACCCTGGGCGCGCTGGAGGCGGGCGGCCAGGTCGTCTTCCGTTACACCGGCGGCAACCCCAACGGCTCCCTGAACGACATCGCGGGCATCCGCAACGAGGCCGGCAACGTCGTCGGCCTCATGCCGCACCCCGAGCACGCCGTCGAGGACCTCACCGGCGCCCCGAGCACGGACGGGCGCGCCTTCTTCTCCTCAATCCTGAAGAAGCTGGTGAACGCATGAGTCTCGACACCGTCAAGCGGGCCGAGGACACCCCCGACGAACGCCAGCCGTACGCCGAGCTGGGCATGAAGATCGACGAGTACGAGCGGGTCCGCCAGATCCTCGGCCGCCGGCCCACCGGCTCCGAGCTGGCCATCTACAGCGTCATGTGGAGCGAGCACTGCTCCTACAAGTCGTCCAAGGTGCACCTGCGCCAGTTCGGCACCAAGGCCCCCGAGTCGGCGGCGCTGCTCGTCGGCATGGGGGAGAACGCCGGGGTCGTGGACATCGGCGACGGCTGGGCCGCCACCTTCAAGATCGAGTCGCACAACCACCCGTCCTACGTCGAGCCCCACCAGGGCGCGGCGACCGGCGTCGGCGGCATCGTCCGCGACATCATGTCGATGGGCGCCCGGCCGATCGCGGTGATGGACGCGCTCCGCTTCGGCGCGGCCGACGCCCCCGACACCCGGCGGGTGCTGCCCGGCGTGGTCGAGGGCATCAGCCACTACGGCAACTGCCTGGGGCTGCCCAACATCGGCGGCGAGGTCGTCTTCGACCCCTGCTACATCGGCAACCCGCTGGTCAACGCCCTGTGCGTGGGCCTGCTGCGCAAGGACCAGATCAAGCTCGCGGTGGCCCCGGGGCCGGGCAACAAGGTCGTCCTGTTCGGCGCGCTGACCGGCCCCGACGGCATCGGCGGCGCCTCGGTGCTGGCCTCGGCCACGTTCGAGGACGAGTCGCAGGCCAAGCGCCCCAGCGTCCAGGTCGGCGACCCCTTCATGGAGAAGCTGCTGATCGAGTGCTGCCTGGAGCTGTACCAGGCGGACGTGGTCGTCGGCATCCAGGACCTCGGCGCCGCCGGAGTCTCCTGCGCGACCACCGAGCTGGCGGCCAAGGGCACCGGCGGCATGGACGTCAGGCTCGACCTCGTCCCGCTGCGCGATCCGTCGCTGCGGCCCGAGGAGATCCTGATGAGCGAGTCGCAGGAGCGCATGATGGCGGTCGTCGCCCCCGACGACATCGACGCCTTCATGGCGATCTGCGCGAAGTGGGACATCCCCGCGACCGTGATCGGCGAGGTCACCGACTCCAACCGCCTCGTGATGACCTGGCACGGCGAGACCATCGTCGACATCCCGCCGGGCACCGCGGCCGACGAGGGCCCGGTCTACGAGCGGCCGTTCCACGAGCCCGCCGGCCAGGCCGCGCTGAACGGCGACGACCCCGGCCGCCTCGACCGCCCCGCCGACCTGCGCGCGGCGCTGCTGGAGCTCCTCGGCTCGCCGAACCTCGCGTCCAAGGAGTGGGTCACCTCCCAGTACGACCGGTACGTCCGCGGCAACACCGTGCTGGCCCAGCCCGCCGACGCGGGCGTGCTGCGCGTCAGCGAGGCCATGCCCGGTGCCGAGGAGACGACCAGGGGAATCGCGCTGGCCACCGACGGCAACGGCCGCTACGCCCGCCTCGACCCGTACGCGGGGGCCCAGCTCGCCCTCGCCGAGGCGTACCGGAACGTGGCCGTGACCGGCGCGACGCCGCTGGCGGTGACCAACTGCCTCAACTTCGGCTCTCCCGAGGACCCCGAGGTCATGTGGCAGTTCTCCGAGGCGGTGCGCGGCCTCGCCGACGCCTGCAAGACCCTCGGTGTCCCGGTGACCGGCGGCAACGTCTCGTTCTACAACCAGACGGGCTCCGTCCCGATCCACCCGACGCCGGTCGTCGGCGTGCTGGGCGTCATCGACGACGTGGCCACGCGCGTGCGGACCGGCTTCACCGGCGACGGCGACAGGATCGTCCTGCTCGGCGAGACCGAGGAGGAGTTCGGCGGCTCGGAGTGGGCGCACGTGGCCCACGGCCACCTGGGCGGCCTGCCGCCCGTGGCGCGGCTGGAGTCGGAGCGCGACCTGGCCCTCGTGCTGGCCGAGGCCGCCTCGCGGGGGCTGCTGACCGGTTCCCACGACCTGTCGGACGGCGGGCTGGCCATCGCCCTCGCCGAGGCCTGCATCGCCCAGGGCGTGGGCTGCGAGGTCGCCCTGACGGGCGACGACGCGTTCGTCGACCTGTTCAGCGAGTCGTCGGCCCGCGTGCTGGTGACCGTCGCGCCGGAGTCGTTCGACGCCTTCGCGGAGCTGTGCGCGGCCCGCGAGGTGCCCTGCTACGGCCTGGGCACCACCGGCGGCGACTCCCTGAACGTGGCGGGCGTCCTGGACATCCCGGTCACCGAGCTCAGGGAGACGCACACGGCTACCCTGCCGGGCATCTTCGGCTGATCGTCTCCCGGATGAGAAGACGCTCCTGTGGGCCAGGCCCTTCGCTCTCGCATGAGGGTGAAGGGCCTGGCCCGTTTATATGGATCACACGGTCGGCGCCGGGGGACGGCGCGACGGGGACGGGGGGTTCCCGCCGCGCCGCCCGCCCGTCGCGTTCCCGCGAACGGGTCGGACGACCGGGCGGCCGTGCGGATCACGTGCACGACGCCCTGGGTCTTGCCGTTGCCCTCGCCCCCGTGACCGGCGGGAACGCCTTCTCTCGATCTCGTGTTCGGCGTTCCGCGCCCGGCCCGGGGTCAGGACTACATGCAGATCGCGTAGACGGTGCCGCTGCTGTTCTTGCCGCTCACGGTCCAGCCGGTGGGCGTGGAGCCGGTGGGCGCGCTCGTGTAGATCTGGCCGGAAGCGCTGCCGTTGCTGCTGAAGCCGCCGCCCGTGGCGACCTTGCCCGGACCACAGCTCACGCTCTGGCTGCCGCCCTGGCCACCGAAGCTGAACTGCGTGCTGACGGTGGTGACGGTGGGGGTTCCGCCGCCGCCACCCGATCCCGGCGTGCCGGGGTCGCCCTTGGGGCCCTTCAGCGACGCGATGAACTCCGTCTTGGACTTGCCCCTGTTACCCGGCAGTTCGAGCCAGACCTCGTAGGCGCTCTTACCGTCGTCGCCGTCCCTGCCGTTCCGGCCGTCGTCGCCGTCCCTGCCGGGCTTGCCGTCGGCACCCTTGGGGCCGGGGGCGCCCGGCCTGCCGTCGTCGCCCTTGGGACCGGCCGGACCCGCCGGGCCCCTCTCGCCCTGAATGCCGTTCCGGCCGTCGTCGCCCTTGAGGCCCTGCGGCCCCTGCTTGCCGTCATCCCCCTTGGGACCCTGCGGGCCGGCCTCACCCTTGGGACCCTGCGGGCCGGCGGCGCCCTTGAGGCCCTGCTGCCCCTGCGGACCCTGCGGTCCGGTGTCGCCCTTGGGACCCTGCGCGCCTCGCGGGCCCTGCGGGCCGGCGGAGGCGATGCCCTGCTGGCCCTGGGTCGTCTGCCCCCACTTGATCCGGACCTCGGTCGGCCTGCACCTGGCCGTCGCGTTGACGATCCGGGTGTAGCGCGTCTGCTTGTGGACGCACGCGTGAATCTCCGCCGCCGCCGACGAGGCGACGGCGCTGCCGCTCGCGGTGAACAACGTTCCAACGAGCACGCCGACGGTCACTACGGCGAGCGTGCGTCCGCCCGGCAACGTGATAGCCACTGGGCTTCCTTTCTGCGACACCAGAGCATGGTGTGATGGGAGAGGTACAGGTAGTACACGTTTCGACCGTTCCAACGGTTGCCACCTGAAACATCACACTTCGGTGTCGAAAGCCCGGCGATTAACTCGCCTGCCGACACCGGCCCCGTACGGGATAATCGGACCGTTCGGGGGAACCCGCCCGCTGGGCGTGGACGAACAAGACAGGGAACCCGCAGGGTTCTCCAGACGCGGAGGCCACCGTGCCGACCATCAACCCGACAGACGCGGTCACGGAAGACCGGGCCCGACGGGAACCGTACCTACCACCGGCGACCCAGCCGATCCGCACCGTGGTGTGGGCGCTGCATCTGGCGCTGCCGATGCTCGGCCTCTGGCTGCTGCTCGCCGAGCCCGACCTGAACATCGTCCTCCATGACAACCCCAGCCACTTCTGGTTGATCATCACCATCGCCGGAATCAACCTGGTCCTGGGCCTCATGGTCGGCGAGGCGTCGGCCCGGCGGGCGGACGCCCGGCTGCTGCTGGTCTCGCTGGTCTTCCTGAGCGGCGCGGGATCGTTCCTGGTGCACGGGCTGACCACCCCGACGGTCATCCTGGACAAAATAAGCTACGGCTTCGACCTCTCTCACCCGGTCGGTCTTCTCGTGGCCTCGATGTTCGCGTTCGCGTCGGCACTGCCGCTGGGCGAGCGGGCGGCCGCGGCCGTGCTGAGGAACCAGATGTGGCTGCGCGGCGGTCTCGCCCTCCTGATCACCCTGTGGGGGGTGGCCTGCCTGGTGCCGCGCCTGACACCGCTCAGCGGTCCGCCTCCCGAGAACATCGGCCTGGGCGGGGTGGAGTGGGTCGGGGTGGCCCTGTTCGCGGTGGCGGCGGCGATGATGTTCCAGCTGCACCGCAGGCGCCCGGCGGTCGTGCTGATCAGCCTGGTCACCGCGTACGCGCTGCTCGCCGAGGCGCTGATCGCGGGGTTGTCCCACCGCAACTGGCACCTGTCGTGGTGGCTGTGGCACGCGCTGCTGACCACGGCGTTCGTCTTCGTCGCCTACAGCGCCTACCTGCAGTTCCGGCGGGAGGGCACGAGCGCGGGGCTGTTCGACTCGGTGGCGCTGTCGGCGACGGTCAGCAGGATCAGGGCCGACTACGAGGCCGCCCTGGAGGAGCTCGTCGGCCACCTGCGGCGCAGGGAGGAGAGCAGGGTCCCGATCGCGAACAGGCTGGCGGGCAAGTTCGGGCTCACCGACGCGCAGGTGGCGGTGCTCGACCGGGCGGGCGAGGCGCTGGCCAACGAGCGGGAGCTGAGCGACCGGCTCGCGGCGCTGGCCGACATCGGCAGGCAGGCCCGCGTGGGCCTGCCGGAGAAGGAGATGCTGGCCCAGGGCCTCGACCGCGTGCGGCAGGCGTACGGGGACGTCCGGATCAAGCTGGTCGACAACGGCCGGGTCACCGTGAACTCCAAGGAGTACGGCCAGCGGGACTTCCCCGAGGACAGGCCGATCCGGCTGGAGGGGAAGGTCCTGCACCCGCTGACGGTGAAGGGCAGGCTGGCCGGGGCGCTGGAGGTGCCGATCGGCAGGACCCCGCAGGACGAGGCGCTCGCCGCCACGCTGGCCGGCCAGATGTCCATCTCCCTGGAGAACGCCCGGCTCTACAGCGAGCTGGAGACCCTCTTCCGGCAGTACATGTCGCCGGACGTGGCCCAGTCGCTGCTCGCCGACCCGCAGACGGCGGCGCTCGGTGGCGAGCTGGTGGAGCTGACCGCGCTCTTCGCCGACCTGAAGGGCTTCACGAGCTTCTCCGAGCGCGTGGCGCCCGGTGAGATCGTCGAGATGCTGAACCGCTACCACACCGCGGCCGTGCCCATCGTGCTCGGTAACGGCGGCACGATCGTGCAGTTCGTGGGCGACGCGCTGCTCGCGCTGTTCAACGCCCCCGCCCGGCAGGAGGACCACGCCCTCGCCGCGGTGCGGGCGGGGCTGGCGATGCAGGAGGCGGCCGAGGAGATCGCGGCGGGAATGCCTGGATATCCTCGGTTCAGGATCGGCGTCAACACCGGTGAGGCACTCGTCGGAAACATCGGCAGCCCCGAGTTGCGCGGGTTCAACGCGATGGGCGACTGCGTCAACGTGGCCGCCCGGCTCGAGGGGATCGCGGAGCCCGGCAGCGTCGTGATCGGCCAGACCACCCTCGACCTGATCGGCCCCCAGGCCAAGACCCAGTCCCTGGGCTGGCTCAACCTCAAGGGTAGGGAACAACCTGTCCATGCCTACGTGCTGTCTGGACTCTCGTAAAAGTACCTTTCGCCGCGAGAGCCACCCGAACACAATCGAGATCGCCAGGAGGTGGTTATGACTTCTTCCCCCGAACCGGGCGAATTCATCACATTGCTCACAGAGGACGAGGTAAAGGCCCTGTACGCCGCCGGGCGGCCCCGGCGCTGGGACAGGGGCGCGACGATATGCACCGAGGGCGACGTGAGCGACTGGGTGCTCATCCTGACCTCCGGCCGCGTCAAGGTGTCCTCGCACACCGCGGTCGGCAGTGAGGTGGTCCTCGCGGTGCGCGGGCCCGGGGCGCTGCTCGGCGAGTTCGCGGCGATCGACGGGCTGCCCAGGTCCGCCACGGTCACCGCCCTCGAACCCGTGGAAGGGATCACGGTCCGCGACTTCTCCTCGTACCTGCAGGCCCATGGGAGAGTCGCCGTACTGCTGATGCAGATGGTGACCGGCAAGATGCGCGACTCCGACCGCAAGCGCATCGAGTACGGCGCGTTCGACACCACCGGCCGCGTGGCCACCCGGCTGGTCGAGCTGGCCGAGCGGTACGGCGAGCCGGACAACGGCGGGGTGCGGGTGGCGCTGCCCCTCTCCCAGGACGAGCTGGCCGGCTGGACCGGGGCCTCCCGCGAGGCGGTCAGCAAGGCGCTGCGCTCCCTGCGCGACCGCGGGCTGATCGAGACGGGCCGGCGCCGCGTGATCATCCATGACATGGAGGGCCTGCGCAAACGGGCCCGCTGAGGGCACGCCGTACCGAGAAGGGCCGCACGACCGGCCGTGCGGATCAGCGGAGGGGCGTGCCCGCCCCGGAGAGGAAGGGCACGCCCTCGGCACGCGGAGGCCGGGACGCGCTTCGGGGTGAGACCGGATCACGGCCGACGTACAACGTACGTCAGACTGGGAGCCATGGTCGCAATCCCCCAAGACCTGCCCGGATCTCCTGAATACCTCTCGAAACTCCGCTACGCGTGGCGGGTCTGCTCGGTCACCAGCCTCGGCCTGGTCATGATCGGCATCTCCGGCAGCACCCTGAACGTGGCGCTTCCCACCGTGGTCAGGCACTTCCACGCGGACGCGTTCTCCGCGGGATGGGTCCTGCTCGCCTTCCTGCTCGTCAACACCGCGACGCTGGTGTTCTTCGGCCGGGTGGCCGACCTGCTCGGCCGCCGGGAGATCTACCTGGCGGGGTTCGTCCTGTTCACCGCCGGGTCGTTGCTGGCCGGGCTCTCGCCGGGCATCTGGTTCCTGATCGCGATGCGCGCGGTGCAGGCGGTCGGTGCCGCGATGATCCTCGCCAACGGAACCGTGATCATCACCGACGCCTTCCCTCCCGACCGGCTCAGCCAGGGCATGGGCGTCTACATCGGCACCCTCTCGGTCGCCCAGCTCGCCGGCCCCACCCTGGGCGGCCTCGTCGCCGAGACCGCCGGCTGGCAGTGGATCTTCTGGATGAACGTGCCCGCCGGGTTGATCGCCCTCACCTGGGGCGCGTTCACGCTGCGCCGCGTCCCGCGGGGAGAGCGCCGGCCGGTGGACGCGCTCGGCAACCTGATCGTGTTCGCCGCCCTCTCCGCCGCCCTGATCGCGCTGTCCGAGGCGGGCTCGCGCGGCCTGTCGAGCCCCGTGGTGATCGTCGGCGCGGCGATCGCGGCGGTGCTGGTGCCGGTACTGGTCGTGGTGGAGCGCCGGGCCTCGCATCCCGTGCTCGACCTGCGGCTGTTCGGCGAGCGCATGCTGGCCTTCGCCAACCTCGCCTCCTTCTGCAACGCGCTGGCGCGCTCCGCGCTGATCCTGCTGGTCGCCCTCTACTTCCAGGCTGCCATGGGCGTCGACGCCGTCACCGCGGCCCTGGGCGTGCTCCCCGTCCCGATCGGGATGGCCCTCGCCTCCCCCGTCGCCGGCGCCCTCGGCCGCCGCGTCAGGCCGTACGCGCTGTCGGTGGGCGGCGCCCTGATGAGCACGGCCGGCCTGGGCGTCCTGCTCCTGAACACCGACCCCGTCACGCCGTACTGGATCATCGCGGTGGGCCTGTTCCTGTGCGGCTGCGGCAGCGGCACCTTCCTGACCGGCAACACGACCCAGGTCATGTCCGCCCTGCCCCCCGGGAGCCTGGGCGTGGTGAACGGCTTCCGGCTCATGATCATGAACGTCGGGATCGTGCTGAGCGTCGCGCTCACGCTCAGCGTCCTGACCGGCTCGGTCAGCGCCGAGCTGCGCGGGCAGGTGTACGCGGGCACGCTGTCGCGCGTCTCCCCCGTCGCCGTCGAGCATCTGATGACCGGCTTCCAGCGGACCTACGCCGTCCTGTTCGCCGTCGCGCTCACAGGCGCCCTGACCGCCGCCCTCGCCCGGCCCCGCCGCTCCGGCCGCGCGGGGTCAGCCCCCTCCTGAACGGGCGGACAGCGCCTCGATGCCGGCCATGAGGAGGTCGACGCCGAAGGTGTCGTAGAGGTCGGGGGCACCGCCCTCGGAGAGGGGCACGGCCATCTCCACGATGTGCGGGTAGACGTCCGGCGGCAGCGACTGGAGCCTGAGCCGCTTGAGACGCATCCGCTCGGCCGCCTCCTGCTCGGGGAGCCCGGGTGGGCAGGGCTTCCTCGGACCCGCCGCCAGCGCGATCGCGCCGCTGAGCAGGTACTGGGAGATCATGCAGCTCTCGTCGCCGGAGAACCCGCCGCGCTTGGCGAGACCGAGGGCCGTGTCCCAGACCGCCAGGTAGGCGGGCACCTCTATGTGGTCCACCGCGCCCAGCACGTCCGCCGCGCACGGGTGGCGCCGCAGCACCCTGACCAGGCCCGCGACGAGCTCGCGGAGCCCTTCCTGCCACGGGCCCGCGTAGCCCCCCTCGATCACGAAACCCTCGATCAGGTGGCCCGCCATGCCGGCGGTCAGCTGTTCCTTGTTCTTGAAGTGCCAGTAGAGCGCCATCGGGGTGACGCCCAGCTCCTGGGCGAGCCTCCGGATGGTCACCGCCGCCAGCCCTTCGGCGTCGCCGATCTCCAGCGCCTGCTCGACGACCGCCTCGCGGGTCAGTTTCCCCATCACGCTTGACAACTATACGCCGTACGGGTTCCACTGTGCACCGTACATGTACGTCGTATAAGTACAACGTAGAGGACAGGGAATGACGGACACCCGCAGGTGGTGGGCGCTGGGAGCGATCTCACTCGCCACTTTCATGACATATCTCGACAACAACGTGGTGAATGTGGCGCTGCCCACGATCCAGCGCGACCTCGGGCTGAGCATCTCCGGGCTGGAATGGATCGTGAGCGGCTACATCCTGGTGTTCGCCGGGCTGATGCTCGTCGGCGGGCGCCTGGCCGACGTCTTCGGGCGGCGGCGCGTCTTCCTGATCGGCCTCGTCGTGTTCACCGCGGCCTCGTTCGCGGCCGGGACGGCCACCGACGGCGGCGCGCTGATCGCCACCCGGGCGGTGCAGGGCGTGGGGGCGGCGTTCCTCACCCCCACGGCGCTGGCCCTGCTGACCTCGATCTTCCCTGACAGCAGGGAACGCGCGACGGCGGTCGGCCTGTGGAGCGCGGTCGGCGCGCTCGCCCTCGCCCTCGGCCCGCTGACCGGCGGGCTGATCAGCGAGCGCTGGCACTGGGGCTGGATCTACCTGATCAACGTGCCGATCGGGATCGTGACACTCGGCCTCGGACTGTGGGCGATCAGGACGACCCCGCGGGAGACGGTACGGCGCGGCCTCGACATCCCCGGTCTGGTGACGTCGAGCCTGACGCTCTTCGCGCTGACGTACGCGCTCATCGAGGGCGCGGGGGCCGGATGGACCTCCCCGGAGATCCTCGGCGCCTTCGGGATCGCGGCCGTGTCGGCACTCGCCTTCGTCACGATCGAGCGCCGGAGCCGGGAGCCGATGATCGACCTGTCGCTGTTCCGGTCGCGGGTGTTCAGCGGGGGCACGCTGTCGATGGGCCTGTGGTCCTTCGGGGTGTTCGGCATCTACTTCTTCACCGCGCTGTACCTGCAGAACGCGCTGGGCTTCTCGCCGATCGAGGCCGGGGCGGCGTTCGTGCCGATGGCGCTGGTGATGGCCGTCACCGCCACCCTCGCCCCGAGGCTGGACCGGGCCCTGGGCACCGCGCGGACCGTGGCGGCCGGGCTCCTGCTGATGGCCGTGTCGGTGTTCGGGATCTCGTTCGTCGGGGAGGGCGCGTCGTTCGGCGACCTGCTGCCGTGGTTCCTGGTCTACGGGGTGGGCGGCGGCATGCTGGTGCCGCTCACCACGGCGATCCTCGGCGCGCTCCCGGCGGGCAGGACGGGGGTCGCCTCGGGCGTGCTGAACGTCTCGCGCGAGGTCTTCGGCCTGCTCGGCATCACGGTCCTGGGCGCGATCCTCGGCGCGCGGCAGTCCTCGCTCCTGGCGGAGGGCGCCGGGCAGCTGACCGCCTTCCTGGACGCCTACCGGTACACACTGGTCGTCGCCGCGGCCATCGTGCTGGTGGGCGTGCCGGTGAGCCTGCTGTCACTGCGGGCCTCCCGGACCGCCGGCCCGCCGGTGGCCGCCGAGGAACGTCCCGCCGTGCCGGTGGGCTGACGCCCCGGCACGCGGGAGGGCACCGGCCCGCGTTCCCTGGGCGGGGCGCGGGCCGGTGCCGGAAGCGGTGCGAGCCGGCGGCCGGACCGGGACCCGGCCCACGTCCCCCCGAGCGGGCGCGGGCCGGTGTCCGGACGGAGCCCGGCCGGTGCCGGGACGCGAACCGCGAGCGGACGCGGGTGCGAGCCGGCGGCCGGATCAGGAACCGATCTTGCCGCCCTTCGCGTGCCAGGCGACCACGACGGACGGGCGGGGCTGGGAGGAGCCGCCGTCGGGCCAGTGGCTGGTGGGGGCCTCGGCGGTGGCGCCGGTGGTCTCACCGGGGTGCTGCACGGCCACGAAGACGCTGCGCTGGTCCGCGCTGACCAGCGGGCCGCAGGTCTCCGCGCCGACCGGCACGCTCAGGAACTGCTTCAGGTGACCGCGCTCGGGACCGCGGACCGGCATGGCGAACAGGCCGTCGTGGGCGCCGAGCTGGCTGCCGTCGGTGGAGATCCAGAGGTTGCCCTCGGCGTCGAAGGCGAGGTTGTCCGGGCAGGAGATCGCCGAGACCTTCGTCTTGTCGAACCCGGCGAAGTAGGTCGCCGGGTCGTTCGGGTCGCCGCAGACCAGGATCAGGGACCAGGCGAAGGTCGTGGCCCCGGCGTCGTTGCGCCGCTCGACGATCTCCAGGACGTGGCCGTGCTTGTTGGCCGGACGCGGGTTGGCCTCGTCCACCTGGGCCGGGGTCCGGTTGCTGTTGTTGGTCAGGGCCACGTAGACGGCGCCGGTGACGGGGTTGCGCTCCACGTCCTCGGGACGGTCCATCTTGGTCGCGCCGACCTTGTCGGCCGCCGTACGGGTGTAGACGAGCACCTCCGCGGCCGTCATCCCGGGAACGTGCGAGACCTTGCCGGTGACCAGCGGGATCCACTGGCCCGAGCCGTCGAACTGCCCGTCGGCGGGGAGCTTGCCGGTGCCGTCGATCTCGGTGGCCGGGCTGTCGCCGGTGAACTTCGCCACGTACAGCGTGCCGTCGTCCAGCAGGGTCCGGTTGTGCCGGTCGAAGCCCCGGATGTAGCGCTCCCGGGAGACGAACTTGTAGACGTACTCGGACCGGGAGTCGTCGCCCATGTAGGCCACCACCCGGCCGTCGGCGGCCAGGGAGGTGGTGGCGCCCTCGTGGGCCAGCCTGCCCAGGGCGGTGCGCTTGATCGGGGTGGAGTCGGGGTCGAACGGGTCGATCTCCACGATCCAGCCGGTGCGGTTGACCTCGTTCGGGTGCTTGGCCAGGTCGAAACGCTCCTCGACCCTGTCGAACCGGCGGTTGCCGCTCGGGATGCCCGTGGTGGTGTTCACCGCGTACCGGGTGAGGTACGGCTTCTGCGCCTCGGGCACGCCGTTGCCGTTGACGAAGTACTGGTTGAAGTTCTCCTCGCCGCTGAGCACCGTGCCCCACGGCGTGGTGCCGCCCGCGCAGTTGTTCAGCATGCCGATCGGCGTGGTGCCCCTGGGGTCGGCGGCGGTCTTCAGCAGGTCGCTGCCGGCCGCCGGGCCGGTGAACTTCATGGGGGTGTGAACCGTGATGCGGCGGTTGTAGCGGCGGGAGCCCCGGGTGACCAGCTTCCACTGGCCGGACCCGCCCACCCGCTCGATCTCGACCACCGAGCCGCCGTGCGCGGCCAGCGCGATCCTGATCTGCTCCTCCGTCGCGGAGGTGCCGTCCGTGTAACCGCGGAACATCAGGTTCTCGTCGGTGTACTCGTGGTTGACCCAGAGCAGGCTCCGGTGCTGCCCCAGCGGGAAGAAGGTGACGTAGTCGCAGTTGTAGCCGAACTGCTTGGCCTGCGCGGCGGCCGTCTGGTTCTCGAAGTCGAACGCGGGGGCGCCGGGCAGCACCGGGTCGCCCCAGCGCACCACGGCCGCCGACAGGTAGCCCGAGGGGACCGTCACCTTGTCGTCGGTGTTCGGCGCGATGGCGGTGAAGCGGAGGCCGCTCTTCTGGCCGTGGCCGTTCCCGTGACCGTGGCCCCCGCCGAAGGTGTTCGCGTCCACGTCCGGGTCGGCGAGGGCGGGGAGCGCCGTACCGATCCCGACTCCGGCGACGATGGCGCCCAGGGCGCCGGCCCGCAGCATGCCGCGCCGGGTCATCGCCTCGGCGACCACGTCGCCGAAGTAGCTGTTGTCGCTGGTGTTCGTCACATCGTGGGCGCACTGGTCACCGCAGCGAAACCGGCAGGTGAGCGCGCTGCGTCCACCCTTGTGCGGGCTCGTGAGCAGGGGGAGCAGTCGGCGCGGCGACATGTTCGCCACAGGGTCCTCCAAAAAGGGGCGAGGTCTTCCGGCCCGGAGGCTACGCGGGCCGGCCGAACCCGAGGTGAACGACGTTGACCGGGACGATGAACCGTTCGCCGGAACGAGCCGCCCGGGGCGTCGTCCTAGGGCGCCGTCTCAGGGCACTGTTCCGGGGCACTGTCCCGGGACGCGGCTCCGGCGGGCATCATGGATCACGTGCCACCTCACAAACCCGACGCGGCCAAGGTCCGCGCCGCCCTCGACACCCAGCTGAGCGCTCTCGACGAGCCGCCCTACGACGGACCCGGAGGGCTCGCGGCGCTGCTGGGCGCCTGCGTGAGCGTGGTGACGCGAGCCTTCGAGCGGGAGATCCGCCCGGAACGGGAGATCACCCGCTTCGCCGTACGGCACCTGCTGGACGAGCTGGCGACGGCCGCGCCGGGCAGGACCGTCGAGGTCCGGGTCCCGCCCTACGCGGCGGTGCAGTGCGTCGAGGGTCCCCGCCACACCCGGGGCACCCCGCCCAACGTGGTGGAGACCGACGCGCGCACCTGGCTGGCACTCGCCACCGGCGCTCTGACCTGGTCCGAGGCGATGGCCGCCGGAAAGATCGCGGCGAGCGGGGCCCGCGCCGACCTGTCCGGCCACCTTCCTCTCCGATAGCCGCCCCAGACCTCTTTGACAGCCACCCCAGGCGGGCCGTGAGCTCCGTCCGCCGTTACGGGGTGGCCGGCACCTGGACGCCGAACCTGTCCTCGATGCAGCGCCGCTGCAGCTCCGGCGGCAGGTTGACGCAGTCTCCGACCTTGCTGTAGAGCCAGCTCATGAACACCGCGGCGATCACCAGGGTGAGAAGGCTCAGCGCGATCCCCACCCACGCCCGGCCCGGCCTGGACTTCTTGACGAGCGCGACGATGCCGACGATCAGGCCGACGATCGCCACCAGCACGCCGAGGCCGCAGATGACGAGCGACACGATCGCGACGATCCCGAGCACGAGCGCGGCGGTGCCCAGCCCGCCGCCGGACTTGCGGCCCTCGTCCGGGTACGCCGGGTAGGGCGTGGCGTACGGATAGCCGGGCGCGCCCGGCGGGGCCGGGTACGGCGTGCCGCCCTGGAGCGGCTGGGAGGGACCGGCCGCGGGTGACGGCTGCGCGCCGGGACCGCCGTAGGGCTGCCCTGCCTGCTGCGCCTCCCCGTACGTCGGCTGCTCCCCGTAGCCCTGCCGGCCCGTTTGCTGTGGTTGGCCCGGCTGGGGCGCTCCCGGGGCGCCGGGAACGGGCGGCCGGTCCGCATGGAAGCCACCGGCGGGCTCGACGGGCTCGGCGGGCCGCTGCGGAGCCGCCGGTTCCCCGGAGGACTCCGGTTGCTCGTAGCGCGAGGGCGGGGTGGGGGCGGCCGATGTCCCGGGGTGGTCCGTCCTCCCGGGGCGGTCGGACTCGCCGGAGGTCTCCGAGGCGCCCTCCCAGCCGGGGTAGGCGGACGGCGTGGTCCCCGGCACCGTGTAGGGCTGCCCCTCGGGCGCCGCCCCCTCACGAATCCCCTCGGATGTCCCCTCACGGGTGCCCCCGGGCGCGCCCTCCCGCGCTCCCTCGGACGGGTCGCCCGTCGATTCCCGGGCCCGTCCCCCGGACTCCGGCGCCTCGTACCCCGAAGACCCGGAGGCTTCCGAGGCCCAGGAGGGTCCGGGAGTCCCGGACTGCCCCAGGTACCCCGGCGCGGCGTACGGACCGCCCGCCTGGTCCGGCGGCGGCACCTCGGGCGCGGACGGCGTGTCCGGATGCGGCGGAATCCGCGGCTCGGCGGGAATCGCGGACGGCGGCCAGGTCGGGGCCTCGCCGGGATCGGGCACGGGCGCCTCGGGATCAGGCTCCTCCCACGGCTCCGGGGTCGGGGGCGCCGGCGTCCCCGACCCCCACACGGAGCTCTCGCCGGGCTCCCGGCCCTGCGGCTCGGCCCGGCCGGGGATCTCCGTCCACCCGGTCGGCTCGGTCCTGCCGGAAGGCCCGGCGGTCGGCTCGGTCCTGCCGGAAGGCCCGGCGGAACCGGCGCCGCCGGGATGCTCGGCGGAACCGGAGGGATCGGCCCACCCGGCGGACTCGCCCGCCGGGGCGGGAGGTTGCCGCCACGTGGGCGGCTCGTTCGAGGGAGGGACGGGCCAGGCGGTCGTCTCCGGGACGGCGGGCTCCTGCTCGCCGGGGACGGCCGCCTCCTCGGAGGTGTCCTGTGGCTCCTCCGAGCCGGACCCTT
Source organism: Streptosporangium sp. NPDC023825 (assembly GCF_040639575.1). Lineage (NCBI taxonomy): Bacteria > Bacillati > Actinomycetota > Actinomycetes > Streptosporangiales > Streptosporangiaceae > Streptosporangium > Streptosporangium sp. NPDC023825. The sequence continues at coordinate 50,396 of NZ_JBFAAE010000032.1, read as the reverse complement.
CCTGTCCCTCCTGCTCTGGGCGCCTGTCCCTCGGCACTCGCCGCGGGTCGGGCTGGTTCGGGTCCACAGGTGTTGTCACGTCTCTTCTCCCGACGCTCGGGCATGCCGGATATCTCACACTCCCCTGTCAGCCACCGGCGAAACAGGCTGACACGGCAAAACACCGATGATCGTTCGGTCAGGGTGCTACATGCCGCGGAACGGACCCTGGGTGCGAGCAGGGAAGAAGCCGACCTAGAATGAAGCATGTGCTGAAGGGCGACGGCCATCTGAGCCATGACCTTGATCCTCACGACCGGCCTCCGAAGGACGCATGTGGCGTCTTCGGGGTGTGGGCCCCTGGGGAGGAAGTCTCCAAACTCACCTACTACGGGCTGTACGCGTTGCAGCACCGCGGCCAGGAGTCCGCGGGCATCGCGGTCAGCGAGGGCAGCAGGATCCTCGTCTACAAGGACATGGGCCTGGTGGCCCAGGTCTTCGACGAGTCCGTGCTCGGGACCCTCCGCGGCCACCTGGCGATCGGCCACTGCCGCTACTCGACCACCGGGTCCAGCGTCTGGGAGAACGCGCAGCCGACGCTGAGCTCCACGGAGTCCGGCGGGCTCGCGCTCGCCCACAACGGCAACCTGATCAACACCCCGGAGCTGGCCAGGCGCCTGGCTCCCGGGTCCACCAGGGCGACCACCGACACCGAGGTGCTGACGACGCTGCTGGCCCAGGACCGCAGCCAGTCCATCGACGACGCGGCGGCCGAGCTGCTTCCGCAGGTCAGGGGCGCGTACTCGCTCGTCTTCATGGACGAGAAGACCCTTTATGCGGCCCGTGACCCGCAGGGCGTGCGCCCGCTGGTCCTGGGGCGCCTGGAGCGCGGCTGGGTGGTCGCCTCGGAGACCGCGGCGCTGGACATCGTGGGCGCCACGTTCGTCCGCGAGATCGAGCCCGGGGAGCTGATCACCATCGACGAGCGCGGCGTGCGCTCGCGCAGGTTCGCGCTCGCCGAGCCCAAGGGCTGCCTGTTCGAGTACGTCTACCTGGCCCGCCCGGACACCACGATCGCCGGGCGCGGCGTGCAGACCACGCGCGTCGAGGTCGGCCGCGTGCTGGCCCGCGAGCACCCGGTCGAGGCCGACCTGGTCATCCCGACCCCCGAGTCGGGCACCCCCGCCGCCGTCGGCTACGCCGAGGAGAGCGGGATCCCCTACGGTCAAGGTCTGGTCAAGAATTCCTACGTGGGCCGGACCTTCATCCAGCCGTCCCAGACGATTCGCCAGCTGGGCATCCGGCTGAAGCTCAACCCGCTGAAAGAGGTCGTCGCGGGCAAGCGCCTGGTGGTCGTGGACGACTCGATCGTGCGGGGCAACACGCAGCGGGCGATCGTCAAGATGCTGCGCGAGGCGGGCGCCACGGAGGTGCACGTCCGGATCTCCTCCCCGCCGGTCAGCTGGCCGTGCTTCTACGGCATCGACTTCGCCACCCGGGCCGAGCTGATCGCCGGTTCGCTGAGCGTGGAGGAGATCCGCGCCTCGCTCGGCGCCGACTCGCTCGGATACATCTCGCTGGAGGGCCTGACCGCGGCCACCACGATCCCCGCCGACCGGCTCTGCCGTGCCTGCTTCGACGGCGAGTACCCGATCCCGATCGACCAGGACAACGTGGGCAAGTACGTGCTGGAGGCCAAGCGTTGAGCGGGCCGGGCGCGCAGAGAGAGGCTTCATGACCAGCTACGCGGCCGCCGGAGTGGACATCGACGCGGGCGAGCGCGCCGTCGAGCTGATGAAGTCGAAGGTCGCGCGGGCGCGCAGGCCCGAGGTCGTGGACGACGCCAGCGGTTTCGCCGGCCTCTTCGACGCCTCGGCCCTGCTGTCGTACCGGCGGCCGCTGCTCACCACGTCGACCGACGGCGTGGGCACCAAGGTCATGCTGGCCCAGCGGCTCGGCAAGCACGACACGATCGGGATCGACCTGGTCGGCATGGTCGTCGACGACCTGGTCGTCTGCGGCGCCGAACCGCTGTTCATGACCGACTACATCGCCTGCGGCAAGGTGGTCCCCGAGCGGATCGCCGAGATCGTGGGCGGTGTCGCCGAGGGCTGCCGCCTGGCGGGCTGCGCTCTCGTCGGCGGGGAGACCGCCGAGCACCCCGGGGCCATGGAGGCCGGCGAGTACGACCTCGCGGGTGCCGCCACCGGGGTGGTGGAGGCCGACAGGATGCTCGGCCGCGACAGGGTCCGCGCGGGCGACGTGGTCCTCGCGCTGGCCTCCTCGGGCGTGCACTCCAACGGTTACTCGCTGGTCAGGCACATCATCGACCGGGCCGGGCTGTCCCTGGAGGCCGAGCTGCCCGAGCTGGGGCGGACGCTGGGCGAGGAGCTGCTGGAGCCGACCAGGATCTACTCCCTCGACTGCCTGGAGCTGGCCCGCGCGGTCGACGTCCACGCGTACGCCCACATCACGGGCGGCGGCCTGGCGGGCAACCTGTCCCGCTCTCTGCCTCCCGGCCTGGACGCGCTGCTCGACCGCTCGTCGTGGACCCCGCCCGCCGTCTTCGAGGTGCTCGCGGGGCACGGCGGGGTGGCTCAGGCCGACATGGACCGGACGTTCAACCTGGGTGTGGGCATGGCCGCGGTCGTGCCCGCCGAGGCCGTGGAACCGGCCCTGGCGCTGCTCGGGGAGCGGAATCTCCCCGCCTGGGTGCTCGGCGAGATCGTCGAGGGCTCGGGCCAGGCGCGTTTCCGCTGATCAGCCCGCCTTCCCGGCGAAGGCGACCCCGCGGCTCCCGTATCCCTCCCGGCCGGTGACACCGGCCGGGAGGATGCGCCGGATCCTGTCACCGGGCTGAGGATCTTGTCACCTGTCCGAAGGGCCGGCCGGTCCGAAGAACCGGGAGGGGACGCGCCGGATCCCCGGCGGGTACGGCGAAAAGCGCTCCGGACCACCGGAGCGCCGCATATCGTCGACTCGTAGCGAGAAGAACACCCGGTGGCTTGTGCTCACCACCGGGTGTCCTGCTCACCGTCAACCTGAAATCCGCCTAGCGGCGGCCGGATGTCCCGTCGTCGCGGTCATCTCCGGAGCCGAAGTCATCGGCGTAATCGGCATACCGATCCGCCAGCTCGTCGTAGGCGTCGTTGGAGTCGTCATTGTGGTTGGAGTCGTCTCTGACTCCGAGCTCGTCGCGCAGACGCTCAAGATCAGTGCCACCGCTGTTGTACTTCAGCTGGCGAGCAACCTTGACCTGCTTGGCCTTTGCTCGGCCGCGCCCCATTGGCTCGACCCCCTCGTGTGGGGTCGTGCCCGACCCCTCGTCGCTAACGCACCACGCACTGACGCCACCTGACTTAGGCGTCAGCTCTCGTTCGCCTACAACCGTACCCGTTTTACGCCCGGCTCGGTACGTCGTATGGGCGTGTGGGGCTAGTGGCCCAGCCAAATGCCCCTAATTCGCCCGACTTCCGACATTCTGCGCTCAGCCAGCCTATCGGCTGCGACGGCCGGAGGGACGCCATCCTCCGCCGCACTAGAGAAGATCTTGAGAGTCGTGTCGTAGATCTGGGTGGCCTTTGCCTGGGCCCGCTCCATGTTGAATCCCCTGATCTCGTCCGCGACCTGGATGACGCCGCCGGAATTGACCACGTAGTCGGGCGCGTAGAGGATCCCGCGGTCGGCGAGCTGCTTCTCCACGCCCGGGTGGGCCAGCTGGTTGTTGGCCCCGCCGCAGACGATCGCGGCGCGCAGGCGGGCCACCGTCTCGTCGTCCAGCGCCCCGCCGAGGGCGCACGGCGCGTAGACGTCGACGTCGGCGGCGGTGAGCTCCAGCCGGTCGGCGACGACCTCGACCTGGGGGTGGATCCGCCGCAGCCGTTCCACGGCCCGCTCGCTCACGTCGCAGACCACGACCTCCGCGCCGTCCTCGATCAGGTGACCGACCAGGCGGTGGCCGACCTTGCCCACACCCTCGACGCCGACGCGCCTGCCGCGCAGAGTCGGCGTCCCGTACGTGTGCTCGGCGGCGGCGCGCATGCCCTGGAACACGCCGAGGGCGGTCAGGATCGACGAGTCGCCGGCCCCGCCGTTGGCCAGCGTGCGGCCGGTCACGTAGGAGCACTCGCGGGCCACGATGTCCATGTCCTCGCTGTAGGTGCCCACGTCGCACGCCGTGTAGTAGCGGCCCCCGAGCGACTGGACGAACCGGCCGTAGGCGCGCAGCAGCGCCTCGCTCTTGTCCGTCGCCGGGTCGCCGATGATGACGGCCTTGCCGCCACCGAGGTCGAGCCCCGCCAGGGCGTTCTTGTAGGCCATCGCCCGCGAGAGGTTGAGCACGTCGGCCAGCGCGGCCTGCTCGCTCTCGTAGGGATAGAACCTGGTACCGCCCAGGCCGGGGCCCAGGGCGGTGTTGTGGATGGCGATGATCGCGTGGAGGCCGCTGCGCTCGTCGGAGCAGAAGACGACCTGCTCGTGCCTCGCCTGGCCGCCGGTTACCGGGCCCGTGTCCTTGTGGGACAGCCCGAAGACGTCGGTCACTGTGGTGACTCCCAGTCGTTCGTTACCGCCGCACCGTCGCGGCGGAGATCACCCTCAGCGTAACCACATGTCCGTAAAGGCACGACGTGCGCGAACGTCCCATCTCAATGGCCGAGACGGCCACCGCGGAAGCCGGTCCGCTACGGACAACGGCCGGTCCTTCGTGACACGATGCGGTCGTGCTGCCCTACGCCGCGTACCTCCGCGTCTACGAACCGCTGGTCGCGTTCGCCCCGGCGGAGCGCGTCTCGTGGGCCGCCTATGCCGAGGCGGCCGACCGACCGCGCCGAGCGAGCGCCCTCCACGCCGAACACGGCGAGGCGATGCGACGCCTTCTGGGGGTGCCACCGGCTCCGGCACCCGCCCAGGAGAGCCCCAACGCCTATCTGAGGCGCGTGGAGGAGGTCCTGTACGTCTGCCCGTGGCAGAGCAGGTTGAGGTCCTGGCTCGCCTTCTCACGCTTTCGCGGGGCGACCCCGCCCAAGTTGATGGAGCGTTTCGTGCCACCCGCCGTCGCGGAACAGACGGCCGACGACTTCGACCGGTTCAAGCGCCGCACCGACTCCGCCGCGCTGCGCACGCACATCCGCGGCTCCACCTGGCACGTTCCGACCTCGTGGTTCGTCCCCTTCGACGGCAACGAGCGCTGGCTGGTCATCGACGGCGGCGAGGGCAAGGGGGGCACGACCACCACGCGCAACCTGATCTACGTCACGTCCATGGCCCACGCCAGGCGCCGCAGTGCCCGCGCCCTGCAGATCATCAGGAGGCAGGTGGGCGAGGTCTCGGTCACCGCCGAGGTCGAGGACGTGGCGCGCTGGCTGGAGGAGTTCCACCCGCATTCGCTGGTCGAGCTCGACTACGGCGGCATCGTCAACCTCATGGACGACGAGACGCTCCAGTCCGACGAATCCGTGGCGGAGCTCGCGGCGGCGCTGACAGGTCTGGAAAAAGGCGAGGAAGAACTGGCGTTCGCCATGTACCAGCGCGTCATCCTCCGCTGGCGATCAATACAACTTCTCGAATCGGCAAACTGAGTCGCAAATCATCCCTTCGACCTGCGTAAGTAGGTCCGTCGATGACCGGGGATGCACCTACGAACTGAGTAGTTTGCCGTTTTCACTGCGATACCACGAAACGTGTCGCTAGAATCACCGAGCGTGACAACAACACGTGCACAAGAGAGATGAGTCGCTCAAAGGCTCGCCAATCGCTCTACGTGGCTGTATGGTCACATCGGGTGATGCCGCATATGGCCCAAACAGCCGCACGCAAGGGCCATAGGCGGACATCCGTGACAAGCGTCAAGTCGCAGGATCGCTGTCGCCGGTCCACATGGAGGAGAGGCCGCACAAATGTCAGCTCGTACACCCGAGGCAGAGCCGCTGCTCACCCCGGCGGAGGTCGCAACCATGTTCCGCGTCGATCCCAAGACCGTGACCCGGTGGGCGAAGGCGGGCAAGTTGACGTCCATCCGCACCCTGGGTGGACACCGCCGGTACCGGGAGACTGAGGTTCGCGCGCTGCTCGCGGGGATTCCGCAGCAGCGCTCAGAGTAAGACGGGGGCCGTCACTGACCTAGGGGGATTGGTGCGCGCTCACCCTTTGAGCGTGTAGGCCACACGGGTTTGTGGGGAGCGGCGTCGCCCGCCCGGCGCCGCCCCAGCACGCACCCCGCCCTCCGGCACGTGCTCCGAACGACCGAGCGCGTGCTCTGAAGGGTTCGGAAGCACCTTCCAGGGGGTTTCTCTCAGCCGTCCGCCCCGGGCCTCTCCCGGTCCGCAGGGCGGCTCGATCCACCTCTGACCAGGTTGTCCAGCAACTCGCCGACCTGCGAGTCGTGCTCGGCCGCCACGCCGAGCAGCGCCACCATCTGACCGATCAGCATGCGCTCCAGCGCCGGCCGCTCGATGTCGCGGCGCTCCAGCCAGTCGAGGCCCGCGGTCTCGACGGAGGCGATCCACGAGCGCAGCGTGACGCGGAGCACGGGGCCCGGTTCCTCGACCCGCATCTGCTTCATGATCAGTTTGAGCAGCCGGTGCCTGACCGCGTCGACGACCTCCCCGATCTCGCCGCTGCTGTTGGCGGGGCCGCCCTTGAGCAGCGCGGCGAAGCCCGTCGCGTGTTCCTCGACGAAGTCGAAGTAGCGGGTGAGGCCCCCGATCAGCTCGTCCAGCGGTTGTCCGCCCTGAGGTCTGAGCCTCGCCTCCAGCTGGGCCGCGGCGCTCTTCAGCGCGGCGACGTAGAGCTCCTGCTTGCCGCCGAAGTAGTGGTAGACCAGGGCCCGCGACGCGCCGGCCGCGGAGGCCACGTCGTCGATCGACACGTATTCGGCGTCACGCCTGCTGAACAGCTCCAGGGCCGCCGCCATGAGCTCCTCGCGGCGCCGGTCGACGGTGAGCCTGCGCCGCGCCGGTCGCGCGCCGCCCGCCGCGGGTTTCGCCCGTTCGGCGGCTCCGGATGTCGACCCCACACCGCGAAGCCTATCGGAGCCGATCCGCCCGGCGCCGGGGTCAAGATCGGAGTTCCCTTCCGCGCAAGCCGTACCCCATTCGGAACTCGATCGTTTTGAGTGACAGGTGCCCATCCACCATCGCGGGGGAGAGCCATGTCAGGACCGCCGGTCAACACCACCGTCACCCGAGCCCGCGGGTTCGCCGAACCCGTTCTGTCCGAGGGGGGCGGCGGGCCACGCCCGAGACCCACGATCCGCAACGTGGCCGAACGAGCCGGTGTCTCCAAATCACTGGTCTCGCTCGTCCTGCGCGGATCGCCCCACGTCAGCGAGCATCGCAGGCAGGCCGTGCTCCAGGCGGCCAGAGACCTCGGCTACCGGCCCAACGCGGTCGCGCGCAGCCTGGTCGAGGGCCGCACCCACCTGGTCGGGGCGCTCGTCGCCGACCTGCACAACCCGTTCTACGCGGAGTTCCTGGACGGCCTGCAGGAGAGCCTGCACGGCGACGGGCTGAGACTCCTCATCGGCAACAGCCAGTGGGACCCCGCCTTCGAGGACGAGGCGGTCGAGGCGTTCCTCGAGCTGCGCGTCGACGGGCTCGTCCTGCTCGGCATCGCGCCCACCAGCGGGACGCTCATCGAGGCCACCGGCTACACGCCGACCGTGGTGGTGGGCGAGCGCGACATCGACCTCGGCGGCGTGGACATCGTCGTCGACGACGACCAGCTCGGCGCCCGCCTCGCCGTCGACCACCTCGTGGAGCTCGGTCACCGCAGGATCGCCCACATCGAGGCCTCGGGCATCTCCTCCGGGCGCTTCCGGTGCGAGGGCTACCTGGTCGCGATGCGCAGGCACTCCCTGGCGCCGTACATCATGGTCGAGGAGGGCGAGTCCAGCGAGGAGGGCGGCGCGAGGGCGGCGCACAGCCTGCTCACGCGTGACCCCCGGCCCACAGCGATCTTCGCCGCCAACGACCTGGTGGCCATGGGCGTGCTGTCGGCGGCCGCCGAGCTGGGCCTGCGGGTGCCCGAGGACCTGTCCGTGGTCGGGTACGACAACATCCACCGCGCCGGGACCCAGCCGATCTCGCTGACCACCGTGGACCAGCCGCGCCGCGCCATGGGCCGCTCCGCCGCCGCGCTGCTGAACGACCGGATCGGCGACCCCGGCAAGACCTCGCGCCTGCGCCAGGTCGCGCCGCAGCTGGTCGTACGGCACAGCACGAGTTCCGCCGAACGTTAAAGAGCCTGCCTGGAGCGTTACAGCACGCCCGGGCAGGCTCCATGACCTCCCCAAAACCGGGTCAACATCGTGAACGGCGGCGCGCCGCCCGTGTTGACTCTGGCCGAGACGAGGGGGGTAACAATGCGTGATCCGGAACTGGTGTCATGCGCCCAGCGGGCCGCCGCCGAACTCGAGCGGGCGTGGGCGCACTGGCGGGCCGCCCGGGGCCGCAACGGCGACGCCGGGGCTGAGTCCGTGGCCAGCTACGTGGCCCATTCGATCGACCATCCCTGGGGACGGCCTCGCGTGGTCCTCGGGCTGGACGCCGAGGACGCCAGGGAGCTCGCCGCGCTTCTGCAGAAGCTCGAGGTCGGCGAGCACGCCTGGTGACGGGCCCGCACCGCCTTCCGTCTTCCGCGACGGGGAAGCAGCTCCGACGGGGAAGCACCTCCGACGCGAAGGCACCCCTGAGGGGGAGGCACCCCTGACGGGGAAGCACCTCACGCCTTGTGACGGGCGGGCACATATCGCGACAACGGCCGTGTCACGCCCTCAGGCCACGTAAGTTGGGTGGTCGACGACTTCCTTGGGGGCGATGAGCGTGACCGGTAAAGCACTCGCGGCGACCCTTGTCCTGTGCGGGCTCGGCGTCGCCGCCTGCGGCGGAACCGCCGCGGGCGCGGACCTCGCGCGCGAGCGCGGGCTCGTCCCTCACGCGGCCGGAACGGCCGCGGCCCCGGCGGCCGACGGCGCCGCCGAGACCCTGACCGGCCCGGCGGCCGGTGCGGCGGGCGATCCCACCGCGACTTCCGCCGCCGGGCGCGGCGGCGAGGGTCACGAGCCGCTCAGCGGCAAGATCGTGGTCATCGACCCCGGCCACAACGGGCAGAACTACCGCCACCCCGCGGAGATCAACAAGAAGGTCAACGTCCTGACCCAGTGGAAGGCCTGCGACACCACCGGCACCGCCACCGACAACGGCTACAGCGAGGCGGCCTTCACCTGGGACGTCTCGCAGCGCCTGGCCAAGATCCTGAAAAGCCGCGGCGCGACGGTGAAGCTGACCCGCGACAGCAACTCCGGCGTCGGGCCGTGCATCACCCAGCGGGCCGCGATCGGCAACAGGGCGAAGGCGGACGCGGCGATCTCGATCCACGCCGACGGGGCGAACGCCGCCGACCACGGCTTCCACGTGATCATGCCGGAGAGGATCGGCGGCCCGGTCGACCCGGTGGTCAAAGCCTCCAGCAAGCTCGGCCTGGACGTGCGGAACGCCTTCAGGCGCGGCACCGGCCTGTCGTACTCCACCTACATCGGCAAGAACGCCCTCGACTATCGCAACGACCTCGGCGGCCTGAACCTCTCCACGGTTCCCAAGATCTTCATCGAGTCCGGCAACATGAGGAACCCCACCGAGGCGGCCAAGTTCCAGCAGCCGGCGTTCCGGCAGAAGATCGCGCTCTCCCTGGCCAACGGATTGCAGCAGTACCTGCAGCGGTAACCCGCGTCAGCGGCCCGGCGGGCCGCCCAGGCCCAGGGCCTCGAGGTTGTCGCGGGCCGGGTGGCGGCGCGCGGCCGGACCCGCCGCGAAGGCGCGCAGGATGTTCCCCGTCGCCCTGCGGACGAAGGCCCCGGCCCGGTCCGTGACGCCGTGGCCGCAGCGGGCGCCCCGCATGGCGCACACCCAGCGCATCGTGCCCGAGCTGAACACCGCGGCGCCGCTCGGCACGGTGTAGTAGGCGCTGTGCGCGACCGTGGCGCGGCCTCCGCAGTCCACCGGGGACACCGACAGGACCTCCATCGGGCGCGGCACGCCCGCGCCGACCCTGTCGGTCTCCACACCCACCATCCCGGGGAAGGTGGTGCCGCGCCGCACCCCGGTCCCCCTGAAGATCCAGTTGCCGGGACGTCTGACCACGTAGGCGGACTCGGAGGGGAAGCAGTCGTACATCGGGCCGGTCAGGGAGCTCTCCGGCCTGGCTGTGGCGCGCCACAGGATCGTCCCGGAGTCCTCGGCGGCGTCCTTGTGGCAGACGACCAGGCGGCGCGGGCCCAGGCGCGTCGCGGCGAGGCGGACCCGCCAGTAGACGGCGTTGGCGCCCAGGAAGGCGAGGTTGGTGCCGCGGTCCCGGGCGGCCTCGACGGTGCGGCGCATGCCCGGCGACCAGTACTCGTCGTGCCCCAGGGACACCAGGCCCCTCGCCCCGTCGAGAACGCGCGGGTCACGGTCCAGGTCCAGGCTCGTGACGTAGGCGAGCGGTAGGCCGCGACGCTCGGCGAGCTCGATGGCGTCGCGTTCCATGTCCAGGAAGAGCCGCGCTCCTGAGGCGTCGTACGGGCGGTCGAAGCTGACCGCCCGGGACCTGTCCCCGAAGCCGCCGGGCCCCTCGTAGAGGCTGCGGCCGCCCCAGCCGTTGTACGCCTGCCAGGTGGTGACCGCGTTGACGACGACCAGGCGTCCCCGGGTGGAGGCGGACCTGACGGTGAGGGGGACGTAGCGCCGCCCCCCGGTGGCGGCGTCCAGCCGGATCAGGTAGGAGCCCTCGGGCCAGCCCGAGGTGTCCACCTCGGGGCCGGGTTCCCAGTGGGCGGCGGTCACCGTCCCGGTGGCGGCGATCGTCCTGGGCGGCGCCTGCCTCGTGCCGGGCAGCCCGGCCGCCCGCCAGACCTGCCTGGCCCCCACTCCGCCGTACCAGCCCATCCGGAAGGCCGTGACGGTGTAGCGGCCGGCGGTGGTCGAGACGTACAGCCGGAAACGCTCTCCGGGCAGCACGCTCACCCGGTCGGCGAAGCCCTCGATCTCGTGCTCGGCGCCGCGCCGGCGCAGCCGCCAGCCGGGATCACCCTCCCTGGCGTTCTCCGCCACGGTGGCGTCGCCGTCCCCCTCGGCGCTCCGCACCGCGGAGGAGGACTCCGACGGAGTGGGCGAGGGCGGGGTGGGGCGCTCGACGGCGGCGGAACACCCGGCGGCCAGCATGATCGCCACCGGTATCGCCACCAGGGCCGCCAGCGGTGTGCGGGCCGGGTGCCTGGACGCTTGGAACATGAGCAGCAGCATGACCGCGCGAGGGTTCTCCCCCGGCTCTCCCGCGCGGTACTTGGGCGGTTCTTGGCTCCATGTCCGGGGTCGCCAGGGTAAAGGGCTTATTTCTCTGGCGGTTTGGCATGATTTAAACCATGGACCTCCTGCCGCTTCCCTCCGCTTTCACTCCTGCCGGCGGTTTTCTCGGCCTTCCCCACGGGGTGGTCGTCTCCGGTCCCGCCGAGTTGGTGGACGCCGTACGCCTCGCGCTCGCCGTGCTCGATCCGCGCCCCGGCGAGGCGGGGACGATCGCGGTGGAGCCCGACGCCTCGCTCGGCGCCGAGTCGTACGTCCTGGACGTGACGGACGGGGGCGTGCGGATCGCGGCCGGAGACCGGGCCGGGGCCTTCTACGCGGGCCAGACGCTGCGGCAGTTGCTGCCGGCGGCGGCGTTCCGCGCGGTGGCCGGGGCCGGGGCGGGCTGGAGCGTTCCCCTCGGCCAGGTGCGGGACGCGCCCCGTTTCTCCTGGCGCGGGGTGCACCTGGACGTGGCGCGGCACTTCATGCCCAAGCGCGAGGTGTTCAGGATGGTCGACATCATGGCGGCCCACAAACTGAACCGCCTCCACCTGCACCTGGTGGACGACCAGGGGTGGCGGGTCGAGAGCCGCCGGCACCCGCGGCTGCACGAGGTGGGCGCGCACCGCCCGCGTACGACCACCAGCTACTACCGGGAGGAACCGGCCTTCGACGACGTCCCGCACGGCGGCTACTACACGCTGGAGGACCTCGCCGAGATCGGCGCCTACGCGCGGGCCCGCGCCGTGACGGTCGTGCCCGAGATCGACGTGCCGGGACACGCCTCGGCGGTCCTCGCCGCCTACCCCGAGTTCGACGCCCGCGCCACCGGCGGCCGCCGGCCCGAGCCCTTCACCGTGCTGGATCGCTGGGGCATCTCCCCGGCGATCCTGTCCCCGCTGCCGGAGACGGTCGACTTCCTGACCGGCGTGATCGAGGAGATCACCGAGGCGCTGGGCGAGACCCCGTACGTCCACATCGGCGGGGACGAATGCGTGCTCGACGACTGGGCCGCCTCCCCCGAGATCGTCGCGTTCCAGGCGGAACTGGGACTGGGGAGCGTGAGCGACCTGCACGCCTGGTTCCTGCGCCGGCTCGCGGACGAGCTGGCCGAGCGCGGCAGCAGGGCGGTGGTGTGGGACGAGGCGTTCGTCAGCGGCATGCTCAGGCCCGACACGATCGTGATGCCCTGGCGCGGGCCGGGGGTGGCCAGGCGCGCCGCCGCCGCCGGGCACGACGTGGTGCAGACCCCGGTCTTCCCGCTGTACTTCGACTACGCCGAGGCCTCCTCAGAGGAGGAGCCCGTGGCGATCGGCGACGCGATCACCGTCTCGGACGTCGCGGCCTACGTCCCGGCGCCGGAGTCGTGGACGGCCGGGGAGCGGGAGCGCGTGCTCGGCGCGCAGTTCCAGCTGTGGAGCGAGCGGCTGCCCGACGGGCGCGCGGTGGACTACCGCGCCTGGCCCCGGGGATGCGCGCTGGCCGAGGTCGCCTGGTCGGGCTCGGCCGGGAACGGGTTCGACGCCCGGCTGGAGGCGCACCTGGGCCGCCTCGACGCGCTCGGCGTCGAGTACCGGCCGCTGACCGGCCCGCGTCCCTGGCAGCGGGGCGGCGCCGGCCACCGGCGCCACCGCCCGGGGGTCGTCAAGGTGGACGAGACCATGAGGCACCTGGAGAAGCTGACCCACGAGGCCGACTCGACCCGTCCGAGCATGTGACCCGGTCTCCCGGCCCCTGAGGGGCCGGGACGGAACGGATGACGGGGGTGGAGAAGGGCGGTGTCGCGCCGCTCCCCCGTCAGACGAGAACCTCGTAGCCCGCTTCCTTGACGGCGGCGCGGACGGCCGCGTCGTCGAAGGAGTCGCCGGAGACGTCGACCCTGCCGGTCTCGAGATCGACGTCGACACCGGTGACACCCGGGACCTCACCGACCTCCTCCTTGACCGAACTCACGCAGTGGCCGCAAGTCATGCCGGTGACGGTGTATGTGGTCGTGCTCATCGTGCCTCCCATGTCCTGAGGTTACCCACCCAGGGTATAACGTGATCCGCCTTACGGCCCGATGGGGTGAAGAATCGGGATCCGCCGCAAAGGTTCGGACCACGAGGATTCTGACCGCGCCGCGACCGGATCGGGCCGGACCGGATCGGGCCACGATCCGAGCGGCACGTGGACCGGATCGGGTCGCGGCCCTGGGCGAAACGTGGACCTGAGCTGAAGGACCTGAAACTGGAGGACCTGAGCTGAACGTGGGCCTGCGTGGCGCGTGGGCGGGATCGGGCCGCGGACGGATCGAACCGCGACCGGATCACCGTACGAGCAGATCAGGCCGTGATCGGGCCGCGCCGTGCCACGACCGGGTCAGGCGGTGCCCTACCACGACCGGGTCAGGCCGCTTCCTGCCACGACCGGGTCAGAGCACGGGGCTCCGGCTCGCGGTACGGCCGATGATCTGGCGGAGGTCGACCACGCCGTGGCGGCGGAGGCGGCGGGAGAGGTCGCGGTTCACGCGGTGCGCCCAGAGGGGCCCCTCGTAGATCAGCGCGCTGTAGCCCTGGACGAGCGTGGCCCCGGCGAGCAGGCGCTCCCAGACGTCGTCCACGTCCTCGACGCCACCGACGGAGACGAGCACCAGGCGATCGCCCACCCTGGCGCGCAGCCTGCGCAGGACCTCCAGGGAGCGGGCCTTCAGCGGACGCCCCGACAGGCCGCCGCTCTCGCGGCTGTGGTCACGGCCCGCGGGCTCCGCGCCGGCCAGCGCCTGCCTGCCGATCGTGGTGTTGGTGGCGATGATGCCGTCGAGCCCGAGATCCAGGGCCAGGTCGGCGACCGCGTCCACGTCGGCGTCCGCCAGGTCAGGAGCGATCTTGACCAGCAGCGGGGTGCGCTTGGGCGTGGCGTCGGCGACCTCCTTCACCGCGCGCAGCAGCGGGCCCAGCAGCTCCACGGCCTGGAGGTCGCGCAGGCCGGGGGTGTTGGGCGAGCTGACGTTGACGACCAGGTAGTCGGCCAGGGGGGCGAGCTCCCTGGCGCTGGCCACGTAGTCGGCGACGGCCCCCGACTCGGGCACGACCTTCGTCTTGCCGATGTTGACGCCGACGATCGCGGGGACTCCCCGGGGCCTGGCCAGCGACCGGGCCGCGGCGGACGCGCCCGCGTTGTTGAAACCCATCCGGTTGATGATCGCCCGGTTTCCCACGAGGCGGAACATCCGGGGTCTGGCGTTTCCCGGCTGGGCATGGGCGGTGATCGTGCCGACCTCGACGTGGCTGAAGCCGAGGGCGGACATGGCCTCGACACAACCGGCGTCCTTGTCGAAGCCGGCCGCCAGCCCGAACGGGCCGGGAAAGTGCACGCCGAAGGCCTGCACGCGCAGCGCGGGGTCGCGTGGCGCGAGGCGGCGGTGAACCAGCCGCCTGACCACGGGTGTCACCGAGAGGACGCGGAGGGCGCGCACCGCCATGTGGTGCGCGTCCTCGGGGTCGAGGTGGCGGAGGACCTGCGAGAAGACGAATCGATACATCACCGATCAGGTTAGTGCCCCGGCGGGGTGCGGCTCGCGCCGACCGCGTCTCCGGGGTGTCCGATCAGGAGGTACCGGTCGAATTCCAGCAGTCGCAGCAACCGGAGCACCGGGCCCGACGGCCGCACGATGATCATCTCTTGACCCAGGCCGCGCATGTGTTCGTCGGCCCGCAACAGGGTCCGCGCGCCCGCGCAGTCGATGAAGACCACCTGGGCCAGGTCGAGTTCGACCGTCGCCGCGGCGAGCCCTCCGAGGACGCGCCGCAGGTCGGCGCCCTTGACCGCGTCGAGATCACCGCGAACGACGATCTCGACCCTGTCCCCGGCGGGCTCGGGCGACGTGAGCAGGATCACCGTATTTCGCCCGCCCCCTCCCCGAGCACCTCGGCCGCCAGGTCGGCGACGCGGCGGCGGGTGTCGCGGGCCTGCTTGCGCAGGCCGGTGAAGGCCTGGGTGGCGGTCAGGTCGTGCTTGCCCATCAGGTAACCGATCGCCCGCTCGATGATCACGCGGTAGTCGAGGGCGTACTGGAGCTGGTCGGCCAGGGCGCTCTTCTCCTCGGCGGCCATCGCGGCGGTGAGAAGCTGCTCGATCACGTCCGCGTAGCCGTAGAGCGCCTGGACGTCCGACTCGTCCCATTCGTAAAAATCGGCCTGATAGACGTTCAGGGTGCCCACCGGCTCGCCTCCAAGACGCACCGGCACCCCGGCCACCGCCCGCACCTCCGGGTGAAGCCGATCGGCGAGCTTCGGCCAGCGCGGATCGACGCGCACATCACTCGAGGTCACCGCGGAATTCTCCTCGTACGCGGAAACGCACGGCCCCTGGCCGAGATGGAGTTGTGCGCCCTCAAGACTGCGTCCCCGCTCATCGGTGGCGACCAAATAGCGGAGATCTTTACCTTCTTCGGCAAACATCAGACCCGCACCCGCATATCCGAACAGCGAGTTCACCACATCCACGGCACGCTCCAACTGATGAACTATGCCTGTGGTGGACGAGGCCGTCTGAAGCCTTCTCAGGCTCGCGACCAGCGCTTCCGGATCAATGTGAGTCATATGTGTGGCGCCTTTCAGCGTCGACCTGGTTACTTGACGTGCACACTACGGCTTCCCCGGAAAAGGAGGTCTATGAGCCATGGTCTGGAGGACCATCACCATGAGCTCGCCGAGGCGCTCTCCCGTCCGGACTTTCGCGGGCTGCCATTCATGGTGCGTCCGGTCGTAGAAATTCAGCGCGCCGATCAACCGCTCCTCCGCCCGCAAAGGCACGGAGAGCACCGCCCGCACCTCCGAGACCCGCGCGGCCACCCCGGGAAACCCGAACGGCCTGGCCGCCCTCAGGTCGTCGACGGCGACGTCCTCGCCCCGGGACAGGGTCTCGATGGCCGGTCCGGCCCCGATCTGCTCCTGGATCAGCTCCAGTCGCCTACCCCGGTCGTCGGACCCTCCGATCGCCCGCAACCGGTCGTGGTCGTCTATCAGCATGAGGGCCGCCCCGTCGGAACCGAGGACATCGGCGAGAGCGCTCAGGGTACGGTCGACGAGCCGGGAGAATTCATGGACCTGGGTCATGGGCGGGCTTCCTCCATGTCGAGGTAGCTCCGCGGACACAAGGCGGAATGAGCTGCGAAGCAGAGCCTAGTGCCGCCTGGCGACTCCGGCCAAGCGGCCCACCCCTCGGCCCGATGGCCATGGCTGGACATCACCGTCAATACATCGTTAAGCATTCGGCAAACGATGGTTGGCAGGGTAGGCGTCATGAACATCCTGTCACGTTCGGCTATCGCCCGGCGACGGCGCACCCTGGCCACCCTCGTGCTCCGCGACCTCGCCGACACCGGTGACGTCACCGTCCCCACCTGGTGGGACGAGGAGATCCAGCGGGAGTTCGGCGGGCTGGGCGGGTTCCTCGCCGAGCTGAGCCGCCAGTGGTGGACGGCCTACGCCGCGCACCTGGACGCGCTGATCGAGCTGGGTCTCGACGACCCCTCCCGGGCGTGGGACGACGTCACCGAGCAGATGCCGTGGCTGCGGGCCGTCCTCGACGCCTACGCGGACGACGCGGCACTCGCCGAGGCCGAGCGGCGGCACTGCGACGTCCTGCGCTGGACGACCCGCCGCGAACCCCGGCACGCGGCCTGACACACGGCGTGGAAGGACTCGGAGCCCGGCGGCCCCGGCATCGCCATCGCCATCGGCATCAGCCCCGGCATCGGCATCGGCCCCGGCATCGGCATCGGCATCGGCATCGGCATCGGCATCGGCGACCCGGGATCCCAGCGGTTCGCAGCCTCCACACCCTCGGATTCCACATGGATTCCGCGTGCCGGGGCCCCGCCGGCCCGGCCCCTCACCTGTCGTGCGGGGAATATTCGCGAGAAATCGGGTAGCCATGAACGATGGTCAGATTTGTCGAGGGTAAACCTCCGTCTCACAGAAATCCTGATGATCACGCTGCTGACCTGCGCCTGGGTGTGCGCCTGACGATGGCGCTGGCAGCGGTGGCGGTCTTCACGGTGCCGTTCGTGATCCTGCTCGTCCTCGTGAGGACCTCTTTCTCCCCGCTCACGGAGCTCGACGAGAGCATCGCCCTGAGCCTGCACGCCCACGCGCTGGAAAACCCCGGCTACACCACCTTCCTCAGCGTGGGGACCGAGGTGTTCGGTCCCTGGACGTGGCGTGTGCTGGTGGTGCTGACCGCCGTCTGGCTCTGGCGCCGGGGCGCGCCGCGCCTGGCGATCTGGGCGGTCGCCACGATCACCTTCGGCGGCCTGCTGAACCTCGCCCTCAAGATGATCGTCGACCGCGCCAGGCCCGCTCTGCCGGATCCCGTGGCCTGGGCGCCCGGCGCCTCCTTCCCGTCCGGGCACGCGATGGGAGCGGCGCTGGGCGCGTGCATCCTCGTGCTCATCCTGCTGCCCTTCCTGCGCGGCACGGCCTCGCGGATCACCGTCTGGGCCGTCGCGGCGGCCATCATGGTGTTCGTCGCGTACACCCGGGTGGCGCTCGGCGTGCACTGGACCAGCGACGTGATCGCGGGGGTCGCGCTGGGCGTGGCGGTCGTGGTGGGGGCGGCGGCGGGCTTCGAGGCCTGGCGCCGGGGAGAGGGCCGCAGGCCCGCCGAACCGCACGTGGAAGGCGTCGAACCCGAGGCGTTCCGGAGAGGTCATTCTGGGTAGCTGGCGCGCCATGTCGAAAATGTCGGTGGATTTCAAAGGCGTGACGCGCCTCATCCTGGCGCCACTGGCCATCATGGCCGTGCTGACGATCGGCGTCGGGCTCCTCATCACCAAGGTCCTGCAGACGACGACCCTCATCGCGAACGACCAGGGAGTCAACGCGCAGCTGGCCGGAGAGCGCACGGCCTACTGGAGTTCGATCACCGATGTGGTGTCGAGCATGTCCGACACCCCGGTGATCATCGCCGGCACCGCGCTGCTGGCCGTCGTCTTCCGGCTGGCCTTCAAGCGCTGGAACGAGTCGATCTTCCTGGCGCTGGCGGTCTTCTCGCAGTCGGCGATCTTCCTGCTGGCGACCGTCTTCGCCGAGCGCAAGCGGCCCGCCGTCGAGCACCTCGACCCCGCTCCGCCCACCTCCAGCTTCCCCTCCGGGCACACCAGCGCCGCGGTCGCCTTCTACTGTGGCATCGCCCTGGTGCTGACCATCCACACCCACCGCTACAAGATCCTGAACGTGCTGTGGTGGGCGGTCGGCCTCGGCATTCCCCTGGGCATCGCCTACTCGCGCATGTATCGCGGCATGCATCACCTGAGCGACGTGAGCTGGGGCTTCCTGCTCGGCGTGGTCTGCATCACGGTGGCGGCCAACGCGCTGCTGTTCCGGTCGGTGATCCAGGAAAAAAAGAAAAAAGTTCTGAGCACGTGACGACCCCCGGCCACGCCGGGGATCCGGGCTCGGCGAAGATCGCTGGGACGAGGATCGGCGGGGGTGAGAGAGGGACATTCACCACCCGCCGGGTCGCTTCACATGAGACCGTTGTGAAGCAACACCACCAAGGTTCAACCTGTCACCTCGTGTGGCGCAAAGATCACAATGTGCTACGAAGTAAGATGGAAACCTCGTCGGGGAGATTCAAGTCCTCCCGCCGGGGCACGAGCAGCCAGCCGGCCGGACCGAGAGACGTTCGACGGCTACCCTCAAGGAAGGAAGCCGGCCCATGGATCGCCAGTCCGTCGTCTGCCATAAATGTACGGGCGTTCTCCTCGCCACCGACTCTCGCACCTACACGGCGCAACGAGGACGCCTGATCGTGACCAACGGCTACTGCACCTGCCCCGCCGAGCAGGCTCCCGTGGAGCAGGCCGCCCAGCAGCAGCCCCAGCCCGTCGCGGAGCAGTCCACCCCGCACCGGCAGCCTGCCCACCCCCAGCAGCACCCCCAGCAGCAGAGCGCGCCCGCGGGCCAGAACTCGATGGTCGTCGCCTAGCGTTCCCTCGTGGAGCGGTCGCGGCGTCGAACGACGCACGCGACGGCTCGGCTCCTCGACGACCGCGCACCGCCACCGCGGCCTCGCGGGCCGTCCCCTCTGACTGATCCGGTCATATCCGCCGATCAGCCGATGTCACGGATCCGGACACCCCTCCGGTCGTCCACCCTCTCGGATCCGGGCGCATCTCCCCGTCCGTCCGCTTTCTCGGGTCTCTCGATCCGGGCGCATGTCTCCGGTCGCCCCACGGGCCCGGACGCGCTCGCCGATCAGCCGCCCTCCAGGATCCCGGCGCACTCCCGGGACCTTTCCGGGACCTCCCGGAACCGGCCGCCGGCCCTCCTGCGACATCACCCGACATCACCCGGCGGGGCTCAGCCGCTCAGCCCCCAGGCCAGCACCACGGACAGACCGCTCGTCGCGAGCAGGCCGACGAGCACCACTATCGCAATCACCCGACGGTTCATGCCCGAAAGCCTAGCCAGGCATCCGGGTGGTCTCGCACGCCGGCGCACGCCGGGGACCACGCGAGGAACATGCGAGGAACATGCGAGGAACACGGCGGGGCACAGGGGGAGTCCGAGATCATGACGGCCAGCCCGTCGAGGGGATCTGACCGCTCTCGGCGCGGATGATGTGGATGACCGCGTTGATGAGCGCCAGGTGGGTGAAGGCCTGGGGGAAGTTGCCGAGGTGGCGCCCGGTCACCGGATCGATCTCCTCGGCGTAGAGACCGAGGGCGCTGGCGAAGGAGAGGACCCTCTCGCAGAGCCTGCGGGCGCGGGTGTGCTCCCCGATCTCCGTCAGTGCCGAGACGAGCCAGAACGAGCAGATCGCGAAGGTGCCCTCCTCCCCGGTCAGGCCGTCGTCCGTGCTCTTCGTCTCGTAGCGCAGGACCAGGTCGTCGGCGGTCAGCTCGTCGGCGATGGCCAGCACGGTGGCGCGGACCCTGGGGTCGTCGGGCGGCAGGAACCGCACCAGCGGGATGAGCAGGAGCGACGCGTCGAGGGCGTCGGTGCCGTAGTGCTGCCTGAAGACCCCGTGCTCGCTGACTCCGTTGGCGCACACGTCGGCGTGGATCTCGTCGGCGACCCCCTGCCAGCGCACGGCCAGTTCCGGCTCCTCCCTGAGCCGGGCGAGCCTGGCGCCCCTGTCGGTCGCCACCCAGCACATGACCTTCGAGGAGGTGAAGTGCTGGGGCTCTCCGCGTACCTCCCATATGCCGCGGTCGGGCTCCCGCCAGTGCCTGATGGCGGACTCGACCTGCCGCTTCAGGATGGGCCAGATCCGCTCGTCCAGGCGGTCCCGCGACCGGGTGTGGATGTAGAAGGAGTCGAGGACGGATCCCCAGACGTCGTTCTGGCGGTGCCGGTACGCGGCGTTGCCGACTCTGACGGGCTTGGCGCCCTCGTACCCGTGGAGGTGGTCGAGGACGTGCTCGTCCAGCTCGCACTCGCCGTCGATGCCGTACATGACCTGGAGTTCCTCGTCCCGCTCCGCCACGTCGGCGATGAACCAGAAGAAGTCGTCCGCCTCCCAGTCGAAGCCCAGCGTGTACAGGCCCCAGAGGGCGAAGGTCGAGTCCCTGATCCAGGCGTAGCGGTAGTCCCAGTTGCGGTCGCCGCCCGGGGTCTCGGGCAGGGAGGTGGTCGAGGCCGCGATGAGGGCACCCGTGGGGGCGAAGGTCAGGCCCTTGAGGGTGAGGGCGCTGCGCTCCAGATACCTCCGCCAGGGGTGGTCGGGGAAGACGCCCCTGGCGAGCCAGTGCTGCCAGTGGTGGGCGGTCCACACGAGCCGCTCGTAGGCGTCCTGGAAGGTGTACGGCGGCTCGTGCGTGGTCCACGACAGCGCGCAGAAGCGCGTGTCGCCCTCCTTGAGGAGGGTGCGCGCCGTCGCGCGCCCGGCCTCGAACCCCAGGCGCATGTCGGTGGTGAGCCGCAGTTCCAGGGGCTCCCCCTCGGCCGTCGCGACGCCCTGGTGGTAGCCCCTGTCGGTGTACGACCAGCGGGCGGGCCTCCGGCCGTAGTCGAAGATCGGCTCGCAGTCGAGCGTGATCTGCACCTCCCCGCTGACGCAGCGCACCGTGCGGAGCAGCACGTGGGAGGCGTCGTAGTCGGTCGGCGCCCTCCTGTGCGTGTGGGAGAGCTCGTCGTGGTGGTGCCAGGGCCCCATGAGCAGCAGGTCGCGCACGACGATCCAGCCGGTGGGGGTGCCCCAGCTCGTCTCCAGGATCATGGTGCCGGGCAGGTAACGGCGCGCGGCGGGCACCCTCAGGTCGGCGGGACCGAGCCGGAAGCCCCCCGCGCCCCGGTCGAGAATGGCGGCGAAGACACTGGGAGAGTCCATTCGCGGCAGGCAGAGCCACTCGACGTTCCCGCTCGGGGCGACCAGGGCGGTGACCTCGCAGTCGGACAGGAAGCCGTAGTCGGCGATGGGCGGGAAGGGGGAGGGTCCGGGCAGCGCATTCGCCGTTGAATCCAGTGTCATCGGCTCTCCTTGAGCGTGGAGCCCCCCGCCCTCGAACGGAGAAGCTCTCGAACGGAGAAGAACGTTAGGCGCCCTTCCTACCCCGGCCACCGGGGTCAGGCACGTCTTTCCGCCGATCAGGCGCGTCGTCGCGCTCTCCTCCTCCCACGAGGGAACCGTACTCCGCCACGGTGCGGACGGATTCCGTTGACGTGCCTGTACGCCCGTGTCCCCCGCCGGTGCGGGAGCGGGCTCTCCCTCCCGGCTCCCCTTGTCGGCTTCTCTTGTCGGCTTCTCGCTCCGGTTTCTCGCCATGGCTCATCGCTCCGGCTCCCCGCCCCGGATACCAGCCGCTCAGCGAAGAATGGCGCGGTCCATCACCGATCCCTCACTTGACCCCATAAGTCACATTATTCCCAGCTGTACGTGAACTTTTCGGACAAGTTGCTGTCGGATCTGCTATCAAGATGCCCGACCAAGGTTCACATCAGAGAGGGTCATCGTGGGGCGCGACGATATCCAAGGACCGTACGAGGAAGACCCTCGCGAGCAGACCGGTCCCCTCGGACCGGCGCAGTACGAACCCGAACGTCCCGCCGGCGACGTGTTGTCGGACGGATGGAACGAGATCGACTTTCCGGAGCTCACGCCGGGCGACGGGTCCCAGGTGATCGTCCACGTCGACGGGTCCCGGGAGATCGTCCGGGCCGACGGGTCCCGGGAGATGGTCTACCTCGACGACCGTCGCGAGATAGGGGACACCGACATCACGTCCGACGGCCCCCTCTACCGCGAGGAGGACGAGGCGGCGTCGTCGCGCGGTTTCCTGGGGTCGGGCTGGCGCGAGGACCCCGATCCCTACGAGGAGCGCCGCCGCAGGGGCAGGAGCAAGAGCAGGATCCTGCTGGCTGTCGTGGGTGGCGTCGTGATCGCCGGGGTCGCGGGCGGCTGGCTGCTCTCCGCCTCCCTGGACGGGAAGACCGGCACCACGTGCGCACCCGGCGCGCGGTGCTCGGTGGCCGACCTGCCGCAGGCGCCCTCGGAGACGCCGACACCCCGGCCCGAGGAGAAGACGGCGGAGCCGTCCGACGAGCCGTCCACGGCCGACGAGCCCCCGACCACCGCTCCCACCAGGGCTCCCCGGACCCAGGAGCCCTCCACCCGGCCGTCGCCGACCCGCAGTACCTCTCCGAAGGAGACCCGTCCGACAGCGTCCTCCGAGGAGGCCGAGCAGGAGGAGACCTCACCGCAGGACTCGTCCCCGAACTCGCGCATCACCTCCGAGCCCGCGCCCTCGCCGACGAGCCAGGCCCCCACGGAGACCGCCACACCGAGTCAGGAGCCGACGACGGCACCGCCGCCGCAGGACAGCGGGACGAACGACAACTCGGGCGACGGCCGGGGCGGCCTGCTCGACTGGCTGTTCTGACCGTCACGGCGCATACGTGCCGTGAGCGCGGCCCGGCGACTCCGGCGGCTCCTCCGCGCCTCCGGTGAGCTCCGGCGGGCCCAGGGGGCCTCAGGGGGCCTCAGAGGGCTCCGGGGGAGCACCGCCGGCCGGCGGGCTCTCCGGGCGCGGCGGTCGGCGGGCTCTCCGGGCGCGGCGGTCGGCGGACTCTCCAGGTGCGGTGACCGGCGGGCCGAGGCTCGTACCGGCACGCCCGCCGGGACCTACCGCGCGAGCGTGCCGACGGCGTGCTCACTCCGGGGACGCCGGACCCCGGCGCGGTGCTCCTGGGGGCTGACGCCGCGTTCGCGTTTGAAGGCGGCGCTGAGCGCGAACGCGCTGCCGTAGCCGACCTGCGTGGCCACCGCTCCGACGGTGGCGTCGGTCTCGCGCAGCAGGTCGGCGGCCATGGCCAGCCGCCAGCCGGTGAGGAACGTCATGGGAGGCTCGCCCACCAGCTCGGTGAAGCGGCGGGCCAGGGCGGCGCGGGAGACACCGGACCCCGCGGCCAGCGTGGCCACCGTCCAGGGGTGCGCCGGGTTGCCGTGCAGCATGCGCAGGGCCCTGCCCACCACGGGATCGTTGTGGGCGCGGTACCAGGCGGGGGCGCCAGCCTCCGGGCGGGAGAACCAGGCCCGCAGGACGGCGATGAGCAGCAGGTCGAGCAGCCGGTCGAGCACGGCCTCCTGGCCCGGCTCGTCCTTGACGATCTCGTCGCCGAGCAGCGGGATGATCGGGCAGTCCCAGGCGTCCTCCGGGAGGACCAGCAGCGGTGGCAGCGCCTCCAGCAGACGGCGGCTGATCTCCCCGCGCATCTGGTAGGCGCCGGTGAGGATCACCGTCGACCCGTCGGGGTCGTTGCCCCAGGTGCGGACGCCCAGGTCCATCTCCTGGGCCAGGCTTCGCCCGTCGAGGGTGGTGCAGTGCTGGCCCGGATGGATCACCACGTCGGGCGGTGTGGCCGGATCGTCGGCGACCGTGTAGGGATCGGGGCCGAGGATGATCGCGACGTCCCCCGGGCCCAGGCGCACCGGGGCGGCGTCGTCGAGGACCACCCACGCCTCACCCCGCACCATGGCCGTCAGGGCGAGCGGCGCCCGGTCCTGGATCCGCAGGGACCAGGGCGGGTTCAGGATCGAGCGGAGCAGGAACGCTCCCCTGGCCCTCGGACCGTCCAGGAAGTCGGTGAGTGCGTCCACGACTTCACTGTAGACGCTGAAACATGGAATTGCGCTTCTCGACCATGGCCCGTCTCACTCCTGGCCGGTTCACTGGTCCTATGACAGAAAACACACGTGGGAGGAACACGACGCTGGTCCTCGGCGGCACGGGCAAGACCGGCCGCCGCGTGGTGGAGCGGCTCACCGCGCGCGGCCTGCCGGTGCGGGTCGGCTCCCGCTCGGGGAAGCCGCCGTTCGACTGGGAGGACCGGGCGACGTGGGGGGCCGCGCTGCGGGACGTGGCGTCGGTGTACGTCGTCTACTACCCGGATCTCGCCTTCCCCGGGGCGGCCGAGACGATCCGCTCGTTCGTCTCGCGGGCGGTCGAGGGCGGCGTCCGGCGGCTGGTTCTCCTGTCCGGCCGTGGCGAGGAGGAGGCCCAGGTGAGCGAGCGGACGGTCCAGGAGTCCGGGGTCGAGTGGACGATCGTACGGACGGCCTGGTTCTCGCAGAACTTCAGCGAGGACTACCTGCTGGAGCCGGTCCTCTCCGGCGAGATCGCGCTCCCGGCGAGGGACGTGGCCGAGCCGTTCGTCGACGCCGACGACATCGCGGACGTCGCGGTCGCGGCGCTGACGGAGGACGGGCACGCGGGCCAGCTCTACGAGCTGACCGGTCCCCGGCTGCTGACCTTCGCCGACGCCGCCGCGGAGATCTCCAAGGCAACCGGCAGGGAGGTCCGCTACGTGCCGGTCCCCTCCGAGGAGTACGTGGCCGGGGCGGTCGAGCACGGCGTACCGGCCGAGTACGCCACGCAGCTGGCGGAGCTGTTCACCACCGTGCTGGACGGCCGCAACGCCCACCTGACCGACGGGGTCCGGCGCGCCCTGGGCCGGGAGCCCCGCGATTTCGGCGACTACGCGCGCGAGGCCGCCGCCACAGGGGTCTGGGGCTGACAGCGGGACGGCGGGGCGGCGGGAATCGCGCGCACGGGCGCGGCCCGCTTCCCTGCCCGCCCCCGCCCCGCTCCCCGTCCCACTTCCGTAGCGAGCACCCGAGCACCCGAGCACCCGAGCACCCGAGCACCCGAGCACCCGAGCACCCGAGCACCCGAGCACCCGAGCACCCGACGGTGAGCATGTCCGATCCCGCCGCCGGGATCCCCCCAACCGCCAAGGAGAATGTGATGTTGCTGTTCCGAGGCGTCGCGCTGGTCGCGGCGGCCGTCACCGTGGGACTCACGGCCGGTCTCTTCTACGCCTACGCCTGCTCCGTCATGCCCGGCCTGGCCCGCGTGGACGACCGGACCTTCGTCAGCACGATGCAGCGGATCAACGTGGCGATCCTCAACGGCTGGTTCGCCGCCTGCTTCGGCGGCGGGCTGGTGCTGACCGTCCTGTCCGCGGTACTCCACCTCCAGACGGACGGGCGGCCCGTGCTGCCCTGGATCGTGGCCGCGCTCGTCCTGTACGTGGTGATGCTCGCCATCACGATGGGGATCAACGTGCCGCTCAACAACGCGCTCGACGCGGCCGGGGACCCCGACCGCGTCGCCGACCTCGCGGCGGTGCGCGAGCGGTTCGAGGCGGCATGGGTCCGCTGGAACCTCATCCGCACGCTGGCGTGCGTGGCCGCCTTCGGCTGCATAACCTGGGCCCTCGTCGTGTACGGGCGTAGCGGCCTGCCGAACGGGTCATGACCGCGGAGGCCCTGACCACGCGTCCTGACCACCGACACGCACGGGAGCCCTCCGATGACCGGGTACCGGATTCTCGCCGTCGACGACGACCCCGCGATCCTGCGCTCGTTACGCCGCGGCCTGCGGCTGGAGGGCTTCGGCGTGGAGACCGCGGACTCCGGCGAGCGGGCGCTGGAACTGGCCGGCAGCGCCGTGCCCGACGCGATCGTCCTCGACGTGTCGATGCCCGGGCTGTCGGGGATCGAGGTGTGCGCCCGCCTGCGGGCACGCGGTACGGAGGTACCGGTGCTGATGCTGTCGGCGATGGACGAGGTCGCCGACCGGGTGGCGGGACTGGCCGCGGGCGCCGATGACTACGTCGTCAAGCCGTTCGACCTCGGTGAGCTGGTGCTGCGGCTGCGTGCCCTGCTGCGCAGGGCAGGGCGGGCAGCCGGCGAGACGGTCCGGGTGGGCTCGCTGACGGTCGACCCGGCCGCCCGTCGGGTCACCGTGAGCGGCAGGGAGGTCGAGCTGACCCGGCGGGAGTTCGACCTGCTGGAGGTCCTCGCGTACAACGCGGGGGTCGTACTGTCCAGGTCGGTGCTGCTGGAGCGGGTCTGGGGATACGACTTCGAGGTGACCGGCAACGCCGTGGACACCTTCGTGGGCTACCTGCGGCGCAAGCTGGAGGCAGGGGGCGAGCCGCGCGTGGTGCACACGGTGCGCGGGGTCGGGTTCGTGGTGCGGGACGGGCGACGATGAGGCTGTCCACCCGGTTCGCGGCCTGCCTGGCCGCGCTCGTCCCGCTGCTGGTGCTGCTGGGCGGCCTGCTCGTGCTGAACCTGGTCTCCCACGACCTGCGCGCCGAGCGGGACGAGCGGATGGCGACGCGGGCGTACGCGCTGGCACCGCTGGCCACCTCGTACTCCTGGCGCGTCCGCATGACCCCCGGCTCACCTCCGGACCTCATCACCCAGAGACTCGCCGTGGCCGCCGCCGTGGGGGCCGGCAGCCCCGGCGGGATGCGTGTCGAGGTACCGGGGAGCGAACCGCTCGACATGGGAGAGGTACCCGCCACGACACCCGCCGTGGCCGGAAAGGGAGCGGCCACCTTCGTCGACAGCGCGCGGCGATGGCGGTTCGTGGTATCCGACCTGGGCCCGCGAGGGGGCGCGGGCCGCCTGTGGGTGTTCGAGGCCGAAGAGCACCTCGACCGGCAACTCGGGGTGCTCCGCAACCGGCTGGCGCTGGTCACCCTGGTCTCGGCGGGGGTGGGCGTCGTGGCCGGTCTCGCTCTCGGCAGGTTCGCGGTACGCCCCCTGGCGGTACTCCGCGGCCAGGCGCGGGGAATCGGCGCGTCCTCCGCGCGGGGAACACGGCTGGCGACCACCTCGAGGGTCACCGAGATCGATGAGCTGGCCGCTCTGCTCAATGACCTGCTGGACCGGCGGGACGCGGCGGTGACGCGCACCGGCGAAGCGCTGGAGACGGCTCGCGCCTTCGCCGCCACCGTGGCGCACGAGCTGCGGACCCCGCTGACCAGTATGGGCACCAACCTGGAGCTGCTCGGCCACCCCGGCCTGGATCCGGTGGAGCGCGCCGAGATCGTGGCCGACCTGGGCGCCGAGCACGGCCGGGCACAGCGACTGATCACGATGCTGCGCCGGCTGGCGCGCGGCGAGCTGGTCGGGCCCGAGTCCTTCGCCGACACCGACCTGGCCGAGATCACCGCCGTCGCGGTCGAGGAGGCACGACGCCGCCACCCGAAGGCCGCGATCGCCTTCTCCCCCGCGGCCGGCCCGGTGGTACGAGGGTGGGCGGAGGGACTCCGGATGATCATGGACAACCTTCTCGACAACGCCGCGATCCACGGCGCGGACGACGCGGACGACGGGGGGCGTGCCACGATCACGGTGACGCTGTCCGTCGACGGTGAGGTCGCCGTGCTCGCCGTCCAGGACGCGGGAGCGGGGATACCGCCCGCCGAACGCGACTCCGTCTTCACCAGGTTCCACCGCCGGGCCGGCAGCCCCGGCTCCGGCCTCGGTCTCACCCTCATCCGCCAGCAGACGGTGCTGCACGGCGGCACGGTCGCGGTGGCCGACGCGGGGCAGGTCCGTGGGACGCGCGTCGAGGTGCGGCTGCCCACGTCCCCTCCTTTACCCGCCCGCTCCCCGGGGCGGCCCGGCGAGCGTCCCTCCGGAGTCCGGTCCTGGCTGGCCGGGCCTCGCCGGTAGCGGGCACCCGCCGGGCCCCGGTCCTCGTCGTGGATCTGCCAGAGATCTGCCAGGAAAGTGCGCCATGCTCCCTGCCGTACGCGAGCGGCCCACCCGCCGCCGAACCCACGGGGAGAACATGAGAACGATCGACATCACCCATCGCCTGCGAGGACCCGTCGTCGCGACGATCGCCGCGCTCACGCTGGCCGGCTGGACGGTCCCGGCCCACGCCCTGCCCCGGGCGGCGCCGATCCCCCTCGCTCAGGCCGCACCGGACGTCGCCGAGGCGGGCGCCTTCGACCTCGTACGGCCGTCGAAGAGTCCGGTCAAACTACGGAGCGACCCCAGAAAGCTCTCGGTGACCTACACCTACGAGGGGAACGAGCGCACCCTCGAGGACTTCCTCACGCGCACGAAGACCAACGGCTTCGTCGTCCTGGACGGCCAGAAGATCGTGGACGAGCGCTACGTCGAAGCCAACCGCAACACCCGGTTCCAGTCCTGGTCGATGGCGAAGTCCTTCACGTCGACCGCGATCGGCATAGCCCTGCACGAGGGCCGCATCCGCTCGATCGACGACCCGGTGACCCGCTACCTGCCCGAACTGCGCGGCTCTGGCTACGACGGGGTGTCCATCCGGAACCTGTTGCGCATGTCATCGGGAATCGCCTGGGACGAGCGCTCCGACATACCGAAGGTGCAGACGGCCGCGAACCGGGGCCATCAGGTCGGGAAGATGGCGGCGCGGCAGGTGCGCGGCTGGGAGCCCGGCAGCAGGTTCGAGTACACCAGCATGAACTCCTTCGTGCTCGCCGAGATCGTCAGCCGCGCCACGGGCACGCCGTACCACAAGTACGTGGAGAAGAAGATCTGGCAGCCGGCCGGCATGGAGTCCACGGCGCGCATCGACAAGGACTCCGCCGGCGACAGCCTCGGCTACTGCTGCTACCACGCCACCGACCGCGACTTCGCCCGGTTCGGCCTGCTCTACCTCCGTGACGGGAAGGCCGCGGGACGCCAGGTCGTGCCGCGTTCCTGGGTCAAGAAGTCGACCACGCCCTCCGCCTCCTTCAACACCGGCTACGGGCTGCACTGGTGGCTCGGCGACGGCGACCAGGGCGACTTCATGGCCGCCGGGTTCGGCGGGCAGTACATCTACGTCTCTCCCAGGCACGGGGTGGTCGTCGTCAAGTCGACCGTCTCCACCTCGGCCAACGACCAGCGCGAGGCGCTGACCGCGTTCCGCGCCGTAGCCGCCGAGGTGGCGAGAACCCGCTGACGGGCGCGGCGACGGGCGACGTGGCGGGCGCGCTGACGGGCGACGGGCGGCGCTAGCGCGGTTTCCCGCGCAGCAGCTCGACGACGGCGCCGATGTCCGCGTCGCCCCAGCCGCGCCCGGCCGCCTCCTCGTAGCGCCGCTCGACCAGACGGGCGATCGGCAGGTCGAGACCGCCCGACTCCGCCATGTCGATGGCGAGCCGCACGTCCTTGGCGGCGAGCCTGGTCGTGAACCACCCCCGGTGGTCACCGCTCAGGACGTCGTCGACGCGGTTGTGCAGGGCGGGCGCGACAGTGGGCCAGGTGAGGAGGAAGTCGTGCAGCAGCGTCTCGTCGAGATCCGCCGCCAGCCCCGTGGCGGCCGCCTCGGAGAGCGCGGCGATCCCGGTCATCAGCAGGTAGTTGTTCAGCAGCTTGAAGGCGAGCGCCGCGCCGGGATCCCGGCCGCAGTAGGAGTAGGAGGCGAACACCTCCGACCACACCGGCTTCAGCACGTCGGCGACGTCACGCTCGCCACCCATCAGGACCGAAGCCTGTCCCTCGGCGACGGCCTGCGGCCCGCCGATGACGGGCGCGGCCACGAACCGGCCCCCGGGCGCCATGTCCCGCAGCGCGCGGGCCGTGTCCGGAGCGACGGTGCTCATGTCGGCCACGACGGGCCCGTCGGAACCGATTCCGGTCAGCTGGGACATCACATCGCGAACCGCCTGGTCGTCGGCGAGCGACATCAGCACCGCTTCCGCCTCACGCACGGCCTCGGCGGGCGAGGCCGCCTCGACGGCACCGAGGCCGACCACCTCCTCCGCCCGTCCCGGCGTGCGGTTCCACACCGTGACCGGGAAACCGCGCACCAGCAGCCGCCGGGCCAGTGCCTGCCCCATCATGCCCATCCCGAGTACAGCGACGCGCATAGATCATCCCCCCTCACGCCATTGTGCCCCCGGGGGTCCGGGCGACCTGGGCCGCCACGCGGGTGACCTGCGGCATCTCGGCGGTCGTACGGGCGGGAACATCGCGGGGCCGTACGGGCGGGCGATGCCGCAGGGGTTCAGGCGGGGCGGGAGTGGGTCACGGGAGCTCAGGCCGGGTGAGCACGAAGGTCACGGGAGCTCAGGCCGGGTAGGCGTGGGTCTCGGTGGCCTTGACGGACGCCCAGATCCGCTGCCCCGAGGTCAGGTCGAGGTCCGCGACGGCGGCGGGGGTGACGTCGGCCGAGGCGGTGATCGGCCCCTCCAGATGGATGCGGACGTTGTCGCCGTGCCGCTCGATGCCCTCGATCGTGGCCTCCCAGAGATTGCGCGGGGTGCCGTCCGGGCGGGTCCGGTAGAGCGCGACCGCCCCGGGTCCGAAGGCGACGAAAGCGGGACCGTCCAGATGCTCGGCGACGCTGAAGCTCACCTCGCCGACGGTGACCTGTCGTCCCGAGGCGAGCCCCCGGTAGAGGTTGAGGCCGACCAGGCGGGCGACGTAGTCGGTGCGCGGGCGCCGGGCGACCTCGGCGGGGGTGCCGCGCTGCACGACGGCGCCGTTCTCGATGACGACCAGCTGGTCGGCGAGCACCATGGCGTCCAGCGGATCGTGGGTGACCAGGACGGTCGCGCCGCCGAAGTCGGCCAGGTGGCGGCGGAGCCCGGAGCGGATCTCCAGGCGGGTGTGGGCGTCGAGGGCGGCCAGCGGCTCGTCCAGCAGCAGCAGGCGGGGTCCCACGGCGAGGGCGCGGGCCAGGGCGACGCGCTGGGCCTGGCCGCCCGACAGCTGCCGGGGTTTCGCCGCGACGTGCCCGGCCAGGCCGACGCGCTCCAGCCAGGCGGCGGCGGCGCGCCGCGCCTCCGCTCTGGAGGCGCCTCGGCAGCGGGGCCCGAAGGCGACGTTGTCCAGAGCCGACAGGTGCGGGAAGAGCAGGTAGTCCTGGAAGACCATGCCGATCGGGCGACGTTCGGGCGCCAGGGTGTGCAGCGCCTCCCCGTCCAGGACGATCTCCCCGCCGGACAGGGCGGTGAGCCCGGCCAGCGCGCGCAGCGCGGTGGTCTTGCCCGCGCCGTTGGGGCCGAGAAGGGCGACGACCTGGCCGGCGGCGACCTCCAGCTCGATGTCCAGGTGGAAGCGGGGCCGGGTGACGACAAGGTGGGCGTTCAGGGTCACGGGCCGCTCACCCACCGGTCGCGCAGGCTGGCCAGGATGATCACCGAGACGGCGAGCAGGACGAGGCTGAGCACGATCGCGGCCTCGGGTTTGGTCTCCAGGGCGAGGTACACGGCCAGCGGCATCGTCTGGGTCCGGCCGGGGAAGTTGCCGGCGAAGGTGATGGTGGCCCCGAACTCGCCCAGCGCGCGGGCCCAGCACAGCACGGCGCCCGCGACGACGCCGGGGGCGATCAGCGGCAGGGTGACGCGGCGGAAGATGGTCCAGCGAGAGGCGCCCAGCGTCGCGGCGGCCTCCTCGAAGCGCAGGTCGGCGGCGCGCAGCGCGCCCTCGACGCTGATGACCAGGAACGGCATGGCGACGAACGTCTCGGCGACGACGACCCCGGCCGTGGTGAACGGCAGGGTGACGCCGAAGGTGGTGTCGAGCCACTGGCCGACCAGGCCGCGCCGCCCCAGGACGAGCAGCAGGGCGACCCCGCCGACCACCGGGGGCAGCACGAGGGGGACGGTGACCAGCGCCCGCACCAGGCGGCGGCCGGGAAAGGCGACACGGGCCAGCAACCACGCCAGCGGTACGCCGAGCAGCAGGCACACCAGCGTGGCCACGGTCGCGGTCACCAGCGACAGGCGCAGCGCCTCCAGGACCTGCGGCTCGCCGAGTCTTTCGGCCAGGGTGGACCAGGGTGCGCGTACCAGCAGGCCGGCCAGCGGCAGCGTCAGGAAGACCATGCCCGCCACGGCGGGCAGCACCAGCACCCAGGGCAGGCGGCCCGCCACCCCGCCGGACGGGCCACCGGAGGAACCACCTGACGGACCGCCCGCCGCCTCGCGCGGCACGCCACCGGACGAACCACCCGGCACGCCACCGGACGGACCCGTAATGCCACCGGACGGACCGCTCACGACGCCGTCAACCCGTCGTACGGGCGTGGTCGGCGATCTCCACGACCACGTTGGTGGACTTGATCACGGCGACCGCCCTCACTCCCACCTCCAGGCCCAGCTCGTCGGCGGCCTGACGGCTCATCAGCGACACCACCCGGTACGGTCCCGCGGCGATCTCCACCTGGGCCATCACCGCGTCCCTGATCACTTCGGTCACGATCCCGCGAAGGCGATTGCGGGCCGACGAGTGCCCCGTACCGTTCTCGGACTCGATCTGGGCACGCGCGAACGCCGCCAGGTCGGTACCCTCCACCATCCGGTGGCCGTGCTCGTCCCGCCGGGCCGCGAGCCGCCCGGCGTCCACCCACCGGCGGACCGTGTCGGAGCTCACCCCGAGCAGCGCGGCGGCCTCGCTGATCCGAAACGTCGTCACGAACAATCACCATACCTTCGCGTATTCACACCCATATGCCCCTCCCCCATGGCAGCCGCGCCGTGATCGGCCACTCCGTCGCCGCTCCTGCGAGCTCGGACGGCCTGGAGGACCTTTTCCCCGCGCCGGGGACCCGCTCACACCGGCGCGCAGGAACACCGGCGCACGGGCTCACCGGCGCGCAGGAACACCGGCGCACGGGCGCGCCGGGGCGAGGAGCGCCGTCGCGGCGAAACCGGCTCGCTCCGGCGTGACCCGCTTCCCGCCGTCGAGCGCCCCGGGCCCGCTTCCCACCGGGGAACGCCCCGGGGCGGGGACGTCCTATTCCGGAATCCGGCGGGCGGCGGGACCGGACCAGTAGGGGGTGGCGAGCCCCCGCGTGCCGACGTCCGCGAGGAAGACGCGACCGGCGTCCGGATGGCGCGCGGCGTCCGCCGGCGTCATCCCCACGCGGGCCGACGTGATGAGCAGCGTGTCGAGCCGCGGGCCCACGAAGGCGACGCTCGTCACGTTGGGTGCCGCGACCTCCACGGTCGCGAGATGCTCGCCCCGGGGCGAGTAGCCGCGCACCTGGCCGGCACCCCAGAGCGCGAGCCACAGGTTGCCGTCGACGTCGACGCACAGCCCGTCCGGCGTACCGTCGGAGACCTCCAGCAGCACGCGGCGCTCACCGTACGCGCCGGTGACGGCGTCGTAGGCCCTCGTCCAGATCGTTCTCGGGACGCTGTCGACGCTGTACATCGTCGACAGGTCCGGAGACCAGGCGAGACCGTTGGAGAGCGCGAGGTCGGTGTCGAGGGTCGTGACGGTTCCGTCCGTCTCGTACCGGTACAGGAACTCCTGGCCGTGCCGGTCGTCGAGGGCGAGGCTCCCCACGAGAAAGCGTCCCCCGGGATCGCACGCCCCGTCGTTGAGGCGGCTGTCCTTCCCCTCGGGAATCAGGTCGACGAGGTACGCGCGCTCGCCCCGTTCGTCCCGCTCGCCCCCTGAGGCGGACGGCCCCCCGTCCCCCGCGCCGGACGGCCGTCCCGGCTCGTCCCCGCCCGCCACGGTGAGCAGTCCCTTCCGCCCGGCGACGAGCAGCCTGCCGTCCCGGTCGCACACGACGGCACCGACGGTCTCGCCGAACTCGTGCCTGCGGTCCACGTGAACGGAGTCACCGGCGAGCCGTCCCTCGAAGACGTGACCGGCGTTGATGTCCACCCACAGGAGGCGTTCTCTCTCGGCGTCCCACACGGGCCCCTCGCCCAGCAGGTAGGAGTCCGCGCTCGCGACCCGCGCCTCGAAGCGCCGGACCTCCCGCCTCACGACGCGCCTCCGGCCGTCTTCCGAACGACCGCCCTCCGCACGACGGCATTCCGCACGACGGTCTCCCGCACGACGGCATTCCGTACGACGGTCTCCCGCACGACGGCATTCCGTACGACGGTCTCCCGCACGACGGTCAGGCCTCCGGCGGGATGCCGGACGGGCGTCCGCCGCGTGACGTCCGGTGTCCCGGGGCCGGTGGGGTGGGCGGGCGCGGCCGGACGGCCGCCGTTCCCGGGTCTCACACGTTCTTGGGATCGCATGAAACCCACAGTGTCCCAGATCGCGGGATTCTCCGGCGACGTCCCGCTATCGCCCGGCGTTCCGGGCGGCCAGGCTCTGCTGCCACTGCTCCATGACCTGCCGGAAGGCCTTGCTCACGAGGAGAAGGAGTTCGGCGGAGGACTCGAAGCGGGCACCCGCCGGGGTCGTGGCCCCGAGAATCTCGGCTCCGCGCTGCGACGCGGCGGCCAGGGCCTCGTTCATCTGCAGAGCCGCGAGGAGGGACGGGAGCCAGATCCCGTCGTCGATGACATAGCGTTCACGCCGCGCGCCGGGAACCCGTTCCCGCTTGAGCATTCCCTGCCGTTCGAGGAAGGCGACGGCGTGCGAGATCGACGCCGGGCTGACGCGAAGCCGCTTCACCAGGTCGGCGGCGGTGAGATCGCCGGAGTCGGTGATGTACAGGCAGGCCAGCACCCTGGCCTCCATCCGGGGCAGGCCCTGCTGGACGAGGAGAGCGGTGAAGGACTCCGTGAAGTCCTGCACCGCCTGCGGATCACGCCCGTGGCCGCTGTCGGGGACCGGCGGCGCGGCAGGCCGAGCCTGCCTGTGCCGGCGCGCACGATGCCGCGTGGCCTCGTGCGCCCGGTCCGCCCCGTAGCCGTCGGGTCCGCCGTTGCGGGTGACCTCCCGCATGATGGTCGAGGCGGGCCGCCCCAGGCGCTTGCCGATCTCCGTGTATCCGAGTCCCTCGGCCAGCCCCGCGGCGATGTGCTGCCGATCCTGGCCGGTAAGTCTGCCTCCGGGCATCGGTGCTCGTCTCCCATCCGTCGACCTGTCGACACGCGCGGAACGCGACGCCCCGGCACGCTCCGCTGCACAGTATGCATTCACACCCAGTCCATTGCAACGCCCGTGCTGGCAACCCATTGCGTTCAGTGCCATATTCATTGCAATATCGACTCAACATGCCAGTGTTTACAGGGCATACGCATCCTTTTTAATGTTGCAGAATTTATGAACGCAATGTAGTGTCGCAGACGTTCAGGGATTTCCGAACGTTTGCGGGTGCCGGTGGCGCCGCGGAGGAAGTCCCGTGACCGAGCTCCGGCTCGCCGAGGCCACGGGCGTCATGCCGGGACGGGTCTCGCGGATCGAACACTGTGCGCGAGGAGATTCATGATGGAAAAAGGCAATGGCGGCTTCTCGGAAACGGGGCTGCGCAGGCTGCGTGACGTGCTGGCGCGGCATGTCGAGTCCGGGAGGATTCCCGGGCTCGTCGCCCTGGTCGGCAGGGGCGGCGAGACCCACGTCGAGGCGATGGGGACGATGCGCCACGACGGTGGCGCGCCGATGCGCCGGGACACGATCTTCCGGATGGCCTCCACGTCAAAGCCGGTGGCGATGGCGGCGGCGATGGTCCTGCTCGACGAGTGCAGGTTGCGGCTGGACGACCTGGTGGAGCCGTGGCTGCCGGAACTCGCCGGCCGTCAGGTGCTGAAGCGGATCGACGGCCCGTTGGACGACACCGTGCCGGCGCGGCGGCCGATCACCGTACGGGACCTGCTGACCTCCACGTTCGGGCTCGGCATGGACATGACGGCGCTGGGCACCCCGATCATGGGCGCGATCTTCGAGCAGGGGCTCACGCCCGATCTGCCCGAGCCGATGCCCGAGCCGGACGAGTGGATGCGTCGCCTCGGCACGCTCCCGCTGATGCACCAGCCTGGAGAGCGCTGGCAGTACCAGATCAGCCACGACGTGCTCGCCGTGCTCGTCGCCAGGGTCACGGGCCAGTCGTTCGAGACGTTCCTGCGTGAGCGCGTCTTCGATCCGCTGGGGATGAAGGACACCGGTTTCCACGTGCCCGCCCACAAGATCGACCGGCTGCCGGACCTCTACGCCCCCGACCCTCGGACCGGAGAGTTCGTCGTGTGGGACGAGGCCGCGGGCGGACGGTGGAGCCGGCCTCCGGCGTTCCAGGGCGGCGGCGGCGGGCTGGTCTCCACCGCCGACGACTACCACGCCTACTTCCGGATGCTGCTGAACGGCGGGACGCACGAAGGCGAACGGATCCTGTCCCGGTCCGCCGTCGAGCTGATGACCACCAACCGCCTCACACCCGAGCAGCAGGCCGCCCGGCACGCCATGGCCGTCGACAACGTCCACGTGTCGTTCGGCCAGGGGCAGCACGGCGGCTGGGGCATGGGGATGGCGGTGCGCACCTACCGCGGCGACTACGCGCCCGTCGGCCAGTTCGGCTGGGACGGCGGAAGCGGCACCTCGACCTACGCCGACCCGCACAACCGGCTCACCGGAATCCTGCTCGCCCAGGTCGGGATGTCGGTCCCGGATCCGGCGCGGCTCATCCACGACTTCTGGACCACGCTCTACCAGGCGATCGACGACTGACACCGAGCCCGCACCCCGTACGCCCGCCCTTCCCGACCGGCGGGAAGGGCGGGCGTACGGAACCTCGTGGCGGCTACGGCTGCTGGGAGATCCGGAACGACTGGGCGGCACCGCCGTTGCAGGTGCTCTGCACCAGCTGGACGCTGTCGGCCGTCGAGGAGCCCGGCACGCTCAGGCACTTGGCGCTGAGGCGGCTGACGAAGCGGTAGTGGCCGTCGCCCTCGGACACCGCCTGCCACTGCTGGTTGTTGCCTCCGGAGTACGTCCACAGCTGGAGCGGGGCGCCGTCGGCCGTGGAGACGTCGGTCACGTCGACGACCTGGGCGCTGTTGAGGCGGTTGTTGAGCCGCGCGAAGCCGCCGCTGGTCGGCTGGACCTGGAACTGCTGGGCGAGGGTCCCGTTGCAGGTGTACTGCTGGATCACGGTGCCGTTCGCCGAGGCGGCCGCGCGCGCGTCCACGCACTTGCCGTTGGCGCGGTTGGCGAGGCTGTACCACGCGGTCGGCGAGATGGTGTCCGTCGGGGGCGGGGTGCTCCCGCCGCCCAGCCACAGCAGGCCGTCGATGACGAACCGGTTCTGCACCTCGCTGGCGAACGTGGACGACAGCGGGGTGTTGTTGCTGTAGTTCATCGCGTTGTGGCCGAAGTTCGCGTACAGCATCTTGTAGTTCTTGTTGGTCCACATGAGCGGGTAGTACCCGCTGTACCAGGTCTGGTTGGGGTCCGTGCCGACCGGGAAGCTCGACTGGTCGATGGACCCGAGGATCCTGATGTTCGGGTTGTTCCTCAGGTCGCTGGTCCAGCTGTACCACTCGCTGACCGACGAGGTGAAGGTGGCGGGCAGCCGCGCCGTGGAGGGGTGCGCCCCGCCCTCCGTGCGTATGGTCACTGAGGTGGGGCCCCAGGTGTTGGACCTGAACGCGCCGGTGCCGAGGAGCTCGTTGTGGTACCACGACCAGCTCTGGGCGTTGGTGTTGAACGCGCTCACGTGAAAGCCCATCCACGCCCCGCCGTTACGCATGTACTGCTCGAACGCCGAGCGCTGGGCGGCGTTCTGCGGCAGGTCGTCCAGGAAGAGCACCACCTGATACTGC
Source organism: Streptosporangium sp. NPDC023825 (assembly GCF_040639575.1). Taxonomy (NCBI): domain Bacteria; kingdom Bacillati; phylum Actinomycetota; class Actinomycetes; order Streptosporangiales; family Streptosporangiaceae; genus Streptosporangium; species Streptosporangium sp. NPDC023825. Next base: position 12,376 of record NZ_JBFAAE010000032.1, on the reverse strand, counting down.
TGGAGGTTGCTCGCGTTCAGCTGGCTCCAGTTGTTGGTCGCCGTGTAGGAGAAGTTGTGCTGCGCGGCCAGTTGCGGGAACCAGCGGTTGGCCTCCTGCACGAAGTTGACGTGGGCCGCGTCGTACGCCCCGTTGTAGAAGGCGATCACTTTGAAGCTCGGGGCGGCCGAAGCCCCCGCGCTTCCGCCGGCCGGAAGGGTGGTGAGGCCGAGCGCGAGAGCGAGCACGGCGAGTAACCGCACCCACGTCCGCGTCGAGTTGACCATGCTTTCCCTGGTCATGTGTGTTTCCTCTGTCTCGCGACGAACGACAAAGGCGAAGCCCGCCCCGCCCACGGGCATAACGGAGACCGGCGTTACCAACAACTTCGGCAAGCCGAGGACGGTTCTTGTCTGACTTAATTCAAGTTATGTGAAGAAAAAATGTCAAGAAGATCGCGGAGTCGGGAACGCCCCGTACGGGCGGCGTCCGCGTCAGCCGATGTCAGACGCGTCTCGCCGGTGTCCGATCGACCGGCGCTCACCATCGGTGTTCGATCGGCCGGTGTTCAGTCGGCGGCGGGGGCGGCCTCGTAGTGGAGGTCCGCGCCGAGGCTCAGCGCGAGCCTGCGGGCGAGCCCGGTGTTGCGGCGGTGGTCCAGCCTGCTGACGGCCATCTCCAGCGCCTTGCGCTCGCCGACGACGACCACCCACGACCGGGCCCGGGTGAGCAGGGTGTAGAGCAGCTTGCGGCGCAACATGACGCCCCCGGACTCGGTGACGAGCGGCGCGACCACGAAGGGATACTCGCTGCCCTGCGAGCGGTGGACGCTGATGGCGTACGTGTGGGTCAGCTCGTCGAGCTCGCCGAAGCCGTACTTCACGGTCTGCCCGTCGTCGGTGCGGATCTCGACGAGCCGCTCCTCCGGGGTGATGGCGGTGACCGTACCGGTGTCGCCGTTGAAGACGCCCTTGTCGTAGTTGTTGCGGATCGGCATGACACGGTCGCCGACCCGGAACGCGGAGGCCCCCGACCAGTGCTCGGCGACTCCCTCGCGCGCCGGGTTGAGCCGCTCCTGGATCATGCGGCCGAGTTCGGCGGTCCCCGTCAGGCCCCTGCGCATCGGGCACAGGACCTGGACCTGGTCCGGGCTCACCCCCTGCTTGCGCGGGATCGCCACCGTCGCCAGGTGCATCACCCGCTCGGCGACCCGCTCGGGATCGTCGACCTCCTCGAACCAGAACCCTCCCCCGCCGGGGATCGCGGGCACCTCGCCCGCCCTGACCCGGCGGGCGGCCTGGATGATGCCGCTGCCCTCCGCCTGGCGGAAGACCTTGGTCAGGCGCATCCGCGCGATCGCCTCGACGCGCAGCAGGTCGGCCAGCACGCTGCCGGGGGCGATGCTGGGAAGCTGGTCGCTGTCGCCCACGATCAGCAGGTGGCTGCCGGGCGGGACGGCCGCGGTGAGCCGGGTGGCCAGGCTCAGGTCCAGCATGGACGCCTCGTCGACCACGATCAGGTCGGCCTGCGCGGGCGTCTGCTCGAACAGCGTGCCGCTCTCGGGGTCGGGCCGGTGGGCCAGCATCCGGTGCACGGTCATCGCGGGCAGGCCGGTGAGCTCCGACAGGCGCTTGGCCGCCTTGCCCGTCGGCGCCGTGAGGGTCACCGTGCCGCCCATCGCCCGCACCGTCGCCGCGACGGTCTTGACGGTGTGGCTCTTCCCGCAGCCGGGACCGCCGGTGAGGATGGACACGGTGCTGGTCAGCGCCATGTTCACCGCCGCCCGCTGGTCCTCGTCCAGCCCGGGATCCTCCTGGAACGGGCGCATGGGCAGCGTCGAGGCGGCCTCCCAGAGCCTGGTCAGCTGGGCGGTCAGCGTGACTTCCCGGCTGTGTGTCTCCTTGAGATAGACCACCGCCGTTCCCCGGCCGTCCGGCGACGCCTCGACGACCACGCGGCGGTCGGCGACGAGCGCGTCGACCATCTGACCGACGAGTTCGTGGTCCTGCTCGACGAGTTCCGCGGACTGGGCGATCAGCGCGACCAGCCGCACGTAGCAGTGCCCGTCGCGGCTCGCCGCCGTCTCCAGCCTGTCCAGGATCGCCGCCTTGACCCGCTGCGGGCTGTCCTCGGAGACCCCCGACCGCAGGGCGATCCTGTCGGCCGTGGCGAACGCGATGCCCCTGACCTTGCCGATGAGCCGGTACGGGTCGGAGGTGAGCACCTCTCCCGAGTCGGCCCCGAAGACCTGGTAGATCTTCGCCGCGAGCAGCGGGCTGATCCCGAAGCCCTGCAGGACCACCATGAGCTCGGCGATCGCCTTCTGCTCCTCCCACGCGTCGGCGATCTGGGCCTGCCGCGCGGGGCCGATGTTGACGACCTCGGTGAGCCGTCCGGGCTCGGTGTCGATGACCGTCAGCGTCGCCTCGCCGAAGTGGCTCACGATGGCGTGGGCGAGCCTCGGCCCGATGCCGCGGATCAGGCCGGAGCCCAGATAGATGCGGATGGCCCGGACCGTGGCCGGTACCAGCCGCTCGCACGCGACGACCTCGAAGCGCCTGCCGTGACGCGGGTGCTCGCCCCACTCGCCGACGAGCCTGAGCGTCTCCCCCGGCTGGACCCCGCCCAGGGCCCGGCCGGAGGCGACGAAGCCGGGCATGCCCTCGGCGCTCATCCGCGCGATCGTGTACTCGTCCTCGCGGACGTACACCAGCTGCTCGACAGATGCCTCCACGGCAGAAAGCAACCCCTCCGTACTGGCCTCACCTCATCCTTCGCACATCAGACCAGCTCACCCGGTGTCCCCACAAGCCGTCGCGGCTCGCCCCCGGGCCGCCGTCGTGGCGTCCCGAGGGGCGATGGGCGGCGCGGGCACACCGGGGTCGATGGATGTGACGTGCGGTCGGCGGCGCGGGCGAACCGCCGCCTGAGGTGACGGCCGGGCCGCTACGCGCCCGGCCCGAGGTGCCTGCCGCCGTCGAGGCTCAGACCCCGCCGGCCGAGATACTCCCCATCTGGCCCGCCGGCCGCCAGGGCGGCCTGGGTCCCGGGCCGGGAGGCCGCGGACCCGGGTACGGAGGACGCACGCCCGGGTACGGAGGACGCACACCCGGATACGGGGGCCGCCAGCCCGGATAGGGAGGACGCCAGCCCGGGTAACCACCCGGGTAGCCGCCCGGGTACGGAGGACGCCAGCCCGGGTACGGAGGACGCCAGCCCGGATACGGGGGCCGCCAGCCCGGGTACGGAGGCTGCCAGCCCGGGTACGGAGGGTACGTGCCCGGGTAACCGCCCGGGTAGCCACCGGGATAGCCGCCCGGGTAACCCGACGCGGGCACGCAGTCGTACTGCGGGCACGGCGTGGTGAAGCACTGCTTGGGCGAGGGGACGCAGATGCGGCCCGGACCGCAGTTGACCGCCGCGCACGGCGATCCCGGACTGCACGTACCGGCCGCCTGCGCGGCGGTGGCCGGCTGGGCCGCCGGAGCGGCCGGCGCCCTGTCCGCCCAGGCCGTGTTCGCGATGGCAGGCGATCCCGCCACCACGACCGCGGCCAGGACCAGGGCCAGTTTTCGAAGCATTTTTCCCCCAGATGTCATGATCGGTTCTGACTCTTCGACGATGCTTGCACCGGCCTTACCTGCTAACGGCAAACTGGATCCCAGCAAGTCGGATGGCTTGTCGAGAGTCGGGGTGCGACGCTGCCGCATCGATGGAATCGACAGTTTTCGCCCCTTTTTGCGGCCGCCGATCCGGGGAAGACTCCTCGCCGCCGCCCCCTGTCGGCGCTGGTTATGCTGACGGCAGGGACACGGCTACCAGGGGGCACACATGGCTCGGCCCGGGACGCGCGCGACCGTGCGCGACGTCGCGGCGGAGACGGGCCTGTCCATCGCCACCGTCTCGCGGGTCCTGAACGGGCAGGCCAATGTCGCCCCGCGCACCCGGGAGCTGGTGTTGCGGGCCATCGGCCGCCTCGGGGACCAGGCGCCCCGGCCGCGCGCCGGGCAGGAGGCGACGGCCGGCGCCACGATCTACGTGCGCTGCCCCTACCTGCTGACCGACTACTTCGGGCTCATCGTCTCCTCGGTCGGCGAGACCATCGAGCTGCACGGCGGCCAGATGATCCTGAGCACCGGGGAGTCCGCCCAGCACGTCCCGGCGCTTTCCGGCCTGCCCGGCCGCCCCGGCATCGCGGGCGCGATCCTGATCCTTCCCCCGGAGCCGGGCGAGGAGCTCGTACGGCTTCGAGACCGGCGGTTCCCCTTCGTGGTGATCGACCCCAGGACGCCGCCTCCCAAGGACATCGTGGCGGTGTCGGCCGCGCACTTCGCGGGCGCGCGCAAGCTGATGGCGCACGTGGTCGAGCTCGGTCACCGCCGGGTCGGCATCGTCGGCGGCCCGGTGAAGTGGCTGCCCAGCGAGGCCAGGCTGGCCGGATACACCGCGTCGCTGGCCGACGTCGGCGTCCTGCCGTCGGCCGAGCTGCTGCGCAGCGTGCGGGAGCCCAACGCGGAGAACGGCTACCGCGCGGCCTGCGAGCTGCTGGACCTGCCCGAGCGGCCGACGGCGCTGGTCGCGTTCAACGACAAGATGGCGGTCGGCGCGCTGTGGGCGGCGGCCGAGCGCGGCCTGAACGTCCCCGGCGACCTGTCGGTCGCGGGGTTCGACGACCTCGACCTCGGCCGGGCGACCCTGCCGACGCTGACCACGGTGCGCCAGCCCCTGCAGGAGATGGGCCGGATGGCGGTCACGCTGCTGATGCGGCTGCTCAGCCGGCACACGCTGGAGGCCCTGCACGTCTCCCTGGGGACCGATGTGGTCGTCCGCGGCTCCACCGGTCCCGTCTCCCGCTGAGGGCATTTGTTTCATTTGTTTCATAAACGGTGAGCCACCTGGACGTCACGCCAATCCCGGTATTTACAGACCTTGACAACCGATTTCCACGTGTGTTGTCCTGTCCTGCAACAGAAAAGTTTCTTATCTGTTACATCCGTTACAGCGACGGTTCCCGGGGCGACGCGTGTGCTCCGATGTGAACGTCCCGGTGCGTCGCGGGCCCAATCGCACCCCCCGAAAGGACCCCTGCCGTGTTCCGACCACCTCGCCGGGCCCTCGCCCTCGCCCTGGCCTGCGCCGCCGCCCTGTGGGCGACGGGACCTGTCGCCGCCACGCCCGCCCTGGCCGCCAACGAGCCCGTGAACATCTGGCTCACCACCACGTCCGACGCGGGCGGCCGGACCGTCACGCGGGGTCTTCAGCAGCAGTCCCCCATCGCCTTCGGCCCCGCCGGGGGCAGCGCCGGCCACACCATCACCGTGAACGAGGGCACCACCTACCAGCAGTTCGAGGGCGGCGGAGCCTCGATCACCGACACCACCGCCTACCTGCTGCGCGGCGGCCCGATCAGCGCGGCCACCCGCGACGCCGTGATGCGCAGGCTCTTCCATCCCACCGACGGCATCGGCCTGTCGTTCGTACGCAACCCGATCGGCGCCTCCGACCTCTCGCGGCCCGGCAACGTCTCGCTCGACGACACCTGCTGCGACCTCAACGACTTCGGCGCAGGAGGGTACGACACCAACGTGCGCCTGCTCACCCAGCAGGCCAAGTCGCTCAACCCGGCCCTGCGCGTCAAGGGCGTGCCGTGGAGCGCCCCCGGCTGGATGAAGGACAACGGCCGGATGGACCAGATGGGCTGGCTCAAGTTCGAGCACTACCCCACGTACGCCCAGTACCTGGTGAAGTACGTCCAGAGCTACCAGAACGCCGGCGTCCCGGTCGACTACATCTCGGTGCAGAACGAGCCCAACTGCTGCCAGGCGGGCAACCCGACCGCGATGAACTATCCCGGCATGAGCTGGAACTCCTCCGGACTGGCCGAGTTCACCAAGAACCACGTCTACCCGGCCTTCCGCGCCGCCGGCATCACGACCAAGGTCCTCGTCCACGACTGGAACTACGGCGACTACGCCACCATGGGCGCCGGCGTGCTGAACGACGCGGCCGTGCGCAACGACCCCCTGTTCGGCGGCATCGCCTGGCACGGCTACTTCGGCGACCCCGCGGTCGGCACCCAGGTGCACAACCAGTATCCGGCCGTACGCCAGTTCAGCACCGAGCACTCGGGCGGCACCTGGATCGGCAACCAGCACAACGAGGACCTCGCCGACATCGTCAACTACGCCCGCAACTGGAGCGGCAGCCTCGTCAAGTGGAGCCTCGCCCTCAACCAGAACATGGGCCCGCACAACGGCGGCTGCGACGTCTGCACCGGCCTGGTCACCGTCCAGGAGGGCGGCCCCCGCGCCGGACAGGTCGACAACACCATCGAGTACTACACGACCGGCCACCTCACGAAGTTCGTCAGGCCCGGGGCGTTCCGGATCGACTCCACCGCCAACGCCACGATCCAGAACGTCGCCTGGCGCAACTCCGACGGTTCCAAGGCCCTGATCGCGCACAACCGCGGCACCTCGGCCCAGTCCGTCCGGGTCAACTGGGGCGGCCAGTCGTTCGTCTACTCGCTTCCGGCCCGCACCACCGCCACCTTCACCTGGTCCGGCACGCCGAGCGGCAACCCCGGCAACCCCGGTGGCGGCGCCATCACCGGCCTGGCCGGCAAGTGCATGGACGTCGCGGGCGCGAGCAGCGCCGACGGCACCGCCGTCCAGCTCTACTCCTGCAACGGCACCGCCGCCCAGCAGTGGACCCGCCCCGGCGACGGCACGCTCCGCGTGCTCGGCAAGTGCCTGGACGTCGCCGACAACGGCACGGCGAACGGCAGCCGGCTCCAGCTGTGGTCGTGCTTCGGCGGCCCCAACCAGCAGTGGACCTACAACCCCACCACCAGGGACCTGGTGAACCCCGCCGCGAACAAGTGCGTGGACGTCACGGGTAACACCAGCGCCGACGGCACCCGCCTCCAGCTGTGGGAATGCACCGGTGGCGCGAACCAGAAGTGGACGATGTCCTGACCTGAGCGGAACGCGGGCGCGAAACCTCCGGGCGGGGGTTCGCGCCCGTGGCCTTCCGGGGGCCTGCGAGCTCCGGACGCCCCCGGTCGCGGCGTTCTCGCCGCGGTCCGCCGACGCCGCCCCCTCGGCCTCCGCCGACGGCCCACGACCCTTGACGCCAACTTTAAGCATCGCGGTGATTACCCACAGTGATTACGGTGCATGAGGTCACATGCCAATCAACCCTCAGCACCAACGGGAGCACCCCATGCACACCCGCACCACCGCAACGGCGCTGGCCGCCCTCGGCCTTCTCGCCGCCCTCACCACCGTCGGCGCGAGCACCGCCTCCGCCTCCACCTCCGCCCCGGCCCCCTGCGCGCGGGAATATCTCGCGCTGATGAACGCCGAGGACGCCCTCACCAACGTCGAAGCCCTCCCCGAGGTCAAGGCCGCCCACGCGGCCCTGATGAAGGCCGGCGCCGCCGCCAACGTCGACCAGCTCTCCCAGAAGGCGGCTCTGCAGCAGCTCGGTGTCAAGGCACCGGGGCTGGACCCCGCCGCGAAGAAGATGGTGGAGGCCTACAACGCCGCCGGAGCCAAGTACGTGCAGGTGCGCGACGCGGCTCTCCTGAAGATCGCACCGCAGCGGCAGAACTCCAGGAACACGCTCAAGAAGTGCCTGAGCGCCCACTCCTGACCCTGGACAGGTGACGCGGCCGGAGTCCTCGATGCCACCGCCAGGACGGCACGCCTCCTGGTGATCGGGGACTCCGGCCGCGTCCGGCGCGGAGGACCGCGCCGGACGACGGCCGCCCGGCGGGCTCGGCGCGTTCACGTTCAGAGGACAAGCGGTCAAAGGACACGTACTCAAAGGACACGCGGTCAGAGGGCGCGTGCTCAGAGAAGGCCATAGAAGGTCGGAGAGGGTCAGAGAAGGCCGGCGTCGCGAACCCTCATGGCGACGTGGACACGGTTGTCGGTCCCCAGCTTGGCGAAGATCCGGGTGACGTTCGCCTTCACGGTCGCGACGCTCATGTGGAGACGCGCGGCGATCTCGGCGTTCGAGCTGCCCCTCGCCACCTCGATCGCGACCTCGCGCTCGCGTTCGGTGAGCCTGTCCAGCTCCCGCCGCGCCTGCGGGCTTCGCGGTTCGTACCCGCCGGTGGCCGCGGCGATCACCTGGTTGGTGACGCTCGGCGACAGCACCGGCTCACCCCTCGCGACAGCGCGGATCGCCTCGATCATCTTCGGTGGCGGCGTGTCCTTCAGCAGGAAACCGCCGGCGCCGAGCCGCAGGGCCCGGAGCACCAGGTCGTCGGCGTCGAAGGTGGTGAGCACGAGGATCCGGGGCGGGTCCGGCCGGGCCAGCAGCAGTTCGGTGGTGGTCAGGCCGTCCTGACCGGGCATCCGGATGTCCATCAGCACGACATCGGGCCTGAGGTCGCCGATCACGCCCATGGCCTGCCTGCCGTCCCCGGCCTCGCCGACGAGGTCCAGGTCGGGCTCGCCGCCGAGGATGAGGCGCAAGCCGGTCCGCACCATCGCGTCGTCGTCCACGATCACCAGTCGGATCATGCTGTCAGGCCTCCCACGGCAACCGGGCGTCGAGAACGAACCGTCCGTCACGGACGGCATGGCTGATGGTGCCACCGGCCATCCGGGTCCGTTCGGCCAGGCCGACCAGTCCCAGCTTCCCGCCGGGACCGGCGATCGCGCCCGGCGGCGCCGGGTTGCTCACCCGGATCCGCAGGCCGTCGCCCGGCCTGCCGCCGAGCTCGGCCGTCACCCGGCTCCCCGGCGCGTGCTTGCGCGCGTTGGTCAGGGCCTCCTGCACGATCCGGTAGGCGTGCCGGCCGGTCTGCGCGGGCAGCAGCTCCCGGTCGTCGACGGTGTCGTCCACCTCGACCCGCTGTCCGGCGGCGCGTACCTCGTCGAACAGGGCGCCCACGTGCTCCAGGGTCGGTTGCGGGGCCTCCGCGACCTCCGGGGTTCCCGGCGCGCCCTCGGACCGGAGCGTGCCGAGCACGGTGCGCAGCTCGTTCAGCGACTGGTGCGCGTTCTCCTGGATCGCCGTCGCGACCCCGCGAACCTCCTCGGCGGTGAGGTCGGTGCGGTACGCCAACCCCCCGGCGAGCATCGACAGCAGGGAGATCCGGTGCGCCAGGACGTCGTGCATCTCATGGGCGATCTTGGCCCGCTCCGCCAGCTTGGCCCGCTCGATCCGCTGCAGCTGCTCGCGTTCCGCGGCCAGCGCCGCCTCCCGCTGCGAGGCGGCCAGGTCACGGCGCCCGCGCAAATAGAGACCGAAGACGGTCAGCCCGCCGAGAAAGACGGCTCCGGTCGCCAAGGAGATGTAGCTCGACGAGTGGATGCCGTCCCAGACGGCGACCGCCACCATGCGCAGCAGGGACAGGATCCCGATCGGGACGATCTCGCGCCACCGGCGGCGCGTCACCAGCGACACGTACACGACCTGGGCGGGACCCCCCGCCGTGACGGAGAAGAGAGTCATCAGGGTGGTTGCCAGCGCGATCTGCCACGGCAGCCGGCGCCGCCAGCGCATCAGGACCAGCGCGGTGAGACCGAGCCCCACGTCGACCAGTGTCCGCACGAGCCGGTCGGGCTCCCGGGAGAGGAGCACGGCCATTATGACGCCGTAGAACAGCATCGGCAGCACGGCGAGCGCGTAGCGCAGCGCGATGCCGGACCGGGTGAGGGGTGGCTGGTTCTCCGTACGGTCGTCCACGGTCCCAGCCTAAAGAGCGCAGGGACGACGCCTTAGCGACCTCGGTCGACATCCGGGTGGCCGAAGGTCGTACGAACCCGGTGACGGGCGTGCACCGGCGACCGGCGGCTCTCGACCCGGGGCCGATGCCCGGCGGGCCCGTATCCGGTGAACTGGGCAAATGATCGAATTCAGTCACGTCAGCAAGTCCTACAAAAGGGTGAGGGCCCTCGACGACGTGTCCTTCACCGTCCGGGAGGGAAGCGTCACCGGGTTCCTCGGGCCCAACGGCGCGGGGAAGTCGACGGCCATGCGCGTCCTGGTCGGGCTCTCGCGCGCCACCTCGGGCTCGGCCACCGTGCTGGGCCGGCCGTACGCCGAGCTGGACTGCCCGGGTTCCCAGGTCGGCACGCTTCTCGACGCCGGCGCCCAGCATCCCGGCCGTACCGGACGGGAGATCCTGACCCTGGGCGCGATGACGCTCGGCCTGCCGAGGTCGCGGGTCGGCGAGGTCCTCGACATGGTCGGGCTGACCGGCCGCGAGAGCGGGCGGACCGTGCGCGGTTACTCGCTCGGGATGAGACAGCGTCTCGGCATCGGTCACGCGCTCCTCGGCCGGCCCAGGGTGCTCGTCCTGGACGAGCCCGCCAACGGCCTGGACCCCCAGGGCATCCGGTGGATGCGCGAACTGCTCCGCGACCTCGCCGACTCGGGGTGCGCGGTGCTGCTCAGCTCGCACCTGCTGCACGAGGTGGAACGGGTCGCCGACCACATCGTGATGATCGGCCACGGCCGCGTCCTGATCCAGGGCACCGTCGAGGAGCTCGACCGGGGACGGGGCCTCGAACAGACCTTCCTCGACCTGACCGCCGCCACCGACAGGAGCGCGGCATGACCGGCACCCCCGAGACCGGGAACGGCACGAACGCCGCGGCGGCGGGCACCGTCACGGCCACCGGCCCGGAGAACACGGACGTCCACCGGCCCCGGACACCGATCCCCTTCCGCCGGCTGCTGTCGGTCGAGGCCCGCAAGCTCTTCGACACCCGCAGCGGCAAGATCCTGACCGTGTGCCTGGTCATCCTGGTGCTCGCGGCCGTCATCGGCCGCGGCGTCGCCTCCGGCCCGCGGCTGCAGGAACTGATCGGCGCGGCCGGCATCGGGATCGGGACCCTGCTCCCGATCCTCGCCATCCTCACGGTGACCGGGGAATGGAGCCATCGCACCGCCCTGACCACGTTCGCGCTCGAACCCCGGCGCGGACGGGTTCTGGCGGCCAAGTGCCTGCCGCCGTTGGTCATGGCCCTGGCCGCCCCCCTGCTCGCGCTGCTGGTCGCGGTGCCGGTGACGGCCGTCCTCGCCGGCGTCCAGGACACCCCGGCCACCTGGGAGATCGCGCCCCTCGCGCTGCTGGGCTGGACCGTGACGAACGTCCTCGTGGTCGCGGCGGCGCTCGCCCTGAGCATGCTGCTGCTGAACGCGCCGGCCGCGATCGTGATCTACCTGTTGGCCCCGATCCTGTGGAGCGCCGTCGGCGGGCTCGGCACCACGGGCCGCGCCCTGGCCGACTGGCTCAACCTGAACAACACCGTCGTCCCTCTGTCCGCCGGTGACATGACCGGCGGCGACGCCGCCCGGCTGGCCGTGTCCGTACTCCTCTGGATCGTCGTCCCGATGGCGGCCGGCGTGGTGCGCGTGATCCGCAAGGAGGTGAGTTGACAGGGTCCGGGATCGTCCGGTGGCACAGCCGGCGTCCGGCGGGAACGACCGCCGCCCGGACTCCGGGTGAAACGCGGCGAAGGCGCCGGCGGGATCGCCGGCGCCTTCGCGGATTCACCTGCCGGCCGCGGTGCGCGTCACGACGTCAGCGGGTGGTTCAGAAGGAGTCGCGGTGGTAGTTGCCCCAGTCGAAGTCGCCGGAGCGGCCTTCGCCGACGCGGACGCGGAAGCCGTCGAAACCGCCCTTGGCGCTGTAGCTGAACTTCCACTCGTGGTGGCCGCCGGTGTTGAAGCGGCGGTTGTGCCAGCCACGGTCGTCGTGGTGGTAGAAGTCGATGAAGGTGTTCTCCCGGTCGCGGTCGCGGTCCCAGGTCTTGATGTCGAAGTGATAGCGGCCGTTGGAGTAGTACCAGTAGCCCTTGTAGTAGGAGCGCTCGCCGCGCGACTCACCGCGGCCGAAGCCGGAGTAGCCGGAGAACCAGTGCTTGGTGTACTGCGCCTGGGCGACCGAGGCCGCACCCGCCGCACCCGCCGTGTTCGCGGTGGCGGCCTGGGCGGGGGCGGCGACGATACCGGCCGCCAGGGCGCCGGCCAGGGCCGTGCCGGCAAGGATGCTGCGAAGCTTACGCATGAGGGATTTCCTTTGATCGAGGGTGTTCGGGAACAACCCGTGTGACCTGCGCCCGGTGCGCCTTTTCGGTGCCGCGCTCCGGACAGCACTGACATTAGGCAGAAGGAAAGTCCTGTTCTGCGTACAAACGCACACATAGCGCCGAGCGTGCACTACGACACACAAAAGCCCGGCTTCCCGCTTGATCGGGCACTTCGCCACGAACGGGCACCCTCCGGCGCACCGCCGCTCAGAGCCGCCGTTCAGAGCCGTGGTCGGGTGCGGATGGCCAGGGTGCGGGTCTGGGTGACCGACTTCCCGGTGTCGGCGATCTCCGCCGCCACCAGGTCCTCGAACCGCTCCTCGATCGCGTCGGCCAGGCGG
>NZ_JBFAAE010000031.1:0-98347 GCF_040639575.1 Streptosporangium sp. NPDC023825 | reverse complement strand
GGTGACGTCTCCGGTCACCGGTTCGACGACGAGGACTACCCCGCCTACAGCATGGGCCGGGCCGCCGAGATGCTCGGCGTCACCCCGGCGTTCCTCCGCAACCTGGGCACCGCCAAGCTGATCGAGCCGCAGCGCTCCGAGGGCGGCCACCGCCGCTACTCGCGCTACCAGCTCCGCCTGGCCGCCCGCGCCCGCGAGCTGGTCGACCAGGGCACCGCCCTGGAGGCGGCCTGCCGCATCATCATCCTGGAAGACCAGCTCGCCGAGGCCCTGCGCATCAACACCGAACTCCAGCGGAGCCGCGACCGTCAGTGAGGAACCTCACCCGCCGGGTGTGAGGCCGGGGCCGGTGAGGCGGCGGTCTCCGCGGGTGGTGACCACGAACACCTGCCAGTTGTAGTACGCGTAGTAGTTCCTGATGTCCCGCTTGATCTGGCGGGCGTGCAGCTGCACCGCGTCGACGTACGCGTAGGAGTGGTTGTAGGCGTACAGCGCGCGCCGGTAGTCGCGCGGCGCCCCCGACGCGCGCAGATAGTTGGCCGCGGCGAGCAGGGAGTCGCGGGTGTCCTGGATGTCACCGCCCATCCCGTAGGCGGCCCATGTTCGCGGCATGAACTGCATGGGCCCCTTGGCGCCGGTGTGGCTCGGCGACCGCACCCGGCCGAACTTGGTCTCGACGAACATCACCGCCGCCAGCACCTCCCAGTCGACGCCGAACTTCCGCTCGGCGTACCGGAAGTGGCCGAGCAGGAAATCGGCGGGCTTGGCCGGCTGGACACGGAACTTCGCCGCTCCGCTGATGGGCCGGACGAGGGAGCGCAGGCCCCGGCCCGCCGTCACGTTGTCCCTCGCCTCCCCGGCCAGGGCCTTCGGCAGCCTGGCGTAGGTGCGGGAGGCGATCTTCGGGTTGAGGACCAGGTAGCGGTAGATGCGCTGCTGGTGCAGGGCCAGCAGCACCACCGGCTCAGGGGGTTGCCCCTTGGCGGGGTCGCCCTCGCGTCTCCAGTCGTCGATGGCGCGCCGGAGTTGCGCGGTGGTGGTGGTGAGGGAACGGGCCAGTCGTGAGGGGTCGGCGGGGATCGCCGCGTCCGGGGCGGGCAGAGCGGATGCCGCCTGGCCCGCGGGGGTCTGGCCCGCGGATTCCGCCGACGGCGGCGGTGTCGTCTTCGGGGCGGCGGCGCTCTGCGAGGTGGTGTCCCGTGCGGCACCCGTTCGCGAGGAAGCGTCCCGCGAGGCGGCGTCCTGCGAGGAGGCGGCGCTCTGTGAGGTGGCGCTTTGTGAGGCGGCGCAGCCGGAGATCGCGACGACCAGGCCGACGAGCGAGGCGGCCACCGGCCTCCCGCGCGACCGGCCCGCGCGCATGCCTCGCGGCCTGCCCTCCGAGACGTCAGGCTGCGCGGGCGTCGTCCGCCCGCTCGGCCGGTGGCCGCGCTCCGGCCGTGAAACCTCCGCGTGCTGATCGTTCATCGGCCCCAACGTACCCGAGCGGTGGCCTCCCGGGCCGCTTTCCCCGACAACGGGACTCGTCGCGCGGGAGAGAGATCACAGCCGCCGGGGCGGGCCTGGCCGGCGTCTCGACGTCTCCGGCGAGCCGTGCCGCCCGCAGGCGCCGCTCGGCCTCGCGTAACGTGTCGGTGAGGGTGCGGCCGGCCACGAGGGTTCTCCTCCGGCGAAGACATCCGGGAACCTGGAAGAACATCCGGCCCTCCGGGACTCCCACCTGGGCGGCGACGTTGATCGGCTGCTCCGGGAAGGACTTTGGTCCTGATCCGATGCGCCAAACAGCCCTGTTTCCACGAACCATGCCCGATGCATCCTGAAATTTGGTAATAAATATGCTTTTGTCCGAAGGGGGGGAATGTGCGGCCGACGACAATAAAGATCTTGTTCGGACTGATCCTGACGATCGTGGCGTTGACGGGTGTAATCGTGGCGGCCGCGATCGAAGATCGGCTTGCGCCGACCCAGCGGCCTCGCCCTCCGGCGAACTCCGACGAGCGGTCAACGGGCGGGATGAACGATATGGCCGCGATCGGCGAGTTCGACTATCTGACGCAGATGGTGCCCCACAACCAGGAGGGCGTCACCGCCGCGGAACAGCTTCGGCGCTCCAGCAGCCCGGGAATGCGCCGGCTGGGCGCGGCGATGGTGGCCACGCAGAGCGCCGACGTCGCCAGGATGAAGGTGTGGCTGGCCAAGTGGTACCCAGGGCGCACCGCGGAGGCCGGCTACCAGCCGATGATGCGCGATCTGTCGCACCTGTCGGGTGACTCGCTGGACAAGACGTTCCTGAAAGACATGATCTCGCACCACAAGGTGGCGGTGATGCTGTCCCAGCATCTGCTCAGGCACGGGCTCGTGCGGCACAGGGAGGTCGCCGCGTTCGCCCGCGAGGTGAGGGACACCCAGCATGCCGAGATATCCCAGATGCAGCGCTTGCTGGAAACCGGCCGGCAGAAGGGACACCACGGCTGATCGCGCCGGCCGGACGATCCGTGACCTCGGCCCGGTGCGCGTGTCCGGTCCTGGTCACCGCACTAGACGGTGCCCGGTCCTGGTCACCGCACTAGACGAAGGCCGTGACGCCCTCGTACTCCGCCACCGGGGCGGCGCCGGCGGTCTCGTACTGGAGCAGCAGCAGGCCGGTCGCCGTCACCTCGTGGTGAACGAGCCGAAGGCCGACGGGCCCGCCCGGGTGGTCGAGCAGCCGCCGCCCGGAACCGGTCACGGCCGGGGCGACGACGAGCCGGAGCGTGTCGACGAGGCCCGCCGCCAGCAGGGTGTTGCCGAGTCGCGCGCTCCCGTGGATCTGGAGTTCCCGTCCTGGCCGTGCCTTGAGTTCCCCGACGGTCTGGATCGGGTCGCCGCGGAGCACGGTCGTCGGATGCCAGCTCCCTTCGGTGAGGGTGCTGGTCACCACGTACTTCGGCAGCGAGTTCATCCGCGCGGTGTACGGGTCGTCCGGGTCGGTGATCCGCGGCCAGTCCCGGGCGAACGCCTCGTAGGTTCGCCGCCCGAGCAGCAGGCCGTCGGCGAGGTCGAGCCAGCCGGAGGTACGCCGGACGAAGAGGTCGTCCAGGTGGGGCACGAGCCAGCCGCCCCGGGTGAAGCCGTCGCTGGTGTCCTCGGACGGCGAGCCGGGGCCCTGGCTGACCCCGTCGAGGGTGACGAACTCGGTGAGAGTGATCTTCATCGTGCGGCCCGGCTCTCCACGAACACGGCGAGTTGCTTGGTGGCCGAGCCCCAGCCTTCAAGGAAGCCGAGTTCCTCGTGGCGGGCGCGGGCGGCGGGATCGCCGTGCCGGACGAGGATCCGGTAGTCCGTTCCGTCCGGATGATCGCTCAGCGTGATCTCGGCTGTCATGAGCACCGGTGCGGGATCGGCGGGGCGCCAGGCGCTGTCGATCGCGTTCGTGAACACGATCCGCTCGAGCTCGTCGACGAGGAGGAAGCTCGCGTCCATGTGCGGGACGAAGTTCACCCCGTCGTCGCTCAGCCGGGTCAGGAGCGCGCCGCCGGGCCGGACGTCGAGGCGGTCGACGCGGCACACGGTCGGCGCGGGGACCCACCATTGCCCGAAGAGGGCCGGGTCGGTCCACGCGCTCCATATGGCGGCGCGGGGGGCGTGGATGATCCGCCGCAGGGTCAGGTCAAGATCAGGGTTCACGGTCGGTTTCCTTGAGGTCGGTGACGAGGAGTTCGAGCCGGTCGGTGCGCTCTTCCCAGATTCGGTGCTGCTCCGCGAGCCAGCCGTCGACGAGAGCGAGACGGTCGCGGTTGAGCACGCAGGTGCGCACCCGGCCGAGCTTGATCGTGTGGATCAGGCCGTTCGCCTCGAGCGTTCGCACGTGCTTCATGAAGGAGGGCAGGGTCATCGGGAACTCGCGGGCGAGATCGCCCACGCTCGCCGGGCCGCGGCCGAGGCGCCGGATGACGCCGCGCCGCGTCGGGTCGGCGAGGGCGACGAACACGCCGTCGAGCTCGGCCGAATACTGTGCCATGCGGCTAAGTATTGTCCATGGAAACACTTAGCGCAAAGGCAAAGTATTCGGGTCGTCCCAGGTGCTCGGCCACGGCGGTGGCAGGTCTCGTCCCTCGGTCCTGGGAGCGCCCGCGGAGAGCGTTCAACCGGTCGCCCATCCGTTCGCCGGTCGCCCATCCGTTCAGCTGTCGCTCATCCGTTCCGCCGGTCGCCCATCCGTTCAGCTGTCGCTCATCCGCTCCGTCGCTCGCCCATCCGTTCCGCCGTCGCCCATCCGTTCGGCCGCCAGCACCAGCCGCCACGTCAGCTCCCCGGAGGGCGGGACCACCGCGGCGTCTCCCGGTCCCGCCTCGGCCAGGTCGAAGACCGCGCCGAGCATCGGCTCCACGCCGATGCTGCGGTACGGCGCGTGGGCGGGGAATCCGCCGAGGTTGCGCCACAGCGCGGTGGACACCGGCACTCCCTCGGGTGCCTCCACCCGCAGGTGGAGGACGTCGGGGCCGTCCACCACCCGGACGGCGGCGCACCGGAGCACGGCTCCGGCCGCGGTGCCGTCGCACGGGCCGAACCGGCCGAGCGGCAGGCCCAGCGGGTCGGGCCAGCGGCCCTCCAGGTAGGGGGCGCCGGAGGGCCAGGGACGGGCGAGCATCCCCGCGGCCTCGGGAAAGACCCTGGCGGGGGTCCCCGCCGGAGCGACGAGCCGGGCGTGGTCGCCGAGGTCGAGCAGTGCGTGGGCGGCCCAGACGAACGCGTACCCGGGGTCGGCCGACAGGCGGTACTCGGCGACCACCGCCCCCGCCTCCTCGGTGACCGCGCGCCGCAGCTCGAAGCCGTCGCCCCGCACGAAGCCCTCGCCCGCCGACCCGCTCCAGGGGCGGCTCCACGCGTCGCCGTGGTCGGGCAGGCCGCGCACCGTGGGAAGGCACTCCTCCAGGCCGCCCGCGTCGACGAAGTCCATGCCGGGGAGCACGCTCTCCCGGGCGGGGTCGGGGCGCGACCACAGCCACTCGCGGCCGCCGCCTGCCAGCGACGTCCATCTGCCGCCGCGCTTGAGATCGAAGAGGGGGCTCAGCGGAACCGGGACCGTCGCCATCCGGCGAACCCCTTCCCGATCGTCCTGATCTGCTCGATTCCGGCCGGTCACGCGGAGTCCTTCACCGCGCTCCAGCCACCGTCCACGACCAGGCAAGCCCCGGTGACGTACGAGCTCTCCTCGCAGGCGAGAAAGGTCACCGCGGCCGCCACCTCCTCGGGCCTGCCGAAGCGCGCGGCGGCGGTGCCGGCCACGCTGCGCAGGCGGTCCTCCTCGCCGATGCCGTCCCAGGCGGGGGTGAGGATCGGCCCGGGGAGCACGGTGTTGACCCGCACCTCGGGGCCGTACTCCACGGCCAGCTGGCGGCCGAGCGACACCAGGCCGCCCTTGGCCGCGGCGTAGGCGGGGTGCGAGGGCAGGCCCGCCAGGGCGTGCACGGAGGAGCTGAGCACGATGGTGCCCCGGTTCGCCCGCAGGAGCCCGACGCACGCGTGGACCGCCAGGTACGTCGCGGTGAGGTTGACCGCGATCTGCCGGTCCCAGTCGGCCTCGGCCAGTTCGTGGGCGGGGGCCCGCGTCACCACGCTGGCGTTGCTGTGCAGCACGTCGAGCCGCCCGAACTCGGTTCGCGCCACGTCCGCGATCCGCCGCCAGGTGCGGGCGTCGGCCACGTCGCCGGTGACCGCCAGCACTCCGGGCCGGTCGGGGCCCTGCCCGGCCAGGTCGACCGCGATCACG
This sequence comes from Streptosporangium sp. NPDC023825, assembly GCF_040639575.1. NCBI lineage: Bacteria > Bacillati > Actinomycetota > Actinomycetes > Streptosporangiales > Streptosporangiaceae > Streptosporangium > Streptosporangium sp. NPDC023825. Next base: position 92,595 of record NZ_JBFAAE010000031.1, on the reverse strand, counting down.
CGCGCGTCCTCGGCCAGGAAGCGGTCCACCACCGCGGCGCCGATGCCGGAGGCCGCGCCGGTCACCACGGCCACCTTGCCGGACAGCAATCCCCGTCCCATGATCTACATCCCCCAGATGGTGGGGAGCCCGCCCGGCTGGACGGCCTCCGCGATCGGCCGAGCACGCGAGCCGTCCGTTCCTCGCGGACCGGTCACGTCGTCGTTCCCTACGGACCAGTCAACACGCGGCGACCGGCCGCGAGGAATGTCCATTACGCGGCACTACCTGGACAATCCGACGGCGTGTGCCATACTGCTCCCGTGCCGATCCAGGAGGGGTTCCTCAACCAGCGGCTCACCGTCGTGCCGCGCCGCGTCGTCGCCGAGGCGCACGCCCGCCCGGTGACCAGGCGCCTCATGGTCACCGACTGCGGTTACTATCCCAAGGCGGCAGACCACCTGATGACAAGGCCGAACGGCACCGAGGAGACCATTCTCATCCTGTGCACGGCCGGCACCGGATGGGCGAGCGTCGGCGGCGCCCAGCACCGCGTCGGGTCGAACGCGGCCCTGGTGATCCCGCGTGGCGCCCCGCACTCCTACGGCGCGTCCGCCGGCAACCCCTGGACGATCTGGTGGTGCCATCTCCGCGGCAGTGACCTGGCCGAGCTCGTCGAGGAGATCGGCGCGAGCGTGTCCAGGCCGGTGATCCCCATCCGGCGCCTCGACCGGGCGGTCGCGCTGCTGGACGAGATCGTCACCATCCTCGAACGCGACCACTCCCCGGCGAGCCGGATGGGGGCGGCCGGTGCGGCGTGGAAGCTCCTCACGCAGATCGTCGTCGACCGCGCCATGCCCGCGCCCGGCGACCCCCTGCAGCGGGCGATGGCCTACCTCGCCGAGCGGCTGGACAGCACGGTACGGGTCGCCGACCTGGCGTCACTGGTCGGCGTCTCGCCCTCCCACCTGAGCGCGATGTTCCGCCACGCCACCGGGGGCGGGGTGCTCGCGCACCACACGGCGCTGCGGATGGCGCAGGCGCGCCAGCTGCTCGACACGACGGACGCGACCGTCGCCACCATCGCCCGCGAGGTCGGCTATCCCGACCCGTTCTACTTCTCCCGCCACTTCAAGCGGATGCACGAGGCCAGCCCCACCGAATACCGCAACCGCGCCAAGGGCTGAGCCGGGGCGCTCTCCCGCGGCTCGCGAGCCCGGCCACGCGGCCCGGGTCACGGCGCCGCCGTCCGGGCCGCGACGCGAACCCGGTCGCACCACCTGGGTCACGACGTCGCCGCCCCGGTCACGGCGCCGCCCCGGGCCCGGGAGGCGAGATGACCGCCACCCGGGTCACGGCGCCGCCGGCCGGCTCACGACGCGGATCAGCACCGAGCGGTCGACGTCCAGTGACGGTGCCTCGACGCCGACGAGCCGCAGCACCCGTCCGGGCAGCGTCACCCCGTCGTACTGCCACGGCGGGAGCACGGCGCCGGGCGCGAGCGCGGGCGAGGCGCCCGGGTGGACGGCCTCGACGGTGTAGGTCCGCTCGTCGTCGAGCCCGGGGAGCCGGACGCGTCCCGGCGGCCAGGTCGACGGGCGCTCGACGACGCTGAACGCGTACAGGGCCTCGCTCCGGTCGGCCGCCACGACACCCTGGAGGCGCAACGCCGCGTCGGCGAGGTCGGCGTGCACGACGTCACCCGAGTGCAGCAGTGCCCGGTGCTCCTTGTGGAACGCGACCCATCTCGCGAGCGCGGCGCGACTCTCGTCGTCCATGGTGAGCAGGTCGACCTCGACGCCGAGGTGCCCCCACAGCGCCTTCTCCGCGCGGTAGTCGAGCGGATGCGTGCGGTGGGTCGTGTGCGTCTCCTCGGCGGCGATGTGCGTGCCCTGCATCTCCGGGGGCACCAGCAGCCCGGTCCAGCGCTGGATCTCCAGCCGCTCGTGCGGGTCGTTGCAGTCGCTCGGCCAGACCCGGTCGGTGTGCTCCAGCACGCCGAGGTCGATCCGGCCGCCGCCGCTGGCGCACGACTCGATCTCCAGCCCCGGGTGGGCGGCCTTGAGATCGGCCATCAGCCGGTACGCCTGCCGGACCTGCTCGCGCACCCCCGGCCGCCCTTCGGGACCGTGGCCGGCGTCGAGCAGGTACCGGTTGTGGTCCCACTTGATGTAGGCGATGCCGAGCGAGCCGATCAGGGCGCTCATCCGCTCCAGGAGGTGGGCGTACGCGCCGGGGTGGCCGAGGTCGAGGACGTGCTGGTGGCGGGAGGGCAGGCCGGGGCCGTGCCCCGCGTCGAAGATCCATTCCGGGTGTTCGCGGGCCAGGTCGGAATCGAGGTTCACCATCTCCGGCTCGAACCAGAGCCCGAAGTCCATGCCGGCCTCGCGCACGCGGGCGACGAGCGGTTCGAGGCCGTCCGGCCAGACGGCCGGGTCGACCGTCCAGTCGCCCAGCGAGGTGGTGTCGTCCCGGCGGCCGAGGAACCAGCCGTCGTCCAGCACGAACCGCTCGGCGCCGATCTCCGCCCCGCGTTCGGCGAGCGCGGCCAGGGTCGCGAGGTCGTGCTGGAAGTAGACGGCCTCCCAGGTGTTCAGCACGACGGGCCGGGGCGAGCGGGGGTGCTCGGGGCGCGACCGCAGGTACCGGTGGAACCGCGAGGCGAGGTCGTCCAGCCCCACTCCCCACGAGCCGTACTGCCACGGGCTCTGATACGAGTCGCCCCGCCCGAGCACCACCTCGTCCGCGAGCAGCGCCTCTCCCGCCGCCAGGTGCCTGGTGCCCGCCGGGGTCCGCTCGGCGGCGAGTACCTGGTTGCCGCTCCAGGCGAGGTGGGTCGCCCACACCGTCCCGTGCCGGAACCCGAACCCCTCCTCACCGGCGACGAGCAGCAGCGTGTGCTCGAGGCCCGGCTTGCCGCCCCGCGAGGCCCGGACCCACTCCCCGACGTGGAACGGGCGCCGTTGCGGCACGCGTTCGAGCGCCCAGCGGCCGGTCAGGTCGAGGACCTCCGACGCGTCCGACGGCACGGGGAGGGCCGTCTCCAGGCCGCCGACGCGGTACGGCGTCCCGGCGTCGTTGGTGATCCGGGCCCGCTGCCGTACGAGGCCGCCGGCGGCGAGCACCTGGATCTCGATGTCGGCGGTCAGCCCGTACTCCGGGTCGTGCGCCGTGCTCCGCAGCACCGGGCCGCCGCCGGCCTCGCCGTCGAGGTGGTAGGTCGCGTTCCGGAACTTCGGCGCCCAGCGGCGGCCGTCGCTGTCGCCGACCAGCCCGGGGCGTCCGAGCCAGCCCTCCGCCAGCTGGGGGAGCACCGGGACGGGCTGCGGGTAGGTGACCGCGCTGTCGCCGATGGCCGGGAGCGCGGCCCGGTGCAGGTCCGCCAGGGCGCCGTCCTCCAGCGGGCCGAGGTCCGCCCCCCAGTGCAGGACGCGGGGGAGCCGGCCGCCGTCGACGGCGACGACGAGGCTGGTGCCCCCGGCGCGCAGGTGTACCGGTACGTCGTTCGTGGTGTCGTTCACTTTATGATCTTTACCCATCTTTTCCGTCATCCCTTGAGCCCGCTGCTCGCGATGCCCGCGAAGAACTGCCGCTGCAGGAGCAGGAAGACGATCACGAGCGGGACGGAGCACACGAACGCCCCCGCCATGAGGGTCGGGTAGTCCGTACCGAACTGTCCCTGCAGCCCCGCCAGCCCGACCGGCAGCGGCCGGTTCTCCCCCGAGGGCGAGACGATGAGCGGCCACAGGAGGTCGTTCCACGAGTAGAGGCCGGTCAGCACGGCGAGGGCGGCGAGCATCGGCCTGGCCATCGGGAGCATGACGTACCAGAACACCTGGAAGGTGTTGGCGCCGTCGAGCCGCGCCGCCTCCTCGTAGTCCTTCGGCATGGTGAGGAAGGCCTGGCGCATCAGGAAGGTGCCGAACGCCGAGAACAGGCCGGGAATGGCGAGCGCCGGCAGGGTGTCGAGCAGCCCCACGCCGCGGATCAGCTCGTACTGGCCGATCAGGAACAGCTGGCTCGGCACCATCAGCATGGCGATGAACAGGCCGAACAGCAGGTTGCGGCCCCGGAAGGGGATGCGGGCGAAGGCGTACCCGGCGAGCGCCGCGACCGCGAGCTGGCCGGCGACCCGCAGGACCAGCGAGCCGACCGAGACCGCGAACATCGACCAGAACGGCACGGTCGTGAAGAACGTCGCGAACGCGTCCAGGCCGAAGCTCTCCGGCAGGATCGTCGGCGGGATTCTGGTCGCCTCGGAGGTCGACTTGAACAGGGTGAGGATCTGCCAGACGAACGGCACCACCATGACGACGGCCGCGACGCTGAGAACGACGTGGATCGGCCAGGTGGTGCCCGCCTTCCCGCGCCGCCGGGGGCGCGGCCCGGAACTCCCGGCGGCGACGGTTCCAGCGGCGGTGGTCTCGACGGCGGTGGTCTCAGCCATAGAACACCCACGATCTCTGGAGGCGGAACTGCAGGGCCGTGGCGATCATGATCACCATGAGCAGCACGATCGCGATCGCGGCGCCGTAGCCCTGGTCGAACTGGACGAACGCCTTCTCGTAGAAGAGATAGACGATCGTCTTGGAGTCGGCGAGGGCGGTGTTGTTCACCCCGCGCAACATGACGAAGATCAGGTCGAACATCTGCAGGGCGGCGATCACGTTGAGGATCGTGACGAAGAAGATGCTCGGGCTGAGCAGCGGCACGGTGATGTGCCGGAACTGCCGTACCCGGCCCGCGCCGTCCAGGGCGGAGGCCTCGTAGAGCTCCTTCGGGATGGCCTGCAGCCCGGCGCCCAGGATGATCAGGTTGATGCCGAGGCCCATCCAGATGCCGGCCACGCCGAACGCGTAGATCGTGAACCGGGGGTCGGCCACCCAGAACTGTCCGGGGACGCCGAACCACGACAGCACCGAGTTCAGCAGCCCGAAGTCGCCGTTGTAGATGAACCGCCAGACCATGCCGATCGCGACCGGCAGGGTGACCACGGGCAGGAAGAAGAGCACCCGGTAGACCGCGCGCCCCCGGCCGACCTGCTCGATCAGCGCCGCCAGCACGATGGCGAGCGGGATGCCGAGCAGGATGATCGCGGTGTAGAGGGCGGAGTTGCCGAACGCCTTCCAGAAGTCCTCGTCGCCGACGAGGTTCGCGTAGTTGTCCAGCCCCACGAAGGTCGCGGGCCCGAACGCCGGAACGTCCTGGAAGCTCTTGATCATGGTGGACAGGAACGGCCACAGGTAGAGGGCGGCCAGGCCGATCACCGCCGGGGCGACGAACGCGGCCGCCCACCAGCCGCTGGGCTGACCGACGCCCGTACGGCGGCCGGCCGGCCGCCGTACGGGCTCCGTCGCCCTCGCGGGCTTCGTCGTCACGGACGTCATTGCTTCGCGAGCACCTCGTCGACGGCGGCCTGGTACTCCTTGGCCGCGTCCTGCACGGGCTTCTTGCCGTCCCACGCGGGGGCGAGATACTCCGCGGCGAGGCCCTGCCACTCCGACGCGTTGCCGGCGACCGGGAGGGGGACGCTGTACTCGATGGCGTCGATGAACACCTTCAGCTTGAACTCGGGCATCGCGTCGAGCCACGGCTGCTGCGTCCCCTTGTAGGCGGGGAGCACCGTCCCGGTGGCGGCCTGGATCTCGGCGGCCTTGGTCCCGCCCAGGAAGGCCAGGAACTTCTTCAGCTCCTCCGGGTGCTTGCTGCCCGCGTACCCGGCGTTGCCGATGCCGCTGGTGACGGTGGCGCGCTTGACGCCCTGCGGCAGCGGCGCGACGTCGACCTTGCCCTTCAGGTCGGCGTTCTTGTGGAAGCGGAAGGCCCAGTACGCGCCGGAGAAGTACATGGCGACCTTCTGGTTCTCGAACATCGAGACGGCCTCGGTGTCCGACAGCTGCTGCAGCGTCGGCGACGAGCCGGCCGCCTGCAGGTCGGTCCAGAACTTCAGGCCGGCGACGCTCTCCGGGCTCGCGAAGCCGGACGCGGTGCCCTCGGCGTTGATGATCGACCCGCCGGCCTGCAGGATCGTGTTGTAGTAGCCGCCCTGCGGGTCGATCGGCGCCGCGACGCCCCACACGCCCTTGGCCTTGTCGGTCAGCTTCTTGGCGGCGTCCTGCACGTCCTGCCAGCCCCAGGTGTCGTCCGGGTAGGCGACTTTCGCGGCGTCGAAGAGCGCCTTGTTGTACCAGATGCCGTTGGTGTCGAAGTCCTTCGGCAGCGCGAACAGCTTGCCTTCGTAGGTGTAGGAGTCGGTGACGGCCTTGGGGTAGACGGCCGTGTCGATCCCGCCCGCCTTGACCGTCTCCGACAGGTCGAGCAGCTGGCCGCCCTTCGCGTACTCGCGGAAGTGGTCGGCGAGCATCCAGAACGCGTCGGGCGCGGTGCCGCCCGCGGCGCCGACCTGGAGCGTCGACCAGTACTCGGTCCACGGCAGCGTCTGGACCTTGACGGTGATGTTCGGGTTCGCCTTCTGGAACTCCGCGGCGATCTGCTCCATCGCGGGAGTCTGGTCCTCGCTCCAGTTGGCGTAGGTGAGGGTGACCTTCTCGCCCGGCGCGGCAGCCGATCCCGACCCGGATCCGGATCCGGATCCGCAGGCCGTGAGAAGTGTCGTCGCCGTGACCATCGCCACGGCCGCCATCCACGTGCTCTTCATGGTGTTCCTCTGGTTGCGCTGTCGATCGTGCTGTGCGCCGGTCGTCGTGATCGGCGCGGTGTCATCGGCTCGTGTCATCGGTTCGTGGGTGGGACGTGCAGGGTCGTGTCGACCCAGTCGACGTGCACGCCGGCGTCGTCCGGCGTGGCCGTCTCGCTGCGCAGGCAGAGGGTCTGGACGCCCAGCACCTCCACGTCGAAGTCCGTGACGGGCCTGCCCGCCTCGACGACGGCGGTGAACAGCTCGCGGCCGTCACCGAGCACGCGGACCCTGGCGCCGCCGGTCGACTCGTCGTCGACCCCGACCGCGCCGGTGAACGTCTCCACGCGCCCGCCGAGGTGGAAGCGCGCCTCCGAGTACGGCGCCGTGCCGAGGCCGCGCTCGAACCCCCGGCCCGCCACGCGCATGGGCCGCCCGTCGCCGGGGTTGCCCGCCCCGTTCGACAGGTCCCGCTCGACGGGCCCGTCGTCGTTGACGAAGGCGATCATCGGCAGGTCCGAGAGGGCGTGGTCGCCGGGCGTCAGCGGGCGCACGACGCGCGCGTGCGAGACGACGGGCATCCGGCCTTCGCCGTCGCCCTCGCCGTCGCCGTCCCGCTCGATCGTCACGACGCCGAGACGTCCGGGGCGCAGCGAGGCGTCGGGGCGGACGGTCCAGCCGGTCTCGCCGACGCGATCGGCCGACCACCCCGGGGGAAGGCGCAGCCGGACCCCGGCGTCGGTCGTGATCGACGCCGTCCCGTCCGCGCCGACCTCGGCGACGGCCGGGTACACGGCCGGTACGGCCTGACGCGGCCGGGGCGCGGCCCGGAACACGTCGGTGCCCGCCGGGGCCACGATGGCGACGAAGCCGCCGTCGCGGGCGACCTCGACGTCGATCGCGTCACCGGCGGTCGTGGCCCTCTCCACGAGCCCGGTCGCGGGCACCTCACCGGTCGTGGGCGACGCGTCGCCCACGATCCACACCTGGGCGTCCGCCCCCACCCCGAGCGCGTCGAGCGGCACGCGGATCGTCCGGGCCTCCCCGGCGGCGATGCCGCCCACGAACCACCGGTCGCCGGCCCGGCGGGCGATGACCGCGTGGCTGTCGGGGTCGCCCGCCAGCAGCACCGTCTCCGCCCAGTACGGCGCCTGCTCCGCCAGGAACCGGGCCGCGAGCGGGCGTCCGGCGTAGGCGTCGACATGATCGGCGAAGTGGGTGATCCCGCACTCGAACGCCACCGACAGCCCGAGCTCGTGGCCGTCGCTGGTCGTGCGGTTCGCGGCGCCGAACGCGACCGGCGTGGCGTCCATGCCGCCCACGACGTTGCGGGTGAACGGCTGGACGACGTTGTGCGCGGCGGTGAGGGCCTGGTTCTCGAAGAACACGTAGTACTCGGCGCCGCGGATCGCCTCGTACCCGATCACCTGCGGGAACGTGCGCGCCCAGCCGCGCGGGATGACCGAGCCGTGGAAGTTCACCATGAGGCCGAGCCGCGCGGTCTCGGCGAGGATCGTGTCGTACCAGCGGTAGCGGTCCTTCGACTCCGACTCCATGAAGTCGACCTTGATCCCGGCGACGCCCCAGGACCGCCACAGCGCCAGCCTGCGCAGGTCCTCCGGGCTGTTCAGGTCGCGCCAGATCGTCCACAGGTGCACCTGGACGCCCCGGGCGGCGGCGTAGGAGACGATCTCCGGCACCCAGGTCTCCTCCCACCCGCAGTCGATGAGCAGGTGTTCCCAGCCGAGGTCGGCGGCGACGTCGACGAAGTGCTTCTGCCTGTCCAGCTGCGCGCCCGAGTAGAAGTCCGACCACCACGACCAGGCCGCCCGCCCCGGCCTGACCCACGCCGCCTCCTCCAGCTCGGGGGAGGCGGCGGGCGCCAGCTCGTCGACGAGCAGCGAGGACACCAGCTCCGCCAGGGTCCCGACGAGGAAGACCCGCCAGGGCGTGACGACGCCGCGGGTGACCTCGACACTCTCGTCGGCGAGGGCGAACCGCAGCGTCCGCCCGCCGTCTTCGGACTCCTCCGCCTCGACGTGCGCGCCCGCGAACCGGCCGTCGATCCCCGACTCGGTGATCAGTACGTGCTTCTCCGCGTCCAGCCGGGCCAGGAACGGGAACCCGTACGCGCCGCTCGCCAGCTCGGCGCTGTCGACCCCGGAGCGGGGCGTCTCGTACCAGGTCTGGTAGTCGAGCACCCAGCTCCGCGACCCGGCCGGAAGCGTGACGGCGGTGCGGTCACCCGTGACGCGGGCGGTCCCGTCCAGCGCGGGCAGCGCGTAGCGGATCGCGACGCCGTCGCGCGCGACGCGCAGGACGACCTGCCATTCGACACCGCCGGCCTCGCGGAAGGCGTACACGCTCTCGCGGTGCTCGTAATCATGATCGCCGACCGACTTGCCGGAGCGGGCGCGGAACCGGTCGCGGACCGTACGCTCCGAGACGCGCACGAGCTCCGCGTCCGCCGTCCCCAGCTCCGTGCCGTCGAGCACGAACCCGAGCGGGACCCGGTCGAGGACGATCTCCTCCCGCCAGGTGACGGTCAACCGCACTCCCGTGCCGGTGTTCTCGACCCGGGCGTCGACCGGACCCGCGTTCGCCGCGGGTCTGGAGCGTACTTCGTCGGTCACCACGTTCTCCATCAGATGCCGTCCGGCTGCTCGGGCGGTGGGGAGCCACCGCCACATATCAATGACGCTATCGGCCGGGTGATTCTTCGTGAAATGGGCTTTCGCAGGTAGGGGATGGACGATCCGACGGTGTAGGCGGGGCGGTGCTGCGCCGGGCCCGCACCGCCGGGCCGGCGGCCACCGCCCCGCCCGGCCCGGATCTCCGCGCGGGCCGAGCCGACGATCATCGCCCTGCCCGGCCCGGATCTCCGCGCGGGCCGAGCCGACGATCGCCGCCCCGCCCGGCCCGTATCCCGCGTGGACCGGGCCGGCGATCGCCGCCCCGCCCGGCTCACAGCACCGTGCCGACCGAGTCGACGGTCACCGACGCCCCGGAGGCGTTCCCGAACACGATCGTGTTCGCGCCGGGGTTCAACGGGAGCCCGACGGTCGCCGTCGCGGGGGTGTCGTCGCTCCCCGTCGCGTGCAGCGGCACGGTGATCGGGGCTCCGCCGTTCACCGCCACCTCGATCGAGCCGGCGGTCGCCGAGGCGTAGTCGATCCGCACCGTCTTGTCGCCGGCCGAGACGGCGTCGACGCGCACCGAGACCGACCCGTCCGCCAGCCCCGACACCCCGGCCCCGCTTCCGCATCCCGAACACATGTCCACGGCGGCTCCGCCCTCCCGGATGTTCACCGGCGCCTCCGCCTGGACCGTACGCGCGATCGTCAACGCGTCGATGTCCGGGGCGTGAGCGCCGTCGTTCAGGAACGTGACGGTGTTCGCGCCGGCGTTGAGCGGTACATCGAGCGACCACTTGCCCACGTGCTCCCAGCCGCCGGAGTCCTTGACGTTCTCCGTCGAGACGGTGGCGCCGTTGACCTGAACCCGCACCGAACGCGGGTCGCCCGAGGTGTAGGTGAAGGTCAGCCGGTGCGTGCCCGCGGTCGCGGCCGTCACGCCGTTGAACCGCACCGAACCGCCGGCCCCGAGGTCGCCGACCTTCTGCCCGCCGGAGCACCCCTTGCAGGGGTGGATCCCGGCGGCGCCGCCGCGCGTGTTGGCCGCGCTCTCCGCCTCGTACCGCGTGTCACCGGACCCGATCTTCGGCAGGGGGGTCTTCGAGATGTGCACCGAGACCCCGCCCGTGGCGATCATCGGCAGCGAGAGCGTGGTCGCGCTCGTGACGGTCCGGGTCGACGTGGTGAGCCGTCCCGAACCGTCGTCGGAGAAGATCGTCGCGGTGTGCGTGCCCGAGCCGAGGAACGACAGCGGGACCGTGGCGGTCCTGGCCGGCGACGTCATCGCGCCGACGAACCAGTCGGCGCCCGAGCGGCGGGCGACCGTGATGTGATCTCCGGGGAATCCCTCGACGACCTTCGTCTCGTCCCACGTCGTCGGGAGAGCGCGCATCAGGTGACGGCCGTCCCACTGCTCGTAGGCCGCGGCCGAGTCCGCGTAGTTGACCATCGCGGAGGTGTACACGACGGCCTGCGCGAGCGTGTGGCCCTGCGTGAGGATCGACGCGTTCTCCGAGATCATCGTCGGCGTGTAGTCCATGCCGCCGAGCATGTTCCGGACGAACGGATAGGTGACGTCCTGGCGGGCGGTCGTGGGCGGCGGGTACAGGTAGTGCTCGGTCCCGGCCACCGCCTCCGTCGTCACCAGCCACGGCCAGGTACGGTTCTCGCCGCCCGGCTTGGTGTTGCCGTGGAAGGTGATCATCATCTCGTTGTCGCCCGCGGCCTTGCCGATCGACTGGTACCAGCCCATCGCCTCCTTCGAGTCCCGCAGGAAGAAGTCGACCTTGAGGCCCTTGACGCCGTAGTCCTTGTGCTCGGCCATCAGCGCGTCCGCGACGGCCGGGTCGGCGAACGGCTCGGCGTTGACCCAGGCGAACATGTCGACCCCGTGCCGCTTGGCGTAGGACGCGATCGCCGGAAGGTCCGTCGCACGGTCGTAGCAGCAGTCCATGGTCACGTACTCGAAGCCCATCGACTCGGCGAAGTCGACGTACTCCTTCTGCTTGTCGAGGTCGGCGGCGCTGTCCCCGTCCGCGTACCACGACCAGGCGGCGCGCCCCGGGCGCACCCAGGAGGCGGCGGTCGTCGCCGGCGGGTTCAGGTGCTGCACCAGGTCCGAGTTGTAGAGCGGGTCGACGCCCTTCGCGATGATCGCCACCCGCCACGGCGTCTGGAACGGGTACGTCGCCGAGATCGGGAACGCCTGGTCCGGCGTCCGCTCCAGGTTCAGCAGCCCGTCCCCGGCGCCGCTGCCCTTCAGCAGGGACGGCACGTAGGAGGCGTTCGCGTTCACCACCTCGGCCTCGGTGATCACCGTGAAGTAGGCGTTGTCGTCGATCGACGCCAGCAGCGGCATGGTGAGTTCCGTGCCGGAGTTCAGCTGGGAGGCGTTCCGGTAGGTGTAGTCCTGCTCGTAGTTCCCGTTCCAGGGGGCGGCCCACCCGCCGGTCGTCGTCGGCAGGCGCCACCCGCCGGCCTCGTCCGTGATCGACACCGCGCCGCTCCCCGGCAGCCGGTACCGGTAGGCGACGCCGTCGTCGTAGGCCCGGATCACCAGCTCCAGCGTCCGGCCCGACTTGGCGTACCGCAGCACCAGCTCGTTCGCGTGGTCGCGGTACGACGGCTTGGTCCCGGCGGGCAACGTGTAGGTCGTGTCGATCGACCTGCGGGACTCTCCCGCGAAGCCGAGCCCGGACCGCAGATCGGCCGCCGAGGTGGCGATGCCCAGGGGCGACTCCCCGAAGACCGAGGTGCTCCCGGCCGTCACCGCGAACGTCAGCGCTCCCTGCGCCTGCTCGGTGACGGTGAAGGTGATCTGCCCGTTCGGCGAGCTCACGCCACGGGTCGTCAGCGCGAACGCGGGAGGCGTCGCGAGAAGGCTGAGGAGTATCGCCGCCATGGCCAGTGCGGCGATCAGGACTGGGCGGTGAGGGCCGTTTCGCTGCGGCATTTCGCCTCCGGTCAGGAAGGGGGGATGGACTTCACCAGGGTGTATCCGCTCAGGTGAGGTAACTATGAGCCCAGCTGAAGGCCGCAGGAATGGTGGAACCGGTGGACTGGCTGGACGATCCGACTATTCGTCGGTGCGTCGCGGAGGGGCAGGGGCCGGAGCGCCGGATCGAAAGGGCGACGACACGACCGGCAGAAGCCGATCCGGCTGGAACCCTGTTACCGCAGGTAGGGCTCGAGGTCCTTGACAGCGCCGGACCCGGCGCAGTATAAAACCAAATAGTTATAGAACCGGAAGGTAATAAAAGTGTCTGCCGACGTTCTCGACGCGACGTTCGCCGCGCTGGCCGACCCGACCCGGCGAGCGATCTTGACCCGGTTGATGGAGGGCGAGGCCACGGTGACCGAGCTGGCCGCGCCGTTCGCGATGAGCCAGCCGGGCATCTCCAAACACCTGCGGGTGCTGGAGCGCGCCGGACTGATCTCCCGCGGACGCGACGCGCAGCGCAGGCCCTGCCGCCTGGAGGCCGGCCGGCTCAAGGACGCCGTGGACTGGCTGGCGAACTACCGTTCCTACTGGGAGGAGAGCTACCAGAGGCTGGACGACCTGCTCGGCGAGCTTGAGACCGGCGAAGCGAACGCGGTCGAACGGGAGAGCGCGTGGCCCGGTAGCGCGAACACCGCCGAACGGGAGAGCCCGTGGCCTGGCGAAGCGAATGCCGCAGGACAGAAGAGCCCGCGGCCCGGTGAAGCGGACGCCGCAGGACAGGAGAGCCCGCGGCCCGGCGAAGCGACGAACACCGCCGAGCGGAAGCGCCCGTGATGGCGCGGCAGGAGCGGGCCGAAGGTCTGACGGTGCGGGCGGTGTCCGACACCGACCTCGTGCTCACCCGGACGTTCGCCGCGCCCCGCCGGCTCGTCTTCGACGCGTTCACCCGCCCCGAGCTGCTCCGCCGATGGCACGGCGCACGCGGCTGGCACCTCGTCGTCTGCGAGATCGACCTGCGCCCAGGCGGTGCCTGGCGCTTCGTGTCGCACGGGCCCGAGGGTGCCGAGCTGGGCCAGAGCGGGTTGTTCCACGAGGTCGACGCGCCCGGCCGGCTGGTCCAGAGCGAGGTCCACGACGGATGGGAGGAGGGCGAGGCCCTCGTCACCACCGTCTTCGACGAGCAGGACGGCCGGACCGCGATGACCACCACGGTGCGCTACCCCTCACGCGAGGCCCGCGACGGCATCCTCCGCACCCCCATGGAACGCGGCGCGGGCGAGGCGTACGACCGTCTCGCCGAGATGCTCGACGAGACGTCCGCGAACGGCGGCCCGTGACGCCCGGCCGTGACCGGCGGCCCGTGACGCCCGGCCGCGAAAGACGAGCTGTGACGACCGACCTACAAGGCGAGTCGCGATGACCGACCGTCAAAGGCGAGCCGCGATGACCGACCTGAGAGGCAAGCCGCGATGACCGACGCCCAGCCCACGCAGACCGAGATCCCGGCCGACATCGCCGACGTCCCGGCCGGCCTCACCACCCCTCCCGTCCCTCCCGGCACGTTTCTCCTCGAACTCGTCCCGGTGCCCGTCAAGGACATCGACCGGGCCAAAGCCTTCTACGCCGACCGCCTCGGCTTCCACGTGGACGTCGACGTACGGCCCGCGGACGGGGTCCGGATCGTCCAGCTCACCCCGCCGGGCTCGGCCTGCTCGATCACCCTGACCGAGGGCGTCCCGTCCCTCGACATGCCGGTCGGCACGCTGCGCGGCCTGCACCTGGTGGTGAGCGACATCGAGGAGGCCCGCGCGGCACTCATCGAACGCGGCGCGGACGTGGGCCCGGTCGAGGACCTGGGCGGTGTCCACTACGCCGCCTTCACCGACCCGGACGGCAACACCTGGACCCTCCAGCACATGCCCTGGCGCGTCTGAGGACGTCTTTCACAGCTGATGTACCCGGCGTTCGCGCGACTCGGCCGGAGCGGCAGTGCCATCCCCGGGCGGCCACCGGCCCGGGGACGGACCGACGTCACCTCACGTCGCGACGGTGAAGGTGTCGATGTCGAACAGGTAGTTGGTGCGCTGCCGACGAAGACCGGATACAGAGGTCCGGAGGCCGACCCGCTCAACGTCGTGGACACCGTCGCGTAGGTGTCCCACAGGTTGTCCAGCGTGGAGGACTTGAGCTGTTCGCTGAGCGGCTTGTGGGCGCGGGTGCCGCCGAGCAGCCGGGCCCAGAAGCTGATCTTCCATGCCTTGGACCAGCCGGTGCCGCCGTCGTCACCCGCGAGGTGACCCCGGCCTGCGGGTCGGCGCCCCGGTAGGCGGGGTAGCCGTCGGAGTAGTCGGTGCCCGCCGACAGCACCAGCATCACGCTCTCGGCCCCGGACACGGTGACACGGTCTCCGGAGTCCGTGCGGGTGCCGCCCTGCTTGACCACCTGCACCTGGGCCTCGAACCGCAGGCCGTTGTCGGCGAGTCGGCCGCGGATGGTGAGCCGGCCGTTCGAGGCGGTCACGGTCTTGTCGGTACGCGGTGAGGTGTGCCGCAGCGTGAACGACACCCGGCCGGTCTGGTTGGCCGAGATCCGGGCCACGATCACGTTGCCGGGGTTGCCGGCGAAGTACTCGCGGGTGTACTCGACGCCTCCCGCCGCGTAGCCGACCCTGGCCACGGCCTCGCGTAGGCTCAGCTCGCGGCGGTACCCCGTGGTGCTCGTTCGTAGATGTCCCGTTGCCCCGCCAATCTGTTAACCTTATTTTTGAAAATTCCTCCATCGTCAAGGTTGACCAGATGCCCGTCTAGACGTCTGTCCGGCGAACTTTCCCGCAGATCAGGGATATGAAGACATTCACGGTGACGCGCGCCGCAGCCGCGCAACGGCCGACGCTACATCGCGCACTGGTAGTGCTCATAAGGACGCGGCACTCCCGGCTCCCTCTACAGTCTGCTCATGGCACAGCGACGAGAGACGCGAGCGGAGACGGGTGACACCCGTCGGCTGATCACTCGAACGGAGATCGCGGAGTGGGCCAAGGTGGCCCGTCCGGCCGTCACGAACTGGGAGAGGCGGCACGCGGACTTCCCCAGGCCCGTGTCGGCGGGGGAAGCCGAGTACTTCCGGCTCCAGAGCGTGCTCGCCTGGTTGGACGCGCGCCGCGTCCCGGCCAACAGGTTGATCGGTGACGAGCCCCCCGGCACCACGTACGGCGACCGGGTACGACGCGGTCTGCCCGACAACCAGCCGCCTCCCGCGGCCGGGAATTCACCCGGGGATTCACCCGGTGAGGGGTACGCACGACGGCTGCACGAGCTGCTGGCGATGGCGGACGCGATCAGGGGCTCCGCTGCCATGGCGGACTACCTGGCCCTGCTGCTCACGCTCAACTTCCTGCGCGTGGCCGAGCCGGAGCGCTGGACGAGGTTGCACGAGCAGCCCGTCCGCGCCGATGGCGCGAAGCAGGCCAAAGACCTGCTCCGGAACATCGGGCACGCGGCCGACGAGGCGCTGCGCCGCCGCGGTGTGCCCCCGGGGCTGCAGGACTCCCTGGTGCGGCTGACCCCACGTACCGGCCAGGAACTCAGGCGAGTCGTCGATCTCTCCGCCGGCCTCGGACGCGAGACGTACGAGCGGCTCCTTGGCAGGTACGAGGAGCAGGTCGCGCTGCGCAGCGGCGAGTTCTTCACGCCTCCCGCGCTGACCAGGCTCATGGCCGACCTCGTCGTCTCCGGTGCCGCCAAGATCAGACGCATCTACGACCCGTACGCCCGCGGAGGCGAGCTGCTGGTCGCGACCGCCGCCGCGGCGGGCGGGAACACGGACGTGCGCGGCGAGAGCCCGCGCCTGGAGACCCTCCGGTACGCCGCGATGAACCTCGCCCTGCACGGTGCCGACGCGATCCTGGAAGTCGGCACGGCCACTCCGTGGGAGGTACGCGGGAACCGGCCGCCGGTGCGGGCGGACGTGATCGTCACGAACCCGCCGTTCAACATGGGCTCGACGACGGGAAAGAGGACCCGGACAGCCTGGCCGTACGGCGCGCCGCCGGCGGGGAACGACAACTTCGCCTGGTTGCAGTACGTCCCGCGATCGCTGGAAGTCGGCGGCAGGGCGGCTGTGATCATGCCGCAGAGCGCCGGGACGTCCGCCAACCAGGCCGAGCGGGACATCCGCCGCAACATGGTGGACGCCGGGGTGGTCGAGTGTGTGATCGCCCTGCCGGGCCGGCTGTTCGCCGCCACCGACGTGCCCGTGTCCGTGTGGTTGCTGCGCCGGCCGGGCACTCCCGGCGCGCCGGTGCTCCTCATCGACGCGCGGGAGCGAGCGGCGAGATCCCGCGACCACCGGACCCTGCCGCCGGAAGACCTGAACGCGATCGTGACCACGTACCGGCGGTGGCGTGACGGCCAGGCCCCGGACGGCGGGTACGAGGCGGGCGACAGTCTCGGTGTCGCGGTCCGGCCCGACGAAATCCACGCCCGCGACTCCTCACTCAACCCCGCCGACTATCTCGCCGACGAGCCGCCGAACGACGCGGCCAAAGGGCTGAGCACCGTCGCGGACGCGTTCGAACTGCTGGCCAGGACGCAGATTCAGGCGAACGAGGCGGGCCGGGCGGTCGTCGCGAACGCGGCGGCGCTCGCCCGGGGGAGCGGGGGCTCGTTCGCCTCCATCTCGGACGGCTGGACCCGTACGACACTGGCGGAGGTGTGTGAGATCCAGGCGGGTCTCTCGTACTCGCGCCTGCGTGACGAGCGACGCGTGCCGGACGGCGCCATCCCCATGGTGCGGCCCAGGCATCTGCGGGAGGGCCACATCACCGCTTCCAGCCAGGAGAGAATCCCGGCCGAGTTCGCCGCGTCGTACGAGCGCTACCTCCTTCAACCGGGCGACATCGTCTGCATCCGCTCCGGCGCGCTGGTCCCTCCCGCGTTGGTACGCGATGAGCACCACGGCTGGCTGCCGCACCACAACCTGTTCCGCCTGCGCGCGCACCGGCCGGAGGCCGTCGATCCGCGCTACCTGCTCGGCCTCCTGTCGCAGCAGGACG
This sequence comes from Streptosporangium sp. NPDC023825, assembly GCF_040639575.1. NCBI lineage: Bacteria > Bacillati > Actinomycetota > Actinomycetes > Streptosporangiales > Streptosporangiaceae > Streptosporangium > Streptosporangium sp. NPDC023825. The sequence goes on along the minus strand of NZ_JBFAAE010000031.1, from coordinate 75,352 downwards.
CGCTCGACTGGGTGTACGACCGCTCGGCCACGGCGGGAGCGCGCTCCATCAGCACCCACTCGTTCGGAGAGCTACCGGTGACGCTGCCCCCGATGGCCGTGCAGCGGCGCGTCGCCACCCTGCTCCACGATCTCGACCTGCAGATCTCACTTCACCGGCGGCTGGTCACGGCCGCCACGGACGCCCGCGCCCTGCTGACCGAGGGCCTCATGAGCGGGGCGCTCGCTCTCGACCCGGCATGACCCCGTCTCTGAGGAAGGAAACCTCGTATGGACCCGCAACCTCCCACCGGCCCGAGTGCCACCAGGTCCCTCTGGCTGGCGATCGCGGGGCTCTTCTCCCTGGTGATCGCCCTGGTCGCGGGCATACTGAAGAGCCAGACCGGCGCGGGGCTCGCCGATTCGGCACTGATGAGCGGTGGCGCGTTCGCCGCGGCGATGATCCTGTGCCTGGCGGTCCTGGCCGCGGCCCAAGGACCGCGATGACCCTCCGGCGTCTCCTGACCGAACGAAGGCGGAAGGCAGGCACCGGACACTGAACCGCGCCGGGACCGCTGGAGGCTTTGATGTGCTCCGGCGCGGTTCAACCTGGCGAGTCCCGCGGAAATCCGCTGTCACCCTCTTCGCGCAGGCCGGCTGTTCAGAGCCGTCCTCGCCCTTTGAAGCCCTTCGAAGCCCTTCGAACGCGAGAACATTCACCGGCGGCCGGCGTTACGACCCGGATGGTTCCGGGACGACGCCCCACATGAACGTGGAGCCCCTCAGCAGTTGTTCCGTCACCCTGATCCCGGTCAGGTGCTCGACGAGCAGAAAAGCCGGCCCTTCGTACATAGAGGAGGACGACGGGTAAAGCCTGTCGATCTCCGCCATCACGTCCGCGATTTCGTCCGGCTCCTCTTCCGGAGGTTCTTCGTCGAATCCGTAGCAGAATCGGATCTCGCCGTTCTCACACCAGTGGAAGTAGTCCAGACCTTTGACGCTGAGTGCGGCCTGGGAGACGAGGCGGGTGCCCTCGGAAAGTTTGGTGATCACGTCCTCGCAGGTGCCGAGCCAGTCAGTGTCGAAGACGAACGTCCAATCGCCGATGGAGGTGACGCCGAGAGGTTCCCCGGAAGTCGGGTAGTCATCCGGGTCTTCGGGGAGGGGGCCCGGCGTGAAGTCCTCCCATCGACCGCCGAGGCGGGCGACCACCTGTTCCGGCGTGGCGCGTATGTAGATGAAGCTGTAGCACTCCTCGCCGTATTCGCCGCGGAGCCAGGAGACGTCAATGGGCCGGATGGTCATGTCGTCATGCTGCCAGCCGCCACCGACAGACACGGAATCCGGTCGTCACCGGCCGATGGGGCCGGGCGTAATGCGGCGTGAACTCAGGATGCCGGCGATCGGTGAGCCTTTTCATCCTCCCGGCCGGGCAGTTCGGGAGCGAATGATGGGGAGTCGCTTGAAACGGGAGGAGAGGAATCGTCGGCGGCCTGGTTGTTCACCCTCTCCCGGCTCAGCCGCTCCGAGCCGCGGCTTCAGGACGCCACGACGTTCACGGACGTTCGACACGGGTGGGGGTGCCGCGTACGAGCTCGTCGTGGATGCGCCATCGGGCGGTGACGGCGGCGCGCCCCGCCTCCTCGTCGCCGTGCTCGATGCGCTGTCGCAGCAGCCGCATGGCGATGCCGCGGTTGAGGCTGAACCGCCGCTCGGTGTCGACCACGACGACGATCCCCGAGGGCCGGTGGGTCGCCCGCACCGCCGTGCTGGCCTTGTTCCGATGCTGGCCGCCGGGGCCGCCGGTGCGGCAGGCGACGATGTCGACGTCGGCTTCCGCGAACGTCGTGCGCGGGGTGCCGACCTCGCACGGCCGGGCGATGACGTACCAGTTCTTCCGCCCCGTGCCGGCCCGGTACGGGCTGGGGGCCTGCCAGCACAGGGTCCCGGTCCACGAGGCGGCGAACGCCTCGGCGCCGGCTCCCGACATCCGGATCAGGACCGACCGGTAGGTGCCGGGCCGGTCGCCGGGAACGGTCTCGGCCCGATGTGTCTCCAGATTCCGCCGGGTGGCGTCGGTTTCCAGGCGGCGCAGCAGCCGGGCCAGCGCCCAGGCGCATTCCTGCGGGCCACGCCCGGCCGACAGGAGCAGGTGGACGCTCACCGCCGGCCTCGCCTGCGCGCTCACGACCGGCCTCGCTTCCGGCGGCGGTCCCGCTGGGGCGTGGACCCGAGGTCGGGCGTCTTGTAGGTGACCAGAGGGACCGTGGTGGCCACGGGCGTGGCCAAATCGTGGTCGGCGAGGTCGGCGATCACCTGCTCGATGCGCTTGTAGGCCGTCGGCGCCTCCTCGAAGAGCAGCTGGCGGTCTCCGCACACCACCAGCGACCCCACCGGCGTGCGGCGCAGCTCCTCGACCGTGTGCTTGGCCCGGCCCCGGCGCAGGGCGTCCGCACGCGACATCTTGCGGCCCGCGCCGTGCGCGACGGAATGGTTGGCGTCCGGTCCGGCATGGGCGGCCACGAGATAGGAAGGGGTGCCTCGCGTACCGGCGATGAGCACGTCGTTGCCGTCGCCCGGCGCCGCCCCCTTGCGGTGCAGGTAGACCCCGTCGCGGATCTCGACCAGGTTGTGGCACTGGTCGACGAGCGGCTCGGCGGGCTCGGACCCCAGGGCATGGGCGACCCGGGCGGCCATCAGCCGCCGGTTGAGCGATCCCCAGCGTACGGCGTCGTCGTGCATCGCCAGATAGGCGCCGGGATCGGGGGCGGGACCCGCGCCGTGGACCTCGGTGTGCGCCCGCAGGATCCGCTCGCCCAGCCCCCGGGAACCGCTGTGGACGATGAGAACCAGGTCGCCCTCGGCGAGTCCGAGACGGCTCGCGTGGCCCGGCTCGAAGACGGTGCCGATCCGTGCCAGCTCGACGAAGTGATTGCCCCGGCCGACCGTCCCGAGGCCTTCGGTGTGACCGGCGGGAATGTCGCCCTTCACCACGGCCCAGGCCGGGTCGCCGGCGTCCCGCTCGGGATCCAGCGCGCGATCGAGGTCGGGGAAGCGGGCGGCGAGTTTCTCGGGTACGGCGCGCTTGAGCTTCATGGGGAACACCGCGATGCCGCACCCGATGTCGGAGCCCACCAGGAACGGGTACAGCACGGTCGACGCCATGGCGGCGCCGATGGGGGCCCCCTTGCCGGGGTGCAGGTCGGGCATGGCGGCGACGTGCGTCATGCCGTCGAGGGCGGCCACCTGGTGGCACTGCGCGAGGGCGTCGGACTCGATCCAGCTCGTGGGGGAGGCGAACACGGTGACGGTGGCCGAACCCGTGGCCGCGGTGGACGGCGGGGAGTGTTGTTGCGACAAGGAGGCTCTCTCGAAGGGCATGGGCTCTCAAAGGCTCAAAGGGCATGGGCTCTCAGAAGGCATGGGCTGACAGCGTTACGGGGCGCGTCGGCGCCGTGGCATCCCGCCGTGGCGTCTCGGGGGCGGGGTGCTGTCCGTCAGAGCGTCATGGACACCACGTTCCCCGAGCTCGCCACGCGAGGCAAGCGGTTTTCGGCCGTACGGGCCTGTGCGTCTGGCAGGCCGGGACCTCGGTCGTGACCGGCTTCGTCGTCGACGGGGTGCCGGCCCTGCCGCACGACCCCGCGTGCGAGTTCGTCGTCCTCAGCCGGGCGTGAGGCAGCCGGTGGGGCCCTCGCAGTACTCGACGGCCTCGGCCAGGCCGAGTGCGGCGCCCGCGGCGAAACCGGCCTCGTACCGGGAGTCCCCCGCCAGCGCGCGGGCCGCCGCCTCGCAGCGGGCGCGGGCGTCGCGCAGCTCCGGGGAACCCATCTGGGGGTGGCCGTAGTCGCGCCACAGCTGATGACCCAGCCCCAGCAGCCGGGCGGCGCGCTCGCCGTCGCCGGCCGCGACCGCGACCTGGGCGAGGGCGTCGGCGCAGTTGGCCATGCCGAGGCTGTCGCGCAGCAGGTAACGGGCCCGCAGCGAGCCGGCCGCCAGCGCCGCCGCCTCGTTGAGCCGTCCCATGACCAGGGCGACCTGGCTGCCGATGTAGTCGCCCCACGACCGGGTCCAGATCTCGCCCAGGCCCTCGGCCACGGCGCGGTGCTCGGCCAGTGTCGCCTGCGCGCCGTGCGGGTCGCCCGCGTGCAGGAGCGCGAACGCGCGCGAGATGAGCAGCGTCAGCAGCCGGGCGGGCGGCCCGTCGCCCTCGCGGTGGCGGGCCACGGCCCGCCGGGTGGCGGCCTCGGCCACGGCGTGCTCCCCGGCCAGCGTCGCCGCCACCGCTTCGAGGTGGGAAGCGTAGACCAGCGCGTCCTCCGCCTCCACGGTCCCGGCGCCTTCGGCGATCACCGAGGTCGCGGCGGCCAGGCAACCGGCGGCCAGGCGGCGGGTGGCCGCGAGGTCCCCCTGGCCCACGGTCAGGTGGCCGCAGGCCCACAGCGCCTTGGTGCGCTGCGGGGAGGGCTCGGGGGCGGCGGCCAGGATGCGGTCGAGGTGGTGGCGGCCCTCGCGCAACCGGCCGCACGCGGCCCACAGGGGCCACAGGGCGGCGGCCAGCTCAAGGGCGCGCAGGTGCTCGCCGGACCTGCTCACACCGAAGTCGAGGGCGGCGCGCAGGTTGGCGTCCTCGCGCAGGAGGCGGTCGCACCACTCGACCTGGCCGGGGCCGAACCACTCGGCCTCGAACCGCAGCGAGAGGGCGTGGTAGTGGTCGCGGTGCAGCCGGGCGGACCGCTCCTCCTCGCCGATCTCCCGCAGGCGCTCCCTGCCGAACTCGCGGATCGCGTCGAGCAGGCGGTACCGGCCGTCGTGCTCGCGCATCACGATCGACTTGTCGACCAGGCCGGCCAGCACCCGCCATACGTCGGCGGTGTCCTCGCTCGCGCCGACGTCCTCGGCCGCGCGCAGGTCGAAGGTGCCGGGGAAAATCGACAGCCGCGCCCACAGCGCCCGCTCCCCGGCCGAGCAGAGCTGGTGGCTCCACTCGATGGCGGTGCGCAGCGTCTGGTGCCGCGCCTGAGCCGTACGGGTGCCACCGAGCAGCGCGAACCGCGCGTCGACGCGCTCCAGCATCTCGGCGACCGTCATCACGCGCAGCCGTACGGCGGCCAGCTCGATCGCCAGGGGGATGCCGTCGAGCCGGTCGCAGAGCCGGGCGACCTGGTCGTGGTGGCGGTGAGGGCGAACTCGCGGTCGACGTCCCTGGCCCGCTCGGCGAACAGCGCGGCGCCGTCGCCACTGCCCGCCATCGGCCGCACGGCGTACACGCGCTCGCCGGGCAGGGCGAGGGCCTCGCGGCTGGTGGCCAGGACGCGCAGGCCGGGCGCGCCGCGCAGCAACGACTCGGTGAGGTGCGCGCAGGCATCCACCAGGTGCTCGCAGGTGTCCAGGATCAGCAGGGTCCGCCGGTCGGCGAGGTGGTCGCGCAGCTCGTCGGCGGGCGGCCGGGCGGTCTGCCCGGCCACGCCGAGGGCCTCGCCGACGGTCTCGGCCACCAGGCCGGGGTCGCCCAGCCCGGAGAGGTCGACCAGCCAGACGCCGTCGGGGGTCTGCGGTGCCAGGTCGCGGCCGACATGGACGGCCAGCCGGGTCTTGCCGACGCCGCCGACGCCGGTGAGCGTGACGAGCCGCGACCCCGCCAGCAGCCGCGCGACCTCGGTGACCTCGGCCCGCCGCCCGACGAAGGTGGTCGTGTCGGCCGGCAGGTTCCCGCGCGTACGGGCGACCGGCCCCGGCAGCAGCGCCGGATCGGCCTCGATGATGCGCTGGTGGAGGGCCACGAGGGCGGGCCCGGGAGCGAGGCCGTGCTCCTCGGCCAGGCGAGCCCGCAGGTCGCGGAAACTCTCCAGCGCCTCGGTCGGCCGCCCGGCCCGGTAGAGCGCCAGCATGTGGCTCTCCCTGATCCGCTCGCGCAGCGGGTGGGTCTCGACGAGCGGGCGGATCTCCTGGAGCGCGGCCTCGGTGTTGCCGCGTGCCAGCTCGATCTGCGCGAGGTCCTCGATGGCGGCCAGCCGCTGGTCCTCCAGGCGGCTGCGGGCGGGCTCCACGAACGCGCCCGACGCGTCGGCCAGGGCGGGCCCGCGCCACTGCGCCAGGGCCTGCCGGAGCATGCCGGCCGCCTCGGCGGGTGGCAGCGTGCGGGCGCGCCCGGTCATCTCCTCGAACCTGGCGAGGTCGAGCGTGCCGTACCCGGCGGCGATGCCGTACCCGGCGGGGCCGGCCATCACGGCGTCCTCGCCGCCGAGGTCGCGCAGCGCCATGCGGACGGCGTGGATTCCGGTCTGGATCTGCTGGCGGGCCGTCGCCGGGGCGGCGCCGCCCCACAGGGCCTCGGAGATGGCGTCGACGGAGAGCAGTCGGCCCTCGTTGAGCAGCAGCAACGCCAGGAGTCCGCGCCGCTGTGAGCGACGGACGGAGACGCGAAGGCCATCCCGCTCGACCACGACAGGGCCGAAGACCGAAAACTGCATCGATGTGCCGTCCGTCCCCTATTACGTGCTGAGGCGGCTCTTGTGTAGCGAATGCGTAGTGATCATGTCAACTGTGTGTACGGCGTCCCGCGATCATCGTGAGCACCACTCCGAAACTCCTGGGGGAACCACCGTGCGCAGCAACCTCCTCAGCCGGGCCCTGGTGGCCGCGGCCGCCGCCGGGCTCGTCGTCGCCACCGCCACGCCCGCCAGCGCGTACACCTCGTTCATCGAGCTCAAGCAGAGCGGCAACATGGCCGCCATCGTCTGGTACAACTCGGGCACCCACAACATGACCAAGGGCCGCAACTCCTTCACGCTGCGGGCCGCGGCGGGCACGACGTGGGCCAAGCTCCTCTACACGACCCAGTACGCCGGGGGGAAGTGGAACTCCACCCACAAGGTGACCACCAGCGGCGGCAACGCGGCCGAGATCACCTTCAGCGACTACAAGTCCGACACCGAGCGCCACTGGATCAAGTACCGCCTGTGCATGTACCGCGGCGGCACGGAGACCTGCTCGGTCAACACCATCACCGACTACATCGACTGACCGGTCCCGAAAGGAAAGCGTCCTGACAGGGCGGACGCCCGCGTACTAGACAGGCCGGGGTACGGAGGCCCATCGGGGGACGCCCGCGTGCTAGACAGGCCGGGGCACGGAGGCCCATCGAGGGAGCGTGAACCACAGGGGCACGGCGCGGCGGAGCGCTTCGGGACCCCGCACCTCGACCGCGTGGGCGCGCAGCGCGTCCGACCAGCTCAGGTCGCCGCGCCAGACCTCGACCATGCTGCGCAGGCCGGCGGTCACCGTCACGGTCACGGCGTGGCCAGGATCCGTGTCGCAGACGTCGACCTCGCCACGTGTGATCACGAGCCACCAGTGGCGACTGCCGGGCGGCACGTCCGGGAACCGGAACTCGATGACCGTCCGCCCGTCCGGAACGGCGGCCCGGTCGACGTTGCGGTGCATGTCCCACAGCAGCAGCTTCGGGTCCAGGTCCTCGTCGCCCAGCTCTCCGATCCAGCGGACGCCCCAGGCGGCGAGTGCCTCGACCACCGGTCGCAGTTCGTGGCCGGCCTGGGTCAGGACGTATCGCACGTCGTTGTCCTCGGCGTGCCTCTCCACGATGCCGGCATGTGTGAGCCGGTGCAGCCGTCGGGACAGGAGCGTGGGGGACATGCGCGGCAGGCCGCGACGCAGCTCGTTGAAACGCTCGGTCCCGCACACCAGCTCCCGGATGACGAGCAGCGTCCAGCGTTCGTCGAGGAGTTCCACGGCCTTGGCGACCGGGCAGAACTGGTGGTACGAGGAGCCCATGCTCCGCAGTCTAAGCTCGGCCGCCGTGAACGCCAGAGACAGCCGGCCGGGTCTCGGCCGGGTGCTGGTACAGATCGTGTACTGGATGGCGAACCCGTCCTTCCTTACCGTCGATCCCAGTTCACCGCGGCGATGAGGGAGAAGCAAGATGAACGTAAAGAGCGACGCGCTGGAGGCCGACCGCGCACTGAAGGCCAGGCATCGCAAGATGTGGGCGCTGGGCGACTATCCCGCGGTCGCCGCCGAGATCATCCCTGATCTCGGCGCGATCCTGGTCGAGGCGTGCGGGGTGGGACGCGGGGACCGGGTGCTGGACGTGGCCGCCGGGTCCGGCAACGCCGCCATTCCCGCGGCGCTGGCCGGGGCGAGCGTGGTGGCCTGCGACCTGACCCCGGAACTGCTGGAGGCGGGACGGGCCCTGGCCGCGCAGCGCGGCGCGAAGGTCGAGTGGCGGCAGGCCGACGCGGAGGCCCTGCCGTACGCCGACGGCGAGTTCGACACGGTCCTGTCCTGTGTCGGGGTCATGTTCGCTCCCCACCACCGGGCCGCCGCCGACGAACTGATCCGGGTCTGCCGCCCGGGCGGCACGATCGGCCTGCTCAACTGGACGCCGGAGGGGTTCATCGGTCAGATGTTCGCGACGATGAAACCGTACGCGCCCCCACCTCCGCCCGGCGCGCAACCCCCTCCGCTGTGGGGCAGCGAGGATCACGTCCGTGCACTGCTCGGGGACGCGGTCACCGATGTCGTCGCGCGCCGGCAGACGGTCACGATCGACCGGTTCGCTCACCCCGACGCGTTTCGTGACTACTTCAAGGCCAACTACGGCCCGACCGTCGCCGTCTACCGGGGGATGACCGGGGACCCCGACCGGGTCGCCGCCCTGGACCACGCCCTCACCGAACTGGCCCGCCGCCATCTACAGGGCGAGAAGAAAACGGTGATGGAATGGGAGTACCTCCTCCTCACCGCACGCAAGCGCGGCTGACGACAAACCGGTCTGCCCCGGGTCCGGTGGAGTCGCGTCTCCCACCCGGGCGGTCATCGACGGATCGCTGTGATCCTGGGTAGGAATCGCTGTGATCCTGAGCAGACCGCCGTACACGCCGGCTCAGCTCACGGATGGGTCAGTCGCGGAGCTGGTGGGTGATGGACGGGTCGGTGATGGCGGTGTCGGCGGCCAGCAGGAACGCCTTCGACAGGATGACCGACAGCATCCCGCCGTCCTCCTCGAAAGGCAGGAAGAGCTGGTCGCCACCACCGCGAGGGACGATGCAGAGGTAGGCGTCATTGGGGTCCATGAGGATGTTGCCCGAGCCGAGGTGGATCTTGTAGGTGCGCAGGTCGCCCCGGACCACCAGGAAACGGTCGGTCAACGTGCACCGGCCGGCGATGGTCGTGCGGCCGAGCAGCCGGGACAGCGCGTCTCGGCGCACCTCGGCGGACGGTGGCAGCGGCCCGAACGAACCCGTCCGCCAGTGGTCCCGCAGCCGATCCGGCCCACGGTCGGTCCATTCGGGGTCGGTCGCGATCGAGGTGACCGCGACGAACAGGTCCACGTCTCGCATCGCCTCGCTGAACACCAGCCGCGGCACCTCGGTCAGCGGCGCCGGGTGCCACGCGCCCTCCGTGAGCCGGTGGAAGCGGACCTGGTCGGTCACCGCGTACCCCTCGTCGTGCGAGAGGTACTCGTGGTGGAACTCCGCCCGCCATCGTCCACCGGTCAGTACGCGTCGCGCCTCCCCGGAACGACCGCCGTCCCAGGGCCCCAGGTAGTCGGCGCGCCAGCCCCGCTGCTTGAACAGCGCGTACAGCTTCCGGTGGTCGACCACGTGCCCGCCGAACCTGTTGGAGTAGATCCCGGTCGCCTCCTCGGCGGGCGTGAGCAGATATACCTCACGGAACGCCTGCTTGAACGGCTGCCGCAGCTCCTTGTCCTGCACGACCTCCCGCCAGGCGCGCACCTCCTCCGGCGACGCGCGGGCCGGATGCCACAGCCGCACCGGCATGTCCGGCAGGCCCAGCCCCAGCTCGCTCCGCCACACACCGGGGGAGACCTCGAACTCCCAGATCAGCCGATCGGTGAGCGGCTGCCCCGCCAGCTGCCGGTACGGCGGCGCGTTCTCGCTCGCGTATCCGGCTTCCAGCGCTCTGACCAACGTCGCCTGCTGCTGCCGAACCCGCCTGGCCAGCTCCCGCAGCCGCTTGACCTCGTCCGCGTGCTCACGTCTGACCGCTGCGGGGACGGACTTGAGCCTCCTGTCCCCGTGCCACCACGACAGCTCGACCTCGCCCTCGGTCGAGATCACCGCCGTGTGCTCGCCCACCGCCTGTCGTACCCGCCCGTCGGGCAGCCGGAAGGCCACCTCCACCCGGTCGGCCAGGGCGGGTTCGATCCGCTTGAGCATGCGGTCCAGCTGTTTGGACACCCCCGCGTGCCTGGTCGCCTGACGGGCGGCTCGCAGCGCCGAGATCGCCTCCGGGGTGGGGTGGTCCTCCACCGCTCGGGCGACCTCGAACAGCACGCCCTGCGAGGGCAGCGTCCTGGCCTGGGTGGGTGCCACCGAGACTCCGCGCAGGAGCCGCCGCAGCAGTCCGGGCAGCCAGGGCTCGTCCCGGAAGAGCGCCAGCCGTACGGCCCGGCCGATGGTCTCCTTCTCCCCGTCTTCGAACGCCTTGTCCGCCCGATAGGGGATCTGCCCGGCGTGGATCGCTGCGACGCGGGCCTCGGCCGCCTCCAGGGTCGCCTGGGTGAAGGCCACATAATCGGACAGGCCGGCGAGCCGTTCCCTGAGGTCGGGCAGCGGCGGCGAGGAGGTGTACGACCGCTCCTCCTGTACCGACTCGGCGTACAGCGCCCGGCGCTCGGCACCCCAGCCGAGCAGCAGTTCCACCTCGGCGACCGCGATCGGCCCCCGCCTCTCGATGAGCCGGGCGGCCACCTCCATGTCCAGTCCCGCGAGCCCGGCCGCCGCCAGCAGGAAGAAGGGGGTGTCCAGCCGGTTCTCGCGCAGCAGGAAGCCAACCAGCACGCGGGCGGGATCGGCCAGCCGCTCCAGCGGCGCTCCCGCCGGGCAGCGCACCAGCGCACCGATCCCGACGCACAGGTCCGCCCATTTCCGGGTCTGCAATCCCTCGACCAGTGCGTCGAACATGTCGACGCACGCCTCGGGCGTGAACAGCGGTTGCCGCTGCCTGGCCTGCTCTTCGGTCGAGAACCGGGCGCTCATGGCGCCGCCGCCCTGTTTCCCGACCCGGTAGGCCGCAGGGATCAGAGTGCCCAGCTCGACCGCGCTCACCTGAGAGGCGTCGGGCCACTCCTCGTGGTCCTTCCCGGCTCCGGTCATCAGATCCAGCAGGTGCCGCGCTTGAGGGGAAAGCCGCATGCCTTGAGGGGAAAGCCGCATGCGGGAGATCCTGCCGGATGCCACCGACAGAGGCACCTCACCCGCTTCGGAACTCCTGACCGAATGATTCGCGATCTCAGGAGTCGATCTCCCAGAAGAGCGCACCCATCTCTTCCGGCCCGCTAAGGATCTTCACCAGGGGGTCCGGGTCAGCACCTGGAGGGAGATCGACAGAGAGGTAGGTGCCCTGCAACCACTCGTGAGCCAGAGCGGATGCGCAGACGACGGAACCGGCGCAGCAGGGCGAGGGCCTGTTCCACGACCCGGCGATGGGTGCCCAGGCCGGAGCCGTGCGGAGTGCCGCGGCGCGGGACGACCGGCTCGATGGTCCTGTCGCGAAGCCGGCACCGGTAACGGTCATGGTCGTAGGCGCGGTCGGCACACGGCCTGCGGGCTTTCTGCGGGGACGGCCGACCTTTGAGGATCAGCGCTCCTCTCGACGGCTGGCCCCGGAACACATGCGCCATCCTGAGCAGAAGAATCACACGCACATCCCCTCGTCTGCTGCAGGAGTCGTCGATGCCGGCACGTCGGATCGTCCCCAACATCCAGTCCGAAGCCCTGGAGGAGAGCGCGGAGTTCTACGGCCTCCTGGGCTTGGAGGAGGTCATGAACCACGGCTGGATCATGACCCTCGCCTCTCCTTCCGTTCCCACGGCGCAGGTCAGCATCATGACCGGTGACAAGACGGCACCTGTCACTCCGGACATGAGCATCGAGGTGGACGATGTGGACGCCGCCTATGCGGCCATGCGTGACAGCGGTGCCGAGATCGTGCATCCGTTGCAGGACGAGGAGTGGGGCGTCCGCCGGTTCTTCGTCCGTGACCCGAACGGCCGCGTGGTCAACGTCCTGGGGCACCGCTGACCGCGGAGGTTCGGTAACGGCGGTGGCAGCCGATGTACGGCATCGCCCGGCCGGCCAGGTAGTGACCGATCCGCACTCGCAGTGGCCGGTCCATCGCCGACGTCTTGACCTCTTCGCGCGACGAAGCCGGACCGCGTAATCCCTATGGGGCACTCTGTGTACTCCCGCAACCGGCCGTTCATGAGGTCCCAGAAGGAGCGGAAGCGCATGGCTCCGGGTAGCCAGGGTGCGAGGTACCAGGCCTCCCACTCACCGTCCGGGGTCTTGATGTGGGGGTTGAGGAGGTACGTGCCGTCGTCGTATTCGCCGATCTGGAGGGTGTCCGGTAGGTACTCTGCCCGGAGATGGACCGTGTCCTGACCTTCCCCGTAAACGAAGTAGTCCTCATCGGGCACGCTCAGGAGCTTCTCGTCCGGGGACGACCACATGCCGGCCAGATGCGGATCGAGATCACGAAGCCAGCCGATCTCGGCAAGCGGCAGCAACTGACCGCAGGCGATACCGTCCTTGTCCCAGCCGTTGGTGACCTGGAGGAATTCCCTGTAGCTCGGGGGCAGGCGGGCACCAAGACGCTGCTCGTGCCGCACGATCTCGGGCTCAGCGACCCCAGGTGAGCCCAGCCAGTTCTGAGAGCTAACTTCGGCCGAGAGGTGTTCGGGGTCATCCCCGTACACCCGCTCAATGGTCGAGCCCACATGCCGCAGAAGGCCGAGCCAGGGATGGCGCATGTCGCCGGGGACATGGATGGCGCTCATGGGCCATACCGTACGGCAATGTGATCAAGAGAATTCGATGATGTGCGGCAGACCGTTTCCGGCTGGGTAGTGCTCGGTACACACGGTTGTCGTTGTCGCTGCGACGGATCATCAGGATCTCGTCCGCCTCGTTGGGCGACCATCACGTTGAAGGACGGGACCGAACTCTCGGCTGCACGTGATCGTTGAGAGGAGGCGTACTGAGCCCCAGGTCAGGGGCTAAAACAGCTGGTCAGAAGAGTGCCCCCGGCATGATTCGAACATGCGACACCCGCTTTAGGAGAGCGGTGCTCTATCCCCTGAGCTACGGAGGCAGGGGCTCCTAGTAAGAGTAGCGAAAGTGGCGAGTGGTTGCGCGCTCCGAGGGGGAGTTGGGGCCAGACGATGGGTTATCGGTTCGCTGGCCTGGAGTAAAAGGGCGGCAAGTGGGCGGGTGTGGGGTGGTGGGCGAGGTTAGCGTCACGTTCCGTGATCGACAGGCGACGGAAGCGCATACGCGGGCATCGCGCCCTGCGACCGGTGGTGCTGTGTGGCGCGATGCTGGCACCCGCGCTTCTGGCCGGGGGGTTACTGGTGGCCGAGCTCACCGGCTACGAGGCGGCCGTCCAGATGGCCGACGGCGATGCGGAGCCTGAGGGGTCTGGAGAGGCCGAAGGACGCGGAAAAGCTGAAGAGGCCGAGAAAGCCGCAGAGGCGGCGGAGGCGGCGGAGGCGGCGGAGGCGGAAGAAGCCGAGGGGCCCGGGGAAGCGGAGACGCTTCACGGAGACGAAGGTCTCTGGGCGAAGGGTGGGGAACGGCAGGGCTCCCAGGGAAGTGGTGGAGCCTGGACCGGCGCGGCGTCCCGGGTGGGAGCCGGGGAGCCGGAGAGTTCGCCGGACGGGGAGCCGCAGGGGGACGTGGTAGCCGTGGTTCCGGTCGTGGTCGGGCCCGTGCGGAGCCGGATGTTCGAGTCGAGGCTGGTGCCTCCGCCATTGCGGCCGGAGCGGGTGTACGGGGGGTGGGTGCCCGTCGCGGCGAAGTCGGGAGTGCGCCGTACGGAGGGAGTACGCCGTACGGAGGAGGGCGCGAGCGAGCCCGGCCGGCCGGACGATGCCCGTGAGACGAGCGGGACGGGTGGTATGGGTGGGACAGATGTCGTCGTTCCTATAGAGACCCGTCCGCAAGGCTCCAGAGGGCCACGGAAGGTGGCATTGCCGCCCCCTGTGGCACCTGAGCCTCGGGGGGAGCGGAGGCCGCCACTCGCGCCACCTGAGCCCCGCGACGGGTGTTCGGCGGAGTGGAAGGGGACGTGGCTTTGGGGGGTCTGCAAGAAGCGCGGGCGGCAAGAAGTCTGACTTGTCCGGTCCCAAAAAGGGGTGTTCGGCGCATAACGGCTGTGGAGAGTCTGGCCCGTGCACTTGGTCAGCTGTAGTAGCGTGCGTGCCTGACCCAGGTCACGAGTTCGCAAACGGAGGGGTCGAACGTGCCACCTCGTCGATCAGCGGGTCTGATCGCCGTCGTCGCGACGATGACTTCCTTCCTGCCGGGAGCCGCTGCCGCGCAGCGGGCGCCGGCGGAGGTTCAGGCCGTCGTTGCCGCGGAGCCGGTGAATCTCACAGAACTGCGTCGTGAGGCGGAGAAGGCCGCGAAGGATCTTGAGGCCGCGACCAAGGCGCTGGAGCAGAGGCGGACCCAGATCCGCACCTCGGAGAAGCAGCTCTCCACCAAGCTGCGGGAGCTGCAGGTGGCCGAGAGGGCCTTCGCCCAGGTACGGCAGCCGTTGTCGGACCTTGTCGGGTTCCTCTACCAGCAGCCGAGCGGTGGGGACGTGGCCGGTTTCCTTTCCGGTGAGTCCGACGCCGACACCCTGCGCGCGATGGCCGGTCTCACCCAGATCGTCGCCGAGCGCGACCTGATCCTTGAGGACAGCAGCCGCCTGCAGCTGGAGCGAGAGCGCCTGGCGGGCGAGGCGCAGGAACTCCGGGCGAGCAACCTTCTCGCGGAGGCGCAGATGGGCGCCGAGATCGAGACGCTCAGGGTGCGCTCGCAGAAGATCGTGCAGTCTCTCACCAAGGCCCTGGTGAAGCTGGGCGTCAAGATCGACAAGAAGGGGCGACCGGCGGCCGGGTGCGACCCGACCAGGGCGACCTCGATGAGCGAGTTCCCCAACGGGCTGATCCCGCAGGCGTACCTCTGCCCGCTCCAGCAGCGGGGCAACCAGCTGCGAGGGGACGCCGCGCTCGCGTTCATCAGCCTCAACGAGTCGTACAAGCGGCAGTTCGGCAGGCCGATGTGCGTGACCGACAGCTACCGGAGCCTGGCCGAGCAGCAGTCGGTCTACTACACGCGTCCCGGCCTGGCGGCGATCCCGGGCCGCAGCAACCACGGCCTGGGACTCGCCGTCGACCTGTGCGGAGGCGTCGAGCGCTTCCGCTCGGCCGAGTTCAACTGGCTGGAGACCAACGGCAAGAAGTTCGGCTGGATTCACCCCAAGTGGGCCTACGTCAGCCCCTTCGAGCCCTGGCACTGGGAGTACGACCCCAAGATCGGTTCCCTGCTGTAAGAGGGACTGCGGTCTCGCGGTCCCTGTCTCCCAAGAGGGAGATTCATTCCGTGCGGGAGCCGATCGTGATGGAGAGCCGCCCGCCGGCCTGGGCGGAGGCCAGCTCGGTCGCCTGGGCCGACGTGGTGGCCAGCACGATGAGCGCGCCCCGCTCCGACTCCCCGCCCGGGGTGGCCAGGACCGTGACGTCCTCGGCCGCGACGGTCGCCGGAGCATCGCCGTCCCACGTCGAGGTGGCGGCGAGCACGTCCACCACGTCACCCGGGGAGAGCAGGCGCGCGGTCTCGGGATCGGCGACGCGTACCGGGGTGGCGACCGTTCCCTCGCCGTGGGCGGCCAGCAGGCCGGGGCCGAGCAGGCGGACGTCGGTCAGCGGCTCCCCGCGCCGTGCCGGACCCGTCAGGATCTTTCCCGCGTACGGCGTGCCGGGCCGCAGGGCGCCGTCGGGGACCGTACCGGGTCTCAGCAGGGCCGGTGTCAGGTCGGCCTGTTCCAGCACGCCTCCGGGGAGATCCCTGGCGGCGGTCAGGACGGTCACCGAGGCGGTGTCCGGGCGCAGTGCCAGCACGGCGCATCCCATCGCCAGGGCGGCAACGGCGGTGGCGATGAGACGATGACGGCGATCGAGGAAGCGGCGCAGAGCGCGCATGGCTGACTCCAGAGGTGGGAGCCGGGCGGCGCGGTGCCCGTGATGGGTGGGACAGCCCCGCCGAGGGGTGACGTGGTGCCCGTGGTGGATAGGACGCCCCGCCGGATGGCGGCGCGGCGCCCTTGGTGGGTGGGACAGACCCTTGGTGGGTGGGACAGCCCCGCCAAGTGGCGAGGCAGTGCCTGGGGTGGATGGGCCGCCCCGCCGGCTGGCGGAACGGGGCGGGGCGAGTGGTTGTCGACGGATCCGGGTGGCGTGGCCGGGAGCGGGATTCGGCCCTTCTCGGGTTTCGCCGGGCGGCTCACCCGGCGGTGATGCAGGGGCCGCCGGCTACAGGATCAGCCGGGGAGGTCGAAGGGGAGCTTGAGGCCGTCCAGGGCGTTCTGGCAGGGGCAGGTGCGTTCTTCGGGGAGGGCGGCGACGACCTCGCCGACGAGCGAGCGCATGCGGCCGACGTTGGTGGCGAAGAAGGCGAGGACCTCGTCGTGGGTAACTCCCTCACCCGCCTCGACCCCGGCGTCGTGGTCGGTGACCAGGGAGACCGAGGTGTAGCAGAGAGCCAGCTCGCGGGCGAGGACGGCCTCGGGGAAGGCGGTCATGCCGACGATCGACCAGCCGTTGCCGCTGAACCAGCGGGACTCGGCGCGGGTCGAGAAGCGCGGGCCCTCGATGACCACGAGGGTGCCGCCGTCGGTCACCTCCCAGCCGGCGGAACGCGCGGTGGAGACGGCCGCCGCGCGACCCGAGGGGCAGTAGGGGTCGGCGAAGGCGACGTGGACGACGCCGCCCGCGTCGTAGTAGGTCTGCACGCGTCCTGAGGTGCGGTCGACGATCTGGTCGGGGACGACCAGGGCGCCGGGGCCGATCTCGGCGCGCAGGGAACCGACCGCGCTGGGGGCGAGGACCTGGCGGACGCCGAGGGAACGCAGTGCCCACAGGTTCGCCCGGTAGGGGATCCGGTGCGGGGGGAAGCGGTGGTCGCGGCCGTGGCGAGGCAGGAAGGCGACCGAGCGCGACCCGATCCGGCCGACGGTGACGACGTCGCTGGGCGGGCCGTACGGCGTGGCGATCTCGACCTCTGTGGCGTCGTCGAGCAGGGAGTAGAAGCCCGAGCCGCCGATGACCCCGATGTCCGCGCGAGTGACCATGGAGCCGAGGTTAGCGCCACGGGCCGGTCCCTGAGGAGCCCGGGTGACGGCCTGTGGATAACCGCGTCCCCGGGTAGTCGGTCGGTCGCTTTCGGTGAAGGCGGTGGAACGTCGATTGCCGATCGGAGGCCGGGCGGCTGTGCCGAACTGACCGCGGGCTGTCCTGCGATGACCGGCGGCGGGGGGCCGGGGCTCGTCAACCCCGCTTCGGCCGGTGAAGGGGGCGGGTGGGAGGCCACGGCCCGGGGCGGCCGGTCGGACGGCCGCCCGTGAACGGCCGACCGGGGGTGGGGGCGGTGGGTTCGAGGGGGACGGGGGCGCGGCTCAGGAGGCCGCGGCGGCCGTGCTGCTCGCGGTCTTCGTCGACGTGGAGGCCGACGAGGAACTCGACGACTTCGACGAGGACGAGTCGGACGAGCTCGACGAGTCGGACGACTTCGACGAGGACGAACCGGAGGAGTCCGAGGAGCTGGAAGAGCTCGACGAACCGTTCGCGGACGTCACCGTGCTCGACGACGAGGACCGGCTGTCGGTCCGGTAGAAGCCCGAGCCCTTGAAGACGATGCCGACCGCGGAGAACACCTTGCGCAGGTCGCCCGCGCAGCTCGGGCACTCGGTGAGAGCGTCGTCGGAGAACTTCTGGACGATTTCGAACTGGTTGTTACAGGCTGTGCAGGCGTACTGGTAGGTGGGCACGCGCTCCTCCTCGTGATGATCCGCGCCGATTGGCACTCTAGTGGCGCGACTGCTAATGGTACGCAGCCGACAAGCTTAAACGCGAGTCGGAGTCCTCGCATTCCGTAGCCGGATTCCGATCAGATGTGGACGGACCACGCTCCGGACGCGGCCCGGCCTGGCGGATCGGGTGTCGCCGGCCCTCGATTCGGCCGGGTCGAATCCCGCTTCGGATGTGGCCGGGGCCATGGGGCGGATGTGGCTGGAATCCGGTTCGGGCGCGGACCGCCCTCGGATGGGGTGCCGTCGAGCCTCGGTCAGATGCCGGACGTCGCTCAGGTACCGAACCTCAGTCGGACGTCGCTCAGGTGCCGAACCTCGGTTGGACGTTGCTCAGGTAACCGAACCTCGATCGGGTGCCGCCTTCGATCGGACGCCGGATCCCGGTCAGGTGCCGCGTTCGCCGAACCAGCCCGCGAGCTTGCCCTTGCGGCTGATCGCGCGCATCCGGCGTTCGACCGTGTCACGGCAGGCGGCCGTGGTCACGACCAGCAACTGGTCGTCGGTCCTGATCCTCGTGGAGTCGGTGGGGACGAACGTCCGGCCGTCCCTGACGATCAGCGTCACCTGGGCGTCCGTGGGCAGCCGCAACTCGAAGATCTCCACACCGTGCAACTTGGACGTCGGTGGCACCTTGACCTGGAGCAGGTCCGCGTTGAGCTCCTCCAGTGGCGCGGACTCAACTTCCAGGTCGCGGGCCTCGTCGGGGGTGGACAGCTTGAGGAGTTTCGCCACGAACGGCAGCGTCGGCCCCTGCAGCAGGGTGTAGACGATGACGATCACGAAGACCTCGTTGAACACGAACTTGGCGGTGCCGTCCGGAACGGAGGTGGCGGCCCAGGGGATGGTCGCGAGCACGATGGGCACCGCGCCGCGCAGCCCGGCCCACGACAGGAAGGCCTGTTCCCGCCAGCCCAGCCTGTCGATGTGCAACAGCCGGGTCAGCAGCGCGGAAACGATGATCGACAGAGGACGGGCCACCGCGACCAGGATCAGCCCGGCCACCAGACCGGGCACGATCGCGGACGGCATCTCCGAAGGGCTGGCCAGCATGCCGAGCATGACGAACAGGCCGATCTGCGCCAGCCAGGCCACGCCCTCGGCGAAACCCCGCGAGGCCGCGCGGTGCGGCATCCGGGAGTTGCCCATGACCAGTGCCGCAAGGTAGATCGCGAGGAAGCCGCTGCCGTGCAGCAGCATGGCTCCCGCGTAGGCGACGAACGCGAGCGCGAGCACCGCGATGGGGTACAGGCCGGAGACGGGAAGCGCGATGCGGCGCAGCGCGTACGCGCCGAGCGGGGCGACCGCCAGGCCGACGGCCGCGCCCACCACGAGTTCGAGGGCCACCTCGAACAGTGCCACCCCCAGGCTGGGCGAGGTCGCGGCGCTCAGCAGCATGACGGCGATCACCGTGGGGGCGTCGTTGAGACCCGACTCGGCCTCCAGGATGCCCGCGAGGCGCGAGGGCAGGGGCAGGCGGCGCAGTACGGAGAAGACGGCGGCGGCGTCGGTGGAGGCGAGGATCGCGCCGAGCAGGAGCGCGGTCCGCCAGTCCATGCCGAGGATCAGGTGCACCGGGATCGCGACGGCCGCGATGCTCACCCCCACGCCGACGGTGGCGAGCACCAGGGCGGTGGGAATGGCTCCCTTGACGTGGCTCCAGGTGGTGGTCAGGCCGCCCTCGGCCAGGATGATCGCCAGCGCGATCAGGCCTATCTCCTTCGCGAGCTGCGGGTTCTCGAACTGCAGCCCGAACCCGGACTCGCCGACGAGCAAACCGAAGCCAAGGAAGATCAGGAGACTGGGCAGCCCGCTCCGATGGGCGACACGAACTGCGACGATGGCCGCGATGACGATTCCGCCACCGAGAAGCAGCCAGACGTCCAGTCCCATCTGGTCCCCTCTCTGACTCCGGGGACCATTGTGTCGCATTCAGGAGGGTCGCCACGCACACGCGGCGCGCACTCCCCGTCACGATTTCGACGCCTTCGGCCCCGCGTCCGGCGGCGATTCCGCCGGTCGGCCACACCTGCGCCCGCCGGTCGGTCACGCCTGCACTCCTCGGCCGGTCACACCCCGTCCCACCGGCCGGTCACACCCCCGTCCGCCGGTCGGTCACACCTCCGCGGCGGCGGTCTTGAAGATCCCCCCGGGGGTCGCCGCGTAGCGGACCGCGAGGTCGTGGGGCTCGGCGGGCACGCCGTCGAGCAGCTCACCCTCGTGGAGCAGCGCCACCGTCGGCACGTTCGGGCCGACCCTGGCCAGCGCCCGGTCGTAGGAGCCGCCGCCGCGGCCCAGCCGTACCCCGGTGGACCTGTCGACCGCGAGCGCGGGCACGATCACCAGGGCCGCGGTCCTGACGGCGTCGACGCCGCGCCGGGTGTCGACCGGTTCCATGATCCCGAAGCGGCCGGGGGCGAGGGTGCCGGGGCCGTCGTACACCGCCCAGTCGAGATCGTCGTCGTCGCGGAGCACAGGCAGGATCACGGTCGCGCCGTGTTTCCACAGGGCGAAGACCAGCCCGTGGGTCGCCGGTTCGGTCCCGATCGACCAGTAACACGCGACCAGCCCGGCCATCTGGACCCAGGGCCGGTCCAGCAGGGATTCCCTGATCTGGACGGAGGCCGCGTGCCGCTTCTCGTCGGGGATCGAGGCGCGTGCTGCCTCGATCGTGGCACGCAGCGTCAGCTTGTCCACAGGTCCCTCCACTAAGGTTTCGGTTATGGCCGACTTCGAAGCTGTGACGAAAGCAGTCATTCCCGCGGCGGGTATGGGCACCCGTTTTCTTCCGGCGACCAAGGCGACCCCCAAGGAGATGTTGCCCATCGTCGACAAGCCCGCGATCCAGTATGTCGTCGAGGAGGCCGTCTCCGCCGGGCTGCTCGACGTTCTCATGGTCACCGGGAAGAACAAGCGTTCCATCGAGGATCACTTCGACCGGGCCCACGAGCTCGAGGAGATCCTGGAGGCCAAGGGCGACGACGAGCGCCTCTCGCAGGTGCGGGAGCCCGCCGACCTGGCCACCCTGCACTACGTACGGCAGGGCACGCCACGCGGCCTCGGCCACGCCGTGCTGTGCGCCAAGCAGCACGTGGGCAACCACCCCTTCGCCTGCCTGCTCGGCGACGACCTCATCGACCACCGCGACGAGCTCCTCAAGCGCATGATCGAGGTGCGCGGCACGCACGGCGGCAGCGTCATCGCGCTGATGGAGGTCCCCCCGGAGCAGGTCTCCCTGTACGGCTGCGCCGCCATCGAGCCCACCGGCGAGGACGACGTGGTCAGGGTGACCGACCTGGTGGAGAAGCCCCCCGCCGACGAGGCCCCGTCCAACTGGGCCATCATCGGCCGCTACGTGATCGACCCGGCCGTCTTCGAGGTCCTGGAGAACACCCCGCCGGGACGCGGCAACGAGATCCAGCTCACCGACGCCCTCCGCACCCTCGCCGGACGCGGCGGCGACCAGGGCGGCCCGGTGCACGGGGTGCTGTTCAGGGGCCGCCGCTACGACACCGGCGACAAGCTCGAATACCTGCGCACGGTGGTGCGGTTCGCCGCCGAGCGTCCCGACCTGGCGCCCGAGTTCATGCCCTGGCTCAAGGAGTTCCTGGCCTCGCGATGAGCTCCCTGAAATCGGTCGACGACCACCTCTCCGACATCCTCCGCACCGTGCGGGTGCTCGCCCCGCTGGAGCTGGAACTGGAACGGGCGCTGGGCACCACGCTGGCCGAGGAGGTCACCGCTCCGGTCTCGCTGCCGCCCTTCGACAACTCCGCGATGGACGGCTACGCCGTGCGCGCCGAGGACGTCGCGGACGCCCCGGTGACGCTCCCGGTGATCGACGACATCGCGGCCGGAGACGGCCGGTTGCAGGCCATCGGTCCCGGCATGGCGATGCGGATCATGACAGGGGCCCCGCTGCCCGCCGGGGCCGACGCGGTGGTCCCGGTCGAGTGGACCGACGGCGGCACCGCCCAGGTCGCGATCGGCCGCCCGGCGGTGAAGGGCCACGCGATCCGCAGGTCCGGGGAGGACGTGCGGGCGGGCGACGTCGTCCTGCCCGTGGGCACCCCGATCGGTCCCGCGCAGCTCGGGATTCTGGCGGGCGTCGGCCGCCGCCGGGTTCTCGTACGGCCCCGCCCGCGGGTGGTCGTGATCTCCACCGGAGCCGAGCTGGTCGAGCCCGGCCTGCCTCTGGGACCCGGCCAGATCTGGGAGTCCAACAGCTTCGCCCTGATCGCCGGTGTCCGCGAGGCGGGTGGCGAGGGCTACCGGGCGGGGATCGTCGGCGACGACGCCGCGGGGTTCCTCGACCAGCTCGACGCGCAGCTGCTGCGGGCCGACCTCGTGATCACCAGCGGCGGCGTCTCGATGGGCGCGTACGAGCCCGTCAAGGAGGCCCTCGGCCCGCTCGGCACGGTCCGTTTCGAGCGGGTCGCCATGCAGCCGGGCATGCCCCAGGGATTCGGCGTGGTCGGTGAGGACCAGGTGCCGATCTTCGCGTTGCCCGGCAACCCGGTCTCGTCGTTCGTGTCGTTCGTCCTGTTCGTCCGGCCGGCGCTGCGCAGGATGCGGGGCCTGCCCGAGGAGCCCACGCCGACCGTGCGGGCGGTCACCACCGGCCGGCTCCGCTCGCCCGAGGGCAGGCGCTCCTACCTGCGCGGCGTGTTCGGTCCCGGCGGTACGGTCGGCCCGGTGCGCGGGCAGGGTTCCCACCAGCTCGCCGCCCTGGCCGCGGCCAACGCCCTGATCGTGGTGCCCGAGGACGTCACCGAGCTTCCCGAGGGTACGGACGTGGAGGTCATCCCCCTGTGAATTCTGTGAACCCTGTGAACGACCGGGACCGGAGCGAACCGGCCGGATTCACCCACCTCGACGAGACCGGCGCGGCGCGCATGGTGGACGTCTCGGCCAAGGACGTCTCCCTCCGTACGGCGACCGCCACCGGCCGGGTGCTGCTGTCCGCCGAGGCCGTGGCGCTGCTGCGGTCGGGGGAGGTCCCCAAGGGCGACGCGATCGGCACCGCGCGGATCGCCGGGATCATGGGCGCCAAGCGGACCCCCGACCTGATCCCGCTCTGCCACCCCATCGCGCTGCACGGGGTCAAGGTCGAGCTGACCGTGGCCGACGACGGCGTGGAGATCACGGCGCGGGTCAAGACCGCCGACCGTACCGGCGTCGAGATGGAGGCGCTGACCGCGGTCTCGGTCGCGGCGCTCGCCCTGATCGACATGGTCAAGGCGGTCGACCCGGCGGCCGTGATCACCGATGTCCGCGTCGAGGAGAAGACCGGCGGCAAGACGGGGATCTGGACCCGCCCCTGACATCCCGCCCCGGGATATCCCGGCCCCGGATATCCGGTCCGGTGAGGGGATCCCGTCACGGCGACGCCGAATCCTCGGGAGACCAGGCCGATGGGAGGCCGGGTCCCCGGAGACCGGGTCGGTGAAAGGCCGGGTCCTTAGAGACCGGGTCCCCAAGACCCTGGGAGGATGATCCCATGAGAGCTCTGGTGATCACCGCCTCCAACCGGGCCGCCGCCGGGACGTACGAGGACACCTCCGGGAAGCTGCTGGCCGAGCTGCTGGCGGCGGCCGGGTGCGACGTGGACGGCCCGCAGGTGGTCCCCGACGGCGAGCCGGTCGAGGCGGCGCTGCGGTCCGGGATCGCCGAGGGGTACGACGTGATCGTCACCACCGGCGGCACCGGCCTGACCCCGGCGGACCTCACCCCGGAGATGACCCGGCGGGTGATCGACAGGGAGGTTCCCGGCATCGCCGAGGCCATCCGTCACGTCAACCGGGACAAGGTGCCCACCTCCATCCTTTCCCGCGGGCTCGCCGGGCAGGCCGGTGGCACGTTGATCGTCAACCTGCCGGGTTCCTCGGGAGGGGTGCGCGACGGCATGGGCGTGCTGTCTCCCGTGCTCAGGCACGCCGTGGACCAGATCAGGGGAGGAGATCACCCCCGTTGATCCGCCTCCCCCGCTTCCATGGCACCGTGGGCCTTCTTCGGGAGATGATGAGGGTGTGGATCGACTTCGTGGCTGGCCGGTGACCCTTACGGAAGGCCCGGTAGGACTTCGGCCGCTGCGGCTGCGGGACGTGCGCGTCTGGCGGGAGTCGCGGCTGCGCAACGCGAACTGGCTCCGTCCCTGGGAGCCGAGCAATCCCGAGACCCCCCTCTTCAAGACCGGTCTCGGCCCTTACGTCTCCATGGCCGGAACCCTGCGCAGGGAGGCCAGGCAGGGTCTCGCGCTGCCGTGGGTCGTCACCTACGAGGGCGCCTTCGCCGGACAGCTCACCGTGGGCGCCATCGTCTGGGGCTCCGCCAGGTCGGCCCAGATCGGCTACTGGGTGGACGGCGCGCTGGCCGGTCGAGGGATCACCCCCACCGCGGTCGCCATGGCCGTCGACCACTGCTTCTTCACCACCGGGCTGCACCGCGTCGAGGCCAATATCCGCCCAGAGAACCACGCGAGCCGCAGAGTGGTTGAAAAGCTTGGTTTCAGGGAAGAAGGGATCAGGCGTCGGCACCTGCACATCGACGGTGCCTGGCGCGACCACATCTGTTACGCACTCACGGTCGAAGACGCCCCGAGGGGGTTGCTCGTACGGTGGCGGCGGGCCCGTGAGGCGGCCGCCCACGGTGGCACTCCGCACGAAGAGGTTTGAAGATCTCGCGACACACCGCATCGAATGCTCGTCAAATAGTGACACGCGGTCTTACGGTGCGTGACATGAGCAGATTGAGGACGCCGGGAGACCATGCGCGTCTTCATGCTGCCCGGAGGTGGCCGTGAGCAGCGGTGTCGTTCTCTACCTGGCCATTGTCGTCATGTGGCTGTGCGTGCTGGTGCCCATGTGGCTGCACCGCGACCGCAACACCCTGGCCGAGACCCACAAGGACATCGAGCCGTACGCCTACGACGAGCGGGCGATCGACGAGGACTCGGCCGAGACCCTCACCGAGCCCCTGCCCGTCTCCTCCGCCGACCTGCCCGAGTCCTCGCTCTCCCCGGAAGGGGACGTTCCGTCGCCCGGTGCCGAGGAAGCCTCGCCGGGTGCCCAGGCAGCGTCCGGGACCGGGGGTGAGGCCCCGCCCGCCCCGCCCCAGGCCGGCAAAACCGGTAGGACCGCCGCCGGCAGGGCCGCGTCCGAGCGCCGCCGCGCGGAACTCCGCCGCCGGGGCAAGCAGGTGGCCAAGCGCAGGCGCCTCACGCTCTGGTGCGTGCTGCTCCTGCTCGCCTCCGTGGTGACGGCGGCCGTCCAGGTCATCCCCTGGTGGGGCGTGGCGCCCTCAGTGGTGCTCCTGGGCGTCTACATGGCCGTTCTCAGGGTCACGGTCCAGATCGACGCCGAACGGCGCGAAGCCATCGCCCAGGCCCGCGCGGAACGTGCCAAGCGCGCCCGCCACCGTGCCGCCCTGCTGGAGGCCCAGCGCCCCGTGGCCGAGATCATCGACCTGGCCGCGCTCCGCGACGAGATCTTCGATCAGTACGCGGAGCCCCCCCGCCGAGCGGTCGGCGACTGACCCGCGCTCCGGATGGCGCGAGCGCCCCCGGAAGTTTGCTAATCTAGTCCACGTCTTGGGGATGTAGCGCAGTCCGGTAGCGCACTTCGTTCGCATCGAAGGGGTCAGGGGTTCGAATCCCCTCATCTCCACAAGATCGAAAGGCCCGGTTCCAAAACGTGGAACCGGGCCTTTTTGCTGCTCAAGTGGTGTGCGGGTCGCCGGTGGCAGGGATCGTGCGCAGGCGGCGAGATCGTCGAGGTATGCCCACGTTCCATGACCATCGCCGGGACTCTGGACGAATGGCGCAAATGGACCGGCCTCCCTTCGACGCCCCGGGCCTTCAGGATGTCCCGGAAGCGCTCGCCGCCGTCCACGTCGACATCGACCAGAACCACGCGGTTTATGTCGAACCCAATGTTCGGGTACGGCACGGCCTGGCTTAGACCTCTCAGTCCAGACAGAACTCGTTGCCCTCAATGTCCTGCATCACGAGGGTCGACTCGTTTACCCCATCGGCAAGCAGGAGCTCTACGCGGACCGCGCCGAGCGGGATCAGCCGCGCGCATTCGGCCTCAAGGGCCGCCAGACGCTCCGCACCCACGAGCCCGCTGCCGACCCGCACACAAAGGTGCAGCCGATTCTTGACGACCTTGCCTTCGGGAACGCGCTGGAAGAACAACCGCGGACCCACCCCTGAGGGATCAACGCATGCGGCCCATGAACCCTGATCCTCAGGCGGCAGCGTGCGGTTGAAGTCGTCCCAGGTAGCAAATCCCTCAGGTACCGGCGGTGCGACATACCCCAACACTTCGCACCAGAAACGAGCGACGCGTTCAGGTTCCCCACAGTCGAAAGTGACTTGAAACTGCTTAACGGATGCCATGGGAGAAGCTTTCCATACTGAAGGTATTTCACCGCACCTCGCGAGCTTGCAGGACGAAGATTGCTTTGACGAGTTGACCTGCACGTAGCGGGCAGCAGCGGAGTTTGCGCAGGATCCGCCAGTTCTTCAGGACGGCATTCGCGCGTTCGCCGTGAGCCGGAGGCCTGGCAACTACGCCTGGAGCTGTCCCCGCTGTCCCCGCTGTCCTTCAAAGGGGGTTGACCAGGGAGAACGCCATGAAGAATCGGGGACACTGCCGGGGACAGGCTGTCCCCGCTGTCCCCGACAAGGCCGAAGGGCAGCATAAGAGGCGCTTCTTGCTGGGTTCTGAGTGACCAACTGCGTGACAACCGTAAGGATCGATCACAGACGTAGATGGACGTTGACGGACGGTCGGGCGCAGGTCGCGAGGGCGAGAACATGATCGGTACATGTGTTCGAATTGCTTCGCATCGAAGGGGTCAGGGGTTCGAGTCCCCTCATCTCCACAAGACGAAAGGCCCGATTCCAGATCATGGAACCGGGCCTTTTTGCTGCTCAGAAGTTATGAGGTCGCTTCGTCCTCCGGGGGGCGTACGGCCTCCGAGGGACCTTCGCGGACCGGGATCAGTGAAAAGCCGGCGACCGCCGTGCGAGCCCTGTTGGTGTCAGGAGGAGAACAGCCTCCAGTGCCCCTCGGACACGACGTCGACGGTGCCCTCGGTCACTCTGATGGCGGTCTCGTCGTCGATCGCATACGCCGGACCTGGGATTCCGGCCGCCCATCTTTCCGCGTGGGCCATGGTGTTCTCCGGCAGGAGCTCGTGATCCAGGTGCGGGAAGATCGAGAAGTCGACGATGCCCAGTGTGCTGTCGCTCCCGGCAGGCGGCTGCCAACCGACGAAGTGCTCTCCGATACGGGGGGTCATCACCATGCTTCCGGCGCTCAGTCCCACCCAGACCGTCTCGTGCAGCGACGGCAGGAGATCCACCAGTCCTGACTGCCGCATCCAGTGGCACAGGTACAGGGCGTCGCCGCCGTTCACCAGCAGGACGTCTGTCTCTCGGACCCACGAGATCCAGCGTTCTTCGTCGATGCTGGGCAGCGCGGTGAGTTCCAGCACTCCCAGGGACTTCCAACCCAGCTCGCACATGGGGGTGGAGGACTGACCGCTGATGAAACGCCATGCCCCGCCGGGATTGCCCTGGGGGTGCCCGTAGCCGGCGGTGGGGATACATAGGGCGTTGGAGTCGGCGATCGGTTTGCCCAGTAAGTCGACCAGCGCGCTGTGGATGCTCGGGTTCTTGACGCCGCCGGAAGTGAGAAGAAGCTTCACGCTTGCCTCCTGTACGGAGCGGTCATGACGCTCTCGTCGAGAGTCGGGAGCTCGGTGCATACGAGCGCTGATCATGGCGTACAAGACCGACAAATTCGGGCCGGGCGCGGGAAACGCGGCTTCTCGTAGCCATGGTCACCCCAGGGCGGACGGCTGGTCGGAGTCAGCGAAAAGTCAGCGAACCCGCTGACACGGGAGCGCAACCGAGACCAATGGACGTCATCGTCGTGGCACCTGACGGCACCGAATGGCATCCGATGACCGGAAGCGGTACGCCCACCGGGGTGCGCATCGAAGGGGTCAGGGGTTCGAATCCCCTCATCTCCACAAGGGGCCGTTCTTGAAACGGCTGGACTGAGGTTGACGGGATCCCGTCTGACCATCGCGATCAGGCGGGATCTTGTCGTTTCAGGGGTTTCCGAGTTGGGGCCGTCCTGTTTTGGGAGCCGCGGAGCAGGGGTCCGGGAAGGCCCGGGTGATGTCAGGACGCTGGTCGAGGTCCACGTTCGCGCTTCTGGGCACGGCGATGCCGGCTCCAGGCTGGGTGCTGCGGCAAGGTGATCTGTATTGCGCGTTGTGGGGCGGGTGGTGGCCTGCTCCGGTCAGCGAGCGGTGTGCGGTCGATGTGCGCTGGGATCTCAGGAATCCCGGCGAATGCGTTGGGCTCGTCTGGGGGCTGGTGGGCGTGGCGCCACTGGTCCAGGAAGTGGTCGTTGGCGACGGTGACGAGCAGAGCGACCAGGATCGTCTGGGCGACGCGGCCGTGGTCCACGTTCCTTTGCGCTTCCGGTCACGATCTTCCGTTTGGTGGTCACGTCGGTTTTGCGTTCGAGCGCGCTCGAACGCATAGCGTCCCCGCCATGACGACACAGACCTGGATCATCACTGGCGCGTCCCGCGGGTTCGGACGCGCACTGGCGGAGTCGGCGCTCGCGGCGGGCGACCACGTGGTGGCGGCGGTGCGCCGGCCCGAGAGTGTGGCCGACCTGGAGGCCAAGTACCCGGACGACTGCCTGATCGCGAAGTTCGATGCCCGGGACATCGCCGCGGCCGCGGACCTCGTGCGCGACACCCTCGACCGCTTCGGTCAGCTCGATGTGCTGGTCAACAACGCGGGCCGGGCCGTGGTCGGAGCGGTCGAGGAGGTCAGCGACGCGCAGTTGCGCGAGTTGATGGATCTGCACCTGTTCGGCCCCGCCGCGCTCGTCCGGGCGGCGCTGCCCACGATGCGTGAGCGGGGCACCGGGACGATCGTGCAGATGAGCAGCCAGGGTGGGCGGACGTCGTTCCCCGGCGTGTCGGCGTACTCCGCGTCGAAGTTCGCCCTCGAAGGCTGGTCCGAGGCCCTGGCCGGGGAGGTCGCGCCGTTCGGGATCCGGGTGATGCTCGTCGAGCCCAGCCGGTTCAGGACTGGCTTCAACGGGGGCGACGTGCTCGAGTTCGTCGAGCCGTCCGCGACCTACCGTGACTTGCTCGCCAACGTCCGTGCGGACATGGCCGGGACCGACGGCCGCCAGGAAGGTGACCCGGCACGGGCGGCCGAGATCATCGTGTCCCTCGCGCACGGCGACGAGGTGCCGTTGCGGCTGCCGCTCGGGCGCGAGGCGGTCGAGCGTATCTCGCGTGCCTACCGGCGAGGCCTGGACGAGGCCGAGCAGTGGGCCGAGACCGCCCGCAGCGCCGACTTCGAGGGTGTCTCTGCATCGGTACGGCCCATCTAGGCTCGTGGTCATGGCCACCGACGATCTGATGACCAGGGCGCTCGAAACGCTCGGGGACGACGGTCCGCTGTCGGTCGAGGCGATCCACCGCCTCGCCGACCTGGCCGATCTGCCCGAGACGATGACGATCGCCGAGGTTGCCGACCTCCTCGGCATCTCGCCCCACACGCTGCGCTATTACGAGCGGGCCGGGCTGGTCGAGGTGGCCCGCGACGGTAATGGTCATCGCGTCTACGACGCCGAAGCGGTTCGGCGCCTGGTGTTCCTCACTCGGATGCGGCTGTCCGGTATGCCGATGCGTGACCTGCAGCACTACATCTCGCTCGTCGATGCGGGAGGGCACACGGTGCCGGAGCGGCTCGATGCGCTGGTCGAACATCGCGACACCATCCGCCGCCGGATCCGTGAGCTGACCCTTTCTCTCACGGCGGTCGAATACAAGATCGCCACGTACGGGGGCTCGACCGGGCCGGACGTTCAGGCCCTCGGCATCACCACCGGTACCGACCGCACGGCGCTGCCGGACGAGCCGCTGCGACGGGCACTCCCAGCAGAGTGAGGGACGCCGACGCTCGCCGGGCTGCTGGCGGTAGTCCGGCCCCTCTCCAATCTCCGGCCACAGCCCCCGCGGGAAACGATCACTTCCCTGATGGGAAACGATCTCCAAGGCCTCGCATTCTCCAAGCTCAACCGCACTCGTGAACTCCCCACCAGGTCAGAGGCCACTTCCGAGAGATCGGGAGTAGCCTTTTGCGTTGCCGGGTGACCAACTGAGTGACTATGCCAGACGGGGGCCAACGATGCGGACCCGCCGAGGTGCCCGGATCCTGCTGCTGGACCAGCATGATCGGATTCTGATGATCCGGCACAGGTACGACGGCGTCATCGTCGTTCCCGGGTCTCCGGTCCGGGAGGTGTTCTGGGTGCCCCCGGGTGGGGGGCTGAAGGACGGCGAAGACTTCCTGCAAGCCGCTCGCAGAGAACTACTGGAGGAGACCGGACTCACGGAGGTCGAGTGGGGACCATGCCTGTGGACCCTCGATGCGGACGTCCGATGGGGAGGCGAACCCATGCATGTGCACGAACGCTATTTCCTTGCGCGGGCGTACGGTACGCAGACCATCACCCGTGACCATCTGGAACCGGATGAACAGCAGGGAATCATTGATCATCGGTGGTGGTCCCTGGCCGAGCTTGTCGCAGCCGAGGCAACAGAGACTCTGCGGCCTGTGGGACTTCCGGGGCTGTTGGCCGATGTGCTGGCCGTAGGGGGACGGCCGACGTCAGATGAACCGCGTGTCCTGCGCGCGTAGGACTTCTGTCCTTTGCAGTCACCACATGATGAAGGCCGCTCCCGGTTCGTGGAAGCGGCCTTCGGGTAGCCGCATGATCAACCGAATGGACTGTTTAGTCTCCGAAGATCTGATCCATTGCTTCAGCCCTTTCCAAGAGCATCGGGCGGAGGTGCTTGCGGTAGATGGTCTCCGTCACCGACATGCTTGAGCAGGCGAGAGCCGGAAGCTGGGAGTACGAGTCCGCCACGGTGCGCGCGTCGCCGGAAGTACGCGCCCGGCTCGCTCTCGACGAGCCCGAAGACGACGGGGATGACGTCATGCACACGCGGTACGTCTTCCGGTCCGACGGTCGGGTCTGGATGCTGTCGGATTCTTACGAGCCGTTGCAACTGACCAGAGGCACGATCGTGGCGATGCCCGAGGACGGGCCGCTGGCCGG
Organism: Streptosporangium sp. NPDC023825; assembly: GCF_040639575.1. NCBI lineage: Bacteria > Bacillati > Actinomycetota > Actinomycetes > Streptosporangiales > Streptosporangiaceae > Streptosporangium > Streptosporangium sp. NPDC023825. The sequence goes on along the minus strand of NZ_JBFAAE010000031.1, from coordinate 44,307 downwards.
GCACGGGGTGACGCACCGGATGGCCGAAATCGGAGTGATCGTCGATGACTGGGTCGAGGATGTCGGCGCGCGTGCCGCTCTTCCGGGAGAGGCCAAGCGCCTCGGCATCTCGTCAGGGTCCATCGTGCTGACGATCCAGCGCGCCTACCTCGCCGACGGTCGGCCGGTCGAGGTCGCCGACATCGTGGTCCCGGCAGAGACCTCGCAACTCGGGTACTCCGGCCCGGTAGGCGAAGGCACCAGCGGATGACCGGTCACGAGGGACGTGCCGTCACTCTGCTCCAGGGCCGGGAGCTTCGTGGCACACCGGGGGAGTCGACCCGCGGAGAACTGAGTGACCAACTGGGTGACACTGGAGAGCCGCCTTCCTCGCGGTCATCGACCACACCACCGGGGCGCGGCTGAGCTGCGAGTGGCTGGAGCAGCCACATTCCTACGTGACGGTTCGCATGCCTGATGCGACCTGTTGACCCTGGAACGGGCAGCGTCCGGCCTGTGCGGGCGGGAAGTGATCGCTTTCTCCCCGGGAAGCGACCTTCTCAACCCCTCTTGTGCACCAGGCAAGCCCTATGCGTAAAGACCCTGAAGGGGGCGTCTTCCGGAACGTCCCTTCTCTTCGGAAGGCAGCCATGCAGTCACGGACCTACCTGTACGACCTTCTGGTCTCGACGATCTTCACCGAGGGGCTCGATGAGGGCGATTTGTGGGCGCTGGGATTCTGCGCCCTGTGGATCAAGGGGGCTGACCTCGGCACCCTCGCCCCAGCCTTCCACCTGGACCTCGACACCCGCACCCCCTGCTACCTGAGCGAGATCCTCGATCACCACCTCGACGACGGCTCCCGCTGGGTGGCCGAGGTCAACGGCTGGATCGGGATCGTTCCGGGACTGTTCGACGATGACGCGTCTTTGATGTCCGTCACCCAGGGCGGCCGTCAGGCCCTCAGCTTCAGCATGAACATCCATGGCAGGGAGCGCTTCAAGTACGTCCGCGATGGGCGCATGATCGTCTCCTTCGATCCCGGCTGGCCTGATCGAAGGTTCGGTGACGATCCGCAGGCGCTCGACCATCTGATGGACGGGCTGCGCTTCCAGATCACCGATGACGGTGTCCTCGACAATCTCGTGGAGGGTCCAGAGAGCATCAGCTCGACCTTGGCGCTGATCGGGCGCATCACGGAAACCGACATCGCCGCCGACTGGTTCCAGGCGCGGCACTCGCGCATCGGCGACCCCTCCTGGCGCCCACCTAGGCCTTGAACGCACAACTGGCCAGGGAAACGATCATCTTCAGTCTGGGAGGCGATCAATGATCCCCTGGTTCATCGGCAGGTCACGATCACTCGTGAACACCCCACCCAGGCTCGGTTCCAGCTCATGGAGCCGAGCCTTTCGCCATTTCCGCAGGTCAGGTCCACCAGTCTTGTTTGGGCAGCCTGAGCCACGTGGCGGACGAGCCGATGATCGGCCCGGCGTGGGCCAGGCGCAGATCTGTGCCGGCGCAGCAGAACGCCACGGGGTGGCCGCGGTAGAGATAGGCGGCGAGGATCTCCTCGGCAAGAGCGTCAGTGGGAACGGTGTAGGCAACGCACGGTTCCCAGGCCGTGATGACGGCGCCGTCTCGGGCGACGTCTCCGCTACTGCCGCCCTTGGGATTGGCGTACATGCTGTAGCAGACCGTGCCCGGTGAGACGCGCTTGATGACGCCGGGAGTGGACGCGGTGTTTCCCCAGGGTTGGGTGATGACGCAGCCGCCCGGCACGTCCGTGATGCCGATGATCAGATCGGCGTCCGGGGTGTTCCACCAGGCCTCGTAAAGCGCATCGATGTCCACGTCGTCGGCAGGTGCGGCTTCCAGTCGCGCTGTCGCCTCGGTCGCGCTGACGTCGGCCACGCAGGCCAGGCTCAGGCCGTCGTAGTAGAGGTCTCCCAGCGCGGGGATCAGACGCCCGGCTTCGGCCACGGCGGCTGCCTCGGCTTCGGACAGACCGGCATCCGGTGAGGGGAGGGGGAAGAGGTCGGGAGTGGGGCCGGCCAGGCTGAGGCGGCCGGGGGACCAGCCTGCCATCATGGGGCGCCACGGGTCCGCCCCGGCGGAGACGAGGGCTCGGGCGTTGTCCGTGCGGCCTTCGAAGACGGCCATCCACAGGGCGGTGCGGCCTCGACTTTCCGCGTCGACGTCATCGACGCGCGTGGCCAGCTCGGCGACCACTTCAGGCGAGCCGCGATCAGCCGCGGCGTGCAGCGGCTTTTCGAAGACGGGCACGCCGGAGTTCGGATCGGCACCCGTGGCGAGCTCGGCGCGGACCAGGTCGAGGTCCGTCCAGTCGTTGACGCCCCACCATCTGACATCGTCGGTAGCAGCCATGGCACTCCTTGAGAAACGTACGGGACATGTGAATGCCGATCATGACGTGCGAGGCCGACACATTCGGGCCGGTGCCGCGGTCGGTCTGCGGAAGGTGCCCTCCGGCGGTCATGGCCATACCGGCCTGTGGGCGGCTGGGGGCGTCAGCGAAAAGTCAGCGAATCCGCTGACACGAGGGCGCACCGTCGATCAACGGACGTCATCGTCACAGCACCTGACGGCATCCGATGACCGGAAGCGGGACGCCCCACCGGGGTTCGCATCGAAGGGGGTCAGGGGTTCGAATCCCCTCATCTCTACCTAGGGCCGTTCTTGAAACGGCTGGACTGAAGGTGACGGGATCCCGTCCGATCATCGCGATCAGGCGGGATCTTGTCGTTTCAGGGGCTTCCGAATCGGAGCGATCTACGTCAGGGTGTCATCTTCGCTGTCCAACCGCGTTCGTGAACACCCCGACCATAAGGAGTCGCACAGTGATCGCAAAAACGTAACCGTAGAGGGCTGGGAGGCGCCGATGAAGACACCGACGCGCGACGCCCGCAAACGACGCACGAAAGATCGGCCGATAACGGCACCTGTCAAACATGTCCTGGGACAGAGGTGTCAAGCATCTCCCGGGACAACACAAGCGTCTACAAAGCTGCATGGTTCAAACCTTCCCTACGTCATCAAGTCGCCGCCGGCTGGGCGGCGGGCGGTCGGGCCGGACCCGGGCGGGCGTGCGGCCTCTCCGGGCCGGTCCCGCCCGACCGGCCCACCGCACATCGGACGCCAGGCAGAGACGGGGAAAAGATCAGCGGGCCGGACGGGATACGGCGACGCGGCAGCCGTACGGCGACGCAGACGGCGAAGGTCAAAGCATGTCTCCGGCGGGGGTACTCAGGCCCCGAGGTGATCAGGGTGGCGGAAAAGACGCGCAGGTGATCACTGGACCTTTACGTGGGTTATCGGTGGGAGCGTTGCGAACTGCGAACGGCCAGGCCCCGATAAGATCACGGATCTACGGCGTGGGACGTGGCCTCTTATCCTTTGGATATGCGGCGATGGCTTGGTGTTGTGCTTGCGGTCTCGGTTGTCGTGGGAGTTTCCGGATGTACACCTGTTATAGGCGGCCTCACCGGGTTGAGTGTTGATTCGGAAGGCCATCCGGTGATCGTCCTGGCGTGGTGTGAGGGTGCGACTCCTGACGGTGTGAAGGTGTACCACTATGAGGAGCCTGTGAGTACATCGCCTGGCGGCGGATCGGTTGGAAGCCCTGTCTCCATAAATATCTCATCATCATCCACCGTGACGGTTGATGACGCGCATTTCAACGCGCCTTCTCTCGATGGGCAAAGTGCTTCGTTCCGGATCGATGAACCCGCCGATGGCTGGACGGTGGAGCCGGAATCGTTTGCCATGGTGCCGGGGGTCGAGTATCACGCATTCGGAGGTAACCGTGACCACACTTTCAGTATTGCTCATGTCTACTTCACCGGTGACGATATTGAAAATCTCAAGCCGGGCATGGTTCTCATTCAGCAGTACGACGAGAAGAAGGGCGACTGGGTTGACGTGATGGTCTCTCAAGAGAATTTCGATCGCCAAGGCCAGGATCCGTCCCGGTGTGCGTGAATCGGTAATGCTATACAGCGCGTCAATTAAAACGAGGAGGATGGCTGCCGCCTGATGGCGGGTCCTCTACCGTGCCCCCCAAAGTGTGATCGTCCGCTGTCAGTACGACCGAAGCGCGATTGTCCGGTTCAGCAACCTCCATGCGCCGGAGCCGTCCGGGGTGGAGTTCTCGCTGGATCTTTGCGCCGATGGGCTCGACGTTCATCTCGACTGTGTGGCTCAACTGGTGTGGGATCGGCCTCTCACCGAGTTCCTGGACGAGCTGGTGGCCGACTTTCGAGGGTGGGAGGGAGAACGCACCTGGAGCGTCGACCAGTTCGCGGTCACGGCGACGTTCCACTCTGGCGGGCATGTCGCGCTGCAGTGGCAACTCCGGTCGTGAGCACCCATGGACGCCGGGTGGCAGGCATCGGTCACCACGCTCTTGGAAGCCGGAGAGCAACTGCGCAACCTGGCTGCCGATCTCCGGGAGTTCCTCGACCTCCCCTCCAGGCCTGAGTTCTTGAGCGGGTTACCAGAGATGTGAGCATTCTGCTCACATCGAGGAGGCCCGACTCCGGCTTGTGGAATCGGGCCTCCTCCTGATCAAGGGTTATGCGGGGGCAGCAGCCGTTCCCACCCGGTAGGGGGAGCGCTCAATGCTGGCGGCGACCAGCATCCGCACCTTGCCGCTGCCCTTCCCCGTCACACAGTTGCGATGATGAGGTCCAAGTCGAGCGCTACGAGCTGGTGGTAGTAGTGAGCAAGCAGCCGCAGCCGGTCCAGCACCCGATCGAACACCTCGTCGTCAGGTTCGATCTCGTGCACCTTGTAGACGCCAAGATTTCTCATTTCGACGACGGAGAATTCCTGACGGACAGCCGCTACATCGAGCGCGTCAATCGTGGCTGCGGCTTCAGCGAGGAAGGACGTCGTGGAGCACCGCCAGGGAGCTTCCAGATCTTCATGATCGGCGAAGCGCCGGTCCCCCTGGATGATCCGGTACGGCAGTGACCGTTCCCGCTCGGGCCAGCTGTTCACCTTTCTGTAGTCCGCCGGGTCGAGGAGATATTCGGCCTGTTCGTAGGAGCGGTCCGGGAACGGGCCGGTGGTACGGAACTCTTCGGGAAGCGTGGCCAGCAGTCTGCGATCGAGGTCGGACAACGGCTTGTCGTCGGGGGGACTGAAAAGCCACAGTGAGGCGAGTTCCCGCTGCTCGGGATCGGCTTGGATGAGACGCATCGAGGGTGTGTTCAACCGAACCGCCGAGGTGGACAAATCTATTCCCACAGAGATTTCCTCCGCCGTTACCGCGCGATCGGGCATGTGCCGCGACGTGTGTCGTAAAACCTGTCCGAGTTTAGGGCGAGGACGCTCGGCCCGGTGTCCCGAGGCTACGGGGTCGTAAGGCAGGTATCGCTCTCTGCGTCGACGTGATGCGCTCAACCGGCTCACCCGGCGCGCGAGAGTGGAGCCGCGGCAAAGACCCGGGACAGGCACCGGGCGCGGTCGTCCGGCGCGGCCCGCAGGAGAAGGGCGGTGAAGCTCGCTCCGGCTCCCGGCCGCCCGTCCACATCGATCGTGCCGCCGTGCGCGTCCGTCACCTCGCCCACCAGAGCTGGACCGATGCCGGGACTCCCGGTGTGAGGTTCGCCGACGTGCCGGGCGAACAGCCGCTCGGCGCCGCGCGGGTCCAGCCCCACGCCATCGTCGCGCACGCTGAGGAACTCGCCGACGCCACGCCGCCCGCTGAGAGCGCTTCGCCGGACTCCTGCTTCACCACCTCGAAGTGATCGGTGCGGGAGAAGGCGAGTCGAACGGCCATGTCAGCGGCTCGGTGGTCGCTGGGTGCGGTGGATGAGGTCGAGAAGGGGGTCCGGATACGACACGGTGAGCAACCGTAACAGCTCGCGGCCTCCCTTGACCGCCGGGAAACGATCACCTTCATTCCGGGAAGCAATCGATGATCCCTTTGTCGGTCAGCAGGTCAAAGCCACTCGTGAACGCCCCACCAGGGGCCGTTCTTGAAACGGCTGGACTGAGGTTGACGGGATCCCGTCTGATCATCGCGATCAGGCGGGATCTTGTCGTTTCAGGGGTTTCCGAGTTGGGGTCGTCCTGGTTTGGGAGCCGCGGAGCAGGGGTCCGGGAAGGCCCGGGTGATGGCAGGGCGCTGGTGGAGGCCGGAGTTCACGTCGCCGGGCATGGTGATGCCGGCTCCGGGCCGGGTGTTGCGACAAGGTGATCTGAAGTGCGGGTCATGGGGCGGGTGGTGGCCTGTTTCGGCCCGTGAGCGGCGAGCGGTCGAGGCGCTCTGCTGGGCTCTCGAAGATGTCGGCGGATGTGTCGGGCGCGTCCGGGGGTTGGTGGATGTGGCGCCACTGGTCGAGGAAGTGGTCGTTGGCGACGGTGACGAGCAATGCGACCAGGATGGCCTGGGCGACGCGGCCGTGGGCGAGCCGGTTCATCGGATCGCCGAGGTCGAGGTCGTGGCCCTTGAGACGGCCGTTCAGCCCTTCGGTCATGGCCCTGGCGGCGGAGTACGTCCCGCCGACCGCCGAGGAGATCGAGCAGCTGTTCGCGGGGTGGCGCGAAGAGCTGCTGAGCTGCCGCAAGTTCGCCCCGGCCGGCCGCAACCACGCCGTCGCCCGGCTGGTCACCGATGTCGGGTTACGGATCAACGAAGCCCGGATGCTGGACCTGGACGAGGCGCGCTGGGAGCTGGGCCGGTTGGGCAAGTCGTGTGTCTTCGACAGTCCCACCCGTGGGACGGTCGGCGCCCTGGGCGGGTTCCTCACCCGGTCGATCTGGAGTCGTTCCGCGGGAAGCTCGCGCGGACCGGCTCCGGATCGACCGCGATCACCGGGCCCACCTCATCGGCGTCCCGGCATCGATGGCGGTTGATCCGCGTGAGTCCTTCAGGATGTCCTGTGCGAGGAGAGCTGGTGACGGTAACGCTCACATTCCTCCGTCAAACGGCCTGGACAGAGCGTCTGGGGCGGGACGCTCGAGTCGAGTGTCTTTGTCAGCGCTCACATAGGTTCATTAAGACGTGTCCTCTGCCCGGTGGGGCTTGGCTGTGAATGGTGCGGCAGAGTAGACACGAAGCAAGGAATGCCTGTCAAGAATCGGTGGGTCCTGCATTCCGGGCGTTTGTTCGACGACCGGGTCCTATCTGCTTTCGCCCAAGGGCGTTCGCTCCTCCCGGGAGCGCGACGCGGTGAAACTTTCACCCGCGACCGTCCTGCGGCGGTCGGGCGGCCCCTCGCTCTCCCCTCCCGAGCAGAGCGTTGTCGGCGCACGCGGGGCTCATGCCGGCCACCGCGGGCGACCGGCGCGACGGCGTCGGGCGTGTCCTGGCGGCGCCGCGCCCTCACTACCCGCGCAATCCGCTCACGGGGAATCAACCGGTCGGCGAGAAGATGCGCTGCTGGATCTCCCTGCGGTAGCCGTCCAGCGTGTTGTCGATGTGCGTCGCCGCGGCCTGGGCCGCCGCTTCCGGATCGCCGGCGCGGATGGCCTGGTAGATGGCCTCGTGTTCCTCGACGGCCTTGGCCGCGTGCCCGCCTATCGAGCCGCGCAGCCCGATGAGGTTGGACTGGGCCTGCAGCCGGCGGACCTCCCGCACCGCTATCTGGAGGAACATGTTGTGCGAGGCCGTCGCGATGGCGGCGTGGAAGGCGTCGTCGCCCTCGATGAACAGATCCTCGCGCCCGTTGTCGAATCCGTGGCGGCACACCCCGGCCGACTTCTCGATGTCTCCCAGCTCCGCCGGGGTCGCGCGACGGGCGGCCGGCCGGCTGGTCTCCATCTCCTGGGCCCGGCGGAACTCGAAGAGCATGTAGACGTGGTCCAGGTCGGTGGGCAGGAAGAAGGACGCCCAGCGGCCGGTGCCGAGCATCCCCTCGTCGTCGGCCACGTAGAGGCCGCGCCCCTTCTGGGCGCGTACCCGGCCGAGCGCCGAGAGTATCTTCACCGCCTCGCGCACGACGGTCCGGCTCGTGCCCAGTTGCCGGGCCAGCTCGTTCTCGGTGGGCATGCGGTCGCCGGGCCGCAGGCGCAACCGGCTGATCAACTCCAGCACCTGCTCCGCGGCCACCTCGTAGCCCGGCCGGTACGCGCCTTCCGCGCGCGGAGTATCGATCACGCTGCCGCTCCCCTCCCTGCCACCACCTCCCCAAGAGTACGGCCAACTGACGGCCGGACCAGCACCAATCCTTACCGATTGTGCGGCATTGAATGCTACACATCTGGCGTGCTTCCGAGTCCGCCCATCGATGGGGAGGAAAGGGAAAGCCGTCTAGCTGCACTTATATGCGGAAGGGTTCCCACTCCGGCAAAGGCCCTCTTGTGATGAGTCGGAAATAAGTGGGCTTAAGGTCTTGACGCGCCTCAGCGTGAGGAACGTAATTAGTAGCTAAGTCTCCGGGATGCCTCCTGTCGGGGGTCTCCTCCTCGGCTGGACCGCATCTGGAGCGGGGCACTCCGCGGCTGTCGTGGCCTGACCGCCTCGGGCTCACGCAGTCCCTCCGGGACGCGGCCGTTCGGCGACACCGGCAAGAACCGGCTGGGTGTGATGTTCGGCGCGGGAACCAACGAAACGGCGTCGAGCCACCATGCCTGCCGGCTGAGGCTCTCACCCCCCAACGAAGGAGAACCAAGTGGCGTCCCCATCCAAACGTGTCGATGTCCGAACCGCAGGAGGAGTGACGTGATGCTGAAGCACAGATCCCTCTTCGGGGCGATCGCGGCCGCGGCGCTTCTCGTCCTGTCCACGGGTCACGCGGCGCTGAGCAACAGCGCCGGCGCGACCACGTCGTCCACGGGCACCGCCGCCCTCGCGCCGACCGCCGGGTGCGGCAAGGCCCCGGCGCTGACGAGCGGCACGCGCACGATCCAGAGCGGCGGCAAGACGCGCTCCTACATCCTGAGGCTCCCCGACAACTACAACAACAACACGCCCTACCGCGTGTTCTTCGGGTTCCACTGGCGTGGCGGCACGATGAACGAGATCGACTCGGGCGGCACCAGCGGGTACCCCTGGTCCTTCTACGGCATGCGGCAGATGTCGAACAACAACGGGATCTTCGTCGCGCCCCAGGGCATCGGCAACGGCTGGGCCAACTCCAACAACGAGGACATCACCCTCGTCGACGACCTGAACAGGCTGCTCGACGCCTCCCTGTGCGTCGACACCACGCAGCGCTTCGCCATGGGCTTCAGCTACGGCGGCGGGATGAGCTACTCGCTCGCGTGCAGCAGGGCGACGGTCTTCCGCGCGGTCGCGGTCTACGCCGGCGCGCAGCTCAGCGGGTGTAGCGGCGGCAACGAGCCCATCGCGTACATGGGACTGCACGGCATCGGTGACAACGTCCTCAACATCTCCCAGGGACGGTCGCTGCGCGACAGGTTCGTCCGCAACAACGGCTGCACCCCCCAGAACCCGCCGGAGCCGGGTTCGGGCAGCAGGACGCACATCACCACCACCTACTCGGGGTGCCGTGCCGGGTACCCGGTCGTGTGGGCCGCCTTCGACAACGGTCACATGCCCGGCCCCGTCGACGGGACCTACGCCGAGAGCGGCATCACCACCTGGACCAAGGGGGAGGTGTGGAGGTTCTTCTCGCAGTTCGGGAGCGACCCCGACCCCACTCCGTCTCCGACTCCGACGGTGACTCCGACGCCGGGAACGGCCGGGGGAATCCGGGGTGTGGGCTCGGGCAGGTGCCTCGACGTGAGCGGCGTCTCGCAGGCCAACGGCGCCGCGGTCAACCTCTGGGACTGCAACGGCCAGAGCAACCAGCAGTGGACCTCGACCGCCGCGAACGAGCTGCGGGTCTACGGCAACAAGTGCCTGGACGTGGCCAACCAGAGCACCGCCAACGGCGCCCTGGTCCAGATCTGGGACTGCAACGGCCAGAACAACCAGAAGTGGCGCCTCAACTCCGACGGCACCATCACCGCCATCGGCGCGAACAAGTGCCTGGACGTGCCCAACAGCGCCACCGCCAACGGCACCAGGCTCGCCATCTGGGACTGCAACGGCGGAAGCAACCAGCGCTGGACCCGAACCTGATCCCTTTTCCGGACCTCTGAGACACCTTCAGGATCCCTCGCCGGGGAAGGCACCGCCCCGGCGAGGGATCCCCTTCCACTGCAGGGGTACTTTCACCGCCTGCCCGCCCCCGGGGGGCAACGCGCCGTCCGCACCCGGACGGCCGCGCCCCGGGCGGCGCGAGGACCGGAGCCGTACCCGCCGGGCCGGCTCCGATGGGATGTTCCGTCGGCCGCTCCCCCACCCCCCACATAAGGAAATCCTGTGTTCGAATTCTCGTACTCCGCGATGCGGAGACTGGCGTTGGCCGGAGCCACCGCGCTCGGGCTGACCGCCGCGGCCGCCCTGGTGGCGCCGGTCTCCCCCGCCTCAGCGGCCACCACAACCCTCTACGCCTCCCCCTCCGGTACCGGCACCAGCTGCTCCACGGCCCAGCCGTGCTCGTTGCCCGCCGCGCAGACCGCGGTGCGGGCGCTCACCGGCGCGATGTCCGGTGACATCGTCGTGGAGCTGGCCGCCGGGACGTACCGGCTCTCCGCGCCGCTCCGGCTGACCGCCGCCGACTCCGGCAACAACGGCTACACCGTCAAGTGGCAGGCCGCCGCGGGCGCCCGTCCCGTCATCAGCGGCGCCAGGGCGGTCACCGGCTGGACCCTCGCCGACTCCGGGAAGAACATCTGGCGGGCCAACGTCGGCACCGGGGTCGACACCCGGCAGCTCTACGTCAACGGCGCCATCGCCACCCGCGCCCGCACCCAGGTGAACCGGGCGGACTTCACCGCGAACAGCAACGGCCTGTCCTTCACCAATGGCGCCCTGGGCTATCTGAACAACCTCGCCAACAAGAGCCGGGTGCAGATGGAGGCCGTCAACTCGTTCACCGACCGGTACGTGTCGGTGCAGAACATCACCGGCAACTTCATCTCGATGCAGCAGCCCGGCTGGAGCAACAACAACTTCGGGTACGACACCTTCACCAGCCCGCACCGGGCGGGACCGCTCTACCTGTCCAACGCCTACGAGTTCCTCGACGCGCCGGGCGAGTGGTACCTCGACCCCTGGACGGGGACGCTGTCCTACATCCCGCTGTCCGGGCAGAACATGAGCACCGTCAGCGTCGAGCTGCCGCAGCTGCAGTCACTGGTCAACGTCGGCGGCACCTACGACGCGCCCGCGCACCACATCGCCTTCACCGGCATCACGTTCACCGGCACGACCTGGATGGCGCCGAGCGGCAACCAGGGCTACGTCGACCAGCAGACCGGCGTCTACATGGCCGGCAACTGGAGCTGGCCCGCCTTCACCTCCTGCCACAACGGCTGCCCGCAGTTCGAGGCCACCCGGCCGAACTGGTACCAGATGCCCGCCGCCGTGCAGGTGTCGGCCGCCAACAACATCACCTTCAGCGACTCGCAGTTCTTCAACCTGGGCCAGACGGCCATCGGCATCGGCAACGACGCCAACGCCCACGCCAGCGGTGTCGGCCTGGGCGCGAGCAACATCACCGTCACCCGCTCCGAGATCGCCCGCAGCTCGGCCGGCGGCATCGTGGTCGGCGGCGTGCGCGCCGACGCCCACCACCCCGGTGACCAGCGGATGGTCAACCGGAACGTCACCGTCAGCAACAACCGCATCCATGACCTCGGCGTCGAGTACCGGGGCATCGTCTCGGTCCTGACCACCTACGTCAGCACCTCCGCCGTCACCAACAACGAGGTCTACAACATGCCCTACACCGGCATGTCGATCGGGTACGGCTGGGGCGCCAACGACGCCGGCGGCAGCGAGCACTACGCCGGCCGCGGCCTGTACAACTACCAGCCGCGCTACACCACGCCCACCACCGCGTCCAACAACCGGCTCTCCGGCAACTACGTGCACGACGTCATGCAGCAGATGAACGACGGCGGATGCATCTACACGCTGTCGGCGAACCAGGGCGGGCTGATCAGCGACAACTACTGCCTGCGGACCAACGGCTACTTCGGCGTCTACTTCGACGAGGGCTCGCGGTACTACACCGCCCGCAACAACGTCTTCTCCTCCACCGGCACCTGGGCCACCGCCAACTACTGGTACGCCGAGAACATGGGCAACTTCACCGTCACCGGCAACTGGTCGACCAACGGCAGCACCAACGTGACCAACGGCGACCGCGGCAACGTCGTCAACAACAACGTCACGGTCACCAACGGCAACTGGCCCTCGGGCGCCCAGGCCGTGATGGCGGCCGCCGGGCCCCAGGGAAGCACCCCCCCGCAGGGGGTGCAGCTCGTCGGCGTCCAGTCGAACCGCTGCCTGGACATCCCCAACTCGACCACCACCAACGGCACCCAAGCCCAGCTGTGGGACTGCGGCACCGGCACCAACCAGCGCTTCACCCACACCCCCTCCAAGCAGCTGCAGGTGTACGGCAACAAGTGCCTGGACGCCAACGGGCAGGGCACCGCCAACGGCACCCAGGTGATCATCTGGGACTGCAACGGCGGGACCAACCAGCAGTGGAACGTCAACGCCGACGGCAGCATCACCGGCGTGCAGTCCGGCAAGTGCATGGAGGCGACCAACTTCGGGACCGCCAACGGGACCAAGGTCCAGCTGTGGTCCTGCACCGGCACGACCAGCCAGAAATGGACCCTGCGCAACTGATCCAGCCGGTCTCACACCTTCGCCGGGACGGTCCGCCGTCCCGGCGAAGGCCATCGCCCGGACACCCCGGCCGCGCAAGGCCGGGACGGGGAGGCCGCCCCGGACGAACCCACTTGTCCGGAGCGGCCCGGGGGACGTCGTCACCGGAACGCGGTGCCGGGCGTCCCCCACCCCGACGACACCACCGATACGAGGGAAAGCGCCGAATGAGCACGCCAGGCGACATCGACGACCTCCTGCTCCACCTGGAACGTGAAGGCCTCGTCCTCCATCTCGGCATCGGAGACGCCACCGTGTGGTTCGCCGCCGAGTTCCGCGAGCGCATAATCGCCGAACGGCTGGCGATGCTGCCCGACGAGCCCCTGGTGAGCGTCGCCACGGCCGCCGCGGTGCTCAACGTCCCGCACTCCCACGTCATCGCCGAGGTTCACGCCGCCACCCTGGCCGGTTACGACGGCGGCCGGCAGGTCCAGGTGCGGCGCGACGCCCTGGTGCGGCGCATCACCACCCTGGGCCTGCCCTGCCCGGCTCCCTCCGCCGATCCCTCGGACCTCCCCGACAGCCCTACGCGGGAAAACACGCGTCCGTAACCGCCGACCTCACCGGGAGCACTTCCGTGCCGGCCCTCTCCCACGCGCCTCCGCGCGCTCGGGGAGCGTTTCCTCCGCTCTCACGCCTGCCCCATCCGCTGACGCTGGCGGCCGAGGCCGTCGATCTCGAGCTCGACCACGTCGTCCGCGCGCAGGTACGCCTCCGGGCCGATGCCGAGGGCGACCCCGGCGGGGGTGCCGGTGTTCACCACGTCGCCCGGCTCCAGGACCATGAACTGGCTGAGGTACCAGATCACGTGATGGACGCCGAAGATCTGGTTCTTGGTGCTGCCGTTCTGGCGGAGTCGCCCGTTGACCCACAGGCGCAGGCCGAGAGCCTGCGGATCACCCACCTCGTCCGGCGTGACCAGCCACGGGCCCAGCGGGTTGAACGTCTCGCACGACTTGCCCTTGTCCCACTGGCCACCGCGTTCGTTCTGGAACTCCCGCTCGGAGACGTCGTTGGCGATCGCGTATCCGGCGATCACGCCCGCCGCCTCCTGCGGGGAGGACAGATAGCGGGCCGTGCCACCGAGGACCACCGCCAGCTCCACCTCGTAGTCGGTCTTCACGCTGCCGCGCGGCACCAGGACCTCGTCCTCGGGGCCGACGACCGTGTTGGACGCCTTCATGAAGACCACCGGCTCGGCGGGGATGGCGGCGCCGGTCTCCTCCGCGTGGTCGGAGTAGTTCAGCCCGATACAGATGATCTTCCCCGGCCTGGCCACCGGAGCGCCGATCCGCTCGTACGGTCCGGCCTCGGGCAGGCCACCCTCGGCGAGGGCGGAGCGTACCCGCTCGACGCCTCCCCCGGCGAGGAACGCGCCGTCGATGTCGGCCGTCAGTCCCGACAGGTCCAGCACCCTGCCGTCGGGCCCCATGACACAGGGCCGCTCCTGACCCGGCGGCCCCACCCGAAACAGTTTCATGAAACGCCTTCTTCCACTTGGTTCGCAGGCATGCCCATCGGGCCGAGCCTGGCGGATTCATCGGATCGGAGTGAAGTCAACAGACGCCGCGCGCCGATCGAGCGGGGTTCGCGCTCAGCGCTCCAGGCGCACGGGCTCGTCCGGCCCGCCGCGACGGACGAGCCAGGCGTCGGTGATGTGCTTGAACATCGCCTCGGCGGCGCCGCCGGGGTCGTGGGCGGCGATGCGCTCGTAGATGCGGCGATGGCCGAGGTTGGACGCCACGCACAGGGCCCGCTGGGGCTGGCCCATGTAGCGGGCGGTGTTGATGACCTGGCTCTCCAGGGCCCGCACCACGCCACGGGCGATACGGTTCCCGGACGCCTGCATGATCACGTCATGGAAGGCGCGGTCGTGGTCGGCGTACGTGACATGATCGTCCACGAGCTCGTCCATCCGGTCCACCAGCGCGCACAACCGGTCGACGGTGTCCTGGTCCGCGAGGCGGGCGGCGAAGTTCGCCATGTCGGACTCCAGCACGCGCCGGGTGACGACGAGGTCGTCGAGGATCGCCAGGCTCTCGTCCTCGGCGATGGTCGCCGCGAGGACGAGCTCGTCGAGCATGTCCCACATCGTCGGCGGGGTGACGATGGTGCCGCTGCCCTGGCGGACCTGCACCAGCCCCTTCTCCTGAAGGATCTTCACCGCCTCGCGGACGACGGTCCTGCTCACCGAGAAGGCGTCGCAGAGCGCGGGCTCGGCGGGCAGCGGCGTACCCGGGGGGTGCACTCCCCGGACGATGCGCTCCACCAGCTCGGCCGTCACCGCCCTGGCGAGGTTCGCCGGCCGTCGTACCCAGGCCGGTGGGGACGCGACGCTCGGCGGCGACTCCTGCGATGTCGTCATATCTCCTCCGGTGCCCCGGGCGGCGCCACATTTCGACATCAGTATATGTCACACATATTGACGTCAGACGTCATACGAATTACGTTTCGCCTCAAACCGCGGCCGGGCGAGCCGGCCGTCCTCTGGAAAGTGAACATCAATGAAGCAGCGAACATTGTGGTCGGTCGCCCTGGTCGCCGGCCTGGCCTTAGCGGGCTGCGGGAGCGCCACCCCGCCCGCGTCGTCGCCGAGCGATTCCGCCAAGGCCACGAAGCTCGTGGTCTGGGACTGGAAGTCCGGTGACGCGGCCGCGGCCTCCTATATCAAGAAGGCGAAGGACGATTTCGCCAAGAAGCATCCCGGCGTCACGGTCGAATTCGTGGCCCAGCCGTTCGACCAGTACTACACCCTGCTGGGCGCGGCCATCCAGGCCGGCACGGGACCGGACGTCATGCTCTTCAACGGAGGCGGCCAGATCCGCGACCGCGTGGACTCGCTCCTCCCCCTCGACCAGTACGTGGCCGAGGACAAGGAGCGCCTGGCGGGCTGGGACGCGTTCAGCAAGGACGGCAAGATCTACGGCGCGCCGGTGACGTTGCAGGGCCACCCGATCTACTACAACAAGACGCTGTACGAGAAGGCCGGCCTCGACCCGGCGAGCCCCGCCACGACGTGGAAGGAGTTCGTCGACGACTGCGGCACCATCAAGCAGAAGACCGGGGCCGACTGCTTCGCGCTCGGCAACAAGGAGGGCGCCGGCATCCAGTTCTTCATGTCGGGCCTCGGCTCGGGCATCCTGACGGCGCAGGAGTACGACGACTGGATCGCCGGTAAGCGCGCCTGGGACTCTCCCCACGTGAAGCAGATCTTCAAGCTGTGGAAGGACGCCGGCGACTCGGGGCTGAACAACAAGGGCGGCAACTCGACCGCGATGTTCAACGACGCCTTCACGATCTTCAACTCCGGCAAGGCCGCCCACATCATCGGGCTGATGTCGGACATCGGGCACTGGAAGGACTTCAGCGAGTTCCTGGGCGACGACAAGGTCGGCGTCATGTCGTCCCCGGTCGTCACCGACGGGACCACCCCGAGCCTCGCGTACGACGGCGGCATCGGCTACGCGGTCGCGAAGGGGGCGAAGGACCCGAAGGTGGCCGCCGACATGGTGCGGTCGCTGACCACGACCGACGCCCTGACCTCCTTCTACGCCGACGCCGGCGCGATCGCCTCCGACACCACGATCGACGTGTCGCAGGGCCCCGTGGCCGTCGGCACGATCGTGTCGCAGCTCAAGGAGGGTAAGCCGGCCCTGCACGTCGCGTTGTCCTCGAAGACCCTGGACCTGATGGGAAGGCTTTCCCAGCAGCTCCTGAGCGGATCGGCGACCGTCGACGAGGTGGTGGAGCAGCTGGCTGCCTCGGATCGGGCGAGCTGATCTCGTGCCGATCCGAGATTCGTCACCGTTGGTCCGCCCGGTCGACTCCGGGCGGGCCGGCGGAGAGGGGGCGAGGCGACGGGCACGTCCCGATGGGACCGGGCCCGTTTCCCGCCGCCCGACCTCGCGCACGTGGCGTTCCGAACGCCTCGCGCCCTACGTACTGGTGGCTCCGGCCCTGCTGATCATCGTGGCGCTGCGGCTGTGGCCGCTGCTGCTGGGCGTCAACTTCTCCTTCACGGGCGACGGCGATCGCAACGGCATGATGGTCGGTTTCGACAACTACCTGGAGATGTTCCAGGACGCGACGTTCCAGAGCGCGCTGCGCAACGTCGGGTTGCTGGTGCTGCTGCTTCCCGTGGCGGTGGCCATCCCAGGCCTGCTCGCGACGTTCATCTACCTGCGCGTGCCCGGGCACCGGGTCTTCCGCAGCGTCTACTTCTTCCCGGCCGTGCTCTCACCGGTGATCGTCGGTGCGATCTTCAACCTCATGCTCGCCTTCGACGGCTCGTTGAACACCGTCCTCGCCGTGATCGGCGTCGGCCCGGTCGACTGGCTCGGCGACCCGGACGTCGCCATGTTCGCGGTGGTCGGCGTGCACATCTGGGCGACGTTCGGAATGGCGCTGGTGGTGTTCCTCGCCGGATTCGCCACCCTGGACCCCGCGCTCCTGGACGCGGCCCGGATGGACGGCGCCTCGCTCCGTCAGACCATCTGGCACGTGATCATCCCGGGCCTGACCCGCACCATCCAGTTCGTCTTCGTGACCACGATGATCGGGATGCTGACGTCCATGTTCGGCCTGCTGTACATCATGACCAGCGGCGGCCCGGAGGGTTCCACCTACCTTCCGGAGTACTACGTCTGGATCCAGCAGGGACAGATGAACCGCCCCGCGCTCGCCTCGGCCGCCTCGACGGTTCTCTTCCTCATCATGCTCGTGGTGGGGCTTCTGCAGATCAGCGTGCTCCGCCGCGCCGGAAGGGAGGACTGATGCTCGGCAAACGTCTGGGCAAGTGGGTGCTCGCCGTTCCGATGGCGCTTCTCGCGCTGGCGACGATCTATCCCCTCGTGTTCACCGTCAACGTCGCCATGAAGACCCGGCGTGACTACGTCCTCGACCGGTTCTCCCCGGTGACCTCCCTGAACTGGGACAACATCGTCACCGCGTGGACCAGCGTCGGCATGGCACGATACTTCGCCAACTCGCTCATCGTGGTGACGATCTCGGTGGTCGTCCTGCTGCTCCTCGGGTCGATGGCGGGCTTCGCGCTGAGCCAGCTGCAGTTCCGCGGCTCCAAGGCGCTCTTCCTGGGCTGTCTCGCGGCGCTGTTCATCCCGTTCCAGGTGATCATGGTGCCGCTCACGCGGGTCATGGCCGACAGCGGCCTCATCGACACCTATCCGGGACTGATCCTGGCCTACGTCGCGCAGTTCCTCCCGTTCACGATCTTCCTGATGACGAGTTACTACAAGACCGTTCCGAGGGAGATCATCGACGCGGCGAGAATCGACGGGAACACGACGTACGGCGTCTACCGGCGGGTCATGCTGCCGATAGGCATTCCGGCCCTGTTGTCGGTCGGCATCCTCAACGCCCTGTTCTGCTGGAACGACGTGCTCATCTCCCTGCTGATGATGCCGTCGGCCGACCACCGCACCCTCATGGTCGGGGTCACGTCGCTGCGCGGGCAGTACTCCGACGACATTCCCACCTTCGCCTCCGGGGTTCTGATCGCCGCCGTGCCCGTGTTGATGGTCTATCTCTTTCTCCAACGTCAGATCGCCGACGGCGTCACCGCCGGTTCCACGAAGGGCTGACATGCGTATTTCGGGGTATCGCACTTTGACGACGGTCCAGGAATGGGACCGTCCGGTCGGTGACGCCAACGGCGTCTACGCCGACGGGGTCGTTCCGATTTCGATCATCGTCGTGGACACCGACGAAGGGATCACCGGCGTCGGAGTCGGGCCGCACGTGGAGCTGGACAACGTCTTCGCCGCCATCGAGGGTGAGGATCCGCGCGGCGTCACGGCGCTGTACGACCGCATGCTGCGGCAGACCTTCAAGGCGGGCCACGCGGGCGCGGTGTTCGGGACCATCGGCGCGCTCGACACCGCCCTGTGGGACATCAAGGCGAAGGCGGCCGGCGAACCGCTCTGGCGCCTGCTGGGCGGGCGCGACAGGCGGGTTCCCGCCTACGCCTCGGGCCTGGACATCGGCCTGACCGACGACGAGCTCGTCTCGGTGTACGAGGTCTACGCCCGGCACGGCCTGCGGGCGGCCAAGCTCAAGGGCGGCCTCGACATCGAGCGGGACCGGCACCGCCTGACGCTGGTCCGGGAGGTCCTGACCGAGGCGGGGCACGGGAAGCGGCCGGGCCTGATGCTCGACGCGAACGAGGCCTGGTCGCGCAAGCAAGCGATCCGGCACGTCTGCGAGCTCGAGCGCACCCTGGACCTCACCTGGATCGAGGAGCCCGTCCGGCGGTGGGACGCCGAGGGCCTGGCCACCGTCGGCCGCGGGATCCGCGCGTCGGTCGCCACCGGGGAGAACCTCACCGGGCTCGAGCAGTACCGTCCGCTGCTGGCCGCGGGTGCCGTCGACATCGTCCAGGCGGCCGTGGTCTGGGGGATCACCCACTTCCTGCGAGTGTCCGCCCTGGCGCACGCCCACGATCTGCCGGTCAGCCCGGTCGGCAACGTCCCGGTCGGCCTGCTGCACGCCGCGACGTCGGTGCCGAACCACATGGCCAGCGAGCTGCAGGACCTGCGTCCGCCGCTCGGGGTGTCCCTCGACCTTCACATCGAGGACGGCGCGTTCCACCTCGGGGACTCGCCCGGCCTGGGCCTCACGATCGACGAGGACGCCATCAGGGGGCTCACCCGCCGGCCGGGCACCCTGTCGGCCGACGGTCCCGGCGTCCGGCCGGAACAGGCCGGCCGGCGGCTGCTGGCGGTGTCCGACAACGGTCACGTCGCGCAGCAGCGCCTGCTCGCCCCCCTGGTGCTGGACGGTCAGCACCGGACGCCGGGGTGAGTCCCGCCGTCCGACGCCGACCGCCCACACCGCATCCCGGACAGGAAGAAGGGAAGGCACGTGCGTCCGTCACCCGTGCCGCACAGACGTACATCGGCCCCGGCCCGGGCGGACGCCGCCCGGGCGGGCCACCCGATCGTGGTCGCGCCCACCGGGTCCGCGAACGCCGACGACGAGGGCCCGGGCGACGGCGACCGGCCGCTGGCGACCCTGGAGGAGGCGCAGCGACGGGCGCGTGACGCGGCGGCCGGGGGGAACCGCGACGTCACCGTCCTGCTGCTGGACGGGACCTACCGGCCGGCCTCGCCGCTGCGCTTCGGCGCGGCGGACTCCGGCCGGAACGGGCACACCGTGACCTGGAAGGCGGCACCCGGAGCCAGGCCCGTGCTGAGCGGCGCCCGGCCCGTCACCGGCTGGGAGCCCGACGACGCCGACGGCGCGGCCACGGGCGTCTACCGGGCCCACGTCGGCACCGGATTCGACAGCCGGCAGCTCTACGTCGACGGGATCCCGGCACAGCGCGCGCGGATCGAGCTGGCACCCGGTGACATCACGCTGACCCCGGCCGGCTTCACCATCGACAATCCGGACCTCGCCTATCTCGCCACCCTGCCCGACCAGGGGCGCATCGACTTCCAGGCGATGCTGACGTTCACCAACCGGTTCGCGCCGGTGCGGAGCATCTCCGGCTCGACGGTCGTCATGCGGCAACCGGCCTGGGACAACAACACCTACGGCTACGACACCGTCCAGGCTCCGTTCCGCACGCCGAGGTTCTTCCTGCTCAACTCCAGGAGCTTCCTGGACGAGCCCGGCGAGTGGTATCTGGACACCTCAGCGGGGACGCTCTACTACAAGCCGCTTCCGGGGCAGGACGTCTCGCGCGCGCGGGTGGAGCTGCCGCGGCTGGAATCGCTGGTCCAGGTCGGCGGCACCTACGACGCGCCCGCCCGCGACCTGCGGTTCGAAGGCCTGACCTTCACCGGCACCACGTGGCTGCGCCCCGGCTCGCCCGACGGGTACGCGAACCAGCAGACCGGCGTGTTCGTCAGCGGCGTCCAGCCCCACCGGCCGGCCGACGCGTTCACCTCGTGCTCCATTGGCTGCACGGGATTCGAGGCCTCTCGTGACGGCTGGGAGCAGGCGGCCGCGGCGGTACAGGTGTCCGCGGCGGACGACATCGAGTTCGCCGGCTGCACCTTCGTCAACCTCGGTTCCGTCGGGCTCGGCATCGGCAACGACGCGGGCGCCCACGCCTGCGGCGTGGGACTGGGCGCGCACAGGGTCTCGGTCGTGGGGAGCACGTTCACCGCGAGCTCCGGCGGCGGCATCGTGGTCGGCGGCGTGGGCCCCGACGCGCACCACCCGTCCGACCCTCGCATGGTCAACAGCGACATCGTGCTCAGGGACAACCGCGTCCACGCGACCGCGCTCGAGTACCTGGACCAGGCCGCGATCCTCGCCAGCTATGTCACACGGCTGACCATCGAGCACAACTACGTCTCCGACATGCCCTACATAGGCATCGGGCTCGGTTACGGCTGGGGCGCCAACGACCCGGGAGGCAGCCCCGACTACCTCGCCCGGGGGCTCTACGACTTCCGGCCGGTCCACGACACGCCGACGACCCTGAGCGACGTCCGCGTCGTGGGCAACCACGTGCGCAACGTCGTGCAGGCCCTGTCCGAGGCGAGCTGCGTCTACACGCTCTCGGCGATACCCCGCGGCGTCGTCGAGGAGAACTACTGCGAGAACAGCGGGCAGTTCGGCCTGTACTTCGACGAGGGCTCCCGACACCTGAGCGTGAGCCGCAACGTGTTCCTCGACACCGCGGGACAGTGGGCGCACGCCAACACCCGGAACGGCAACCACACCGGCGACCTCGCGCTGATCGAGAACTACGTGACCGACCCCGCCGTCACCGGTGTCGCCGACGGCGAGCGCGGCAACGTCGTCCGCGGCAACCTCACCGTCACCCGCGGCAACCTCCCGATCGAGGCCAGCCGGGTGATCTACAACGCGGGCCCCACCGGCCCGTACCGCGGCGCCCCCGACCCGCGGCGTCCCCCGGCCGGCGCCTTCCTCGCGGCCGGTCCGGCCCCCGCGACCGCCGGTGACCCGACCACCGTCACCGCCACGGTGAGGAACCTGGGCGACCGTCCGGTCACCGGCCTGACCGTCTCGATCACCGTCCCCGGGGGCCGGCGGGCCGAACGCACCGGCAGGCCGGTGAGACGCGTGCTGCCGCCCGGCGCCTCGGACACCGAGACGTGGAGGATCGCCGCACCCGAGTTCTCCACGACCCCGGCCGACCACGCGGCCGTCGAGGCGTCGGTGATCTTCCAGGTCGGCGAAGCCGGTTACGTCCTGGACAGGTCGCTGACGCTGACCACGCCCGGCCCATCGCGGGGAGGTGGGACGCCGGGCCGGCCGCCCTCTTCCACGCCGCCGGCGTGACGCGCCGGGGCGGCTTCGGCGGCCGCACCGTGAGCCGGCCCGGGTTCGCCGCACCGTGACCGGCGCCTACGGCCTCCCGGTCACCGGGGCCACGCGCGGGCGATCCCGGCGCACGGGGCGGCCCCGGCCGGTCACCGGCGGAGCGGCTCGATGTTCAAAGCTCCCGAGCGGAAGGCTGCCACCTCCACCTGCGCGCCGGGAAAGCCGGCCTCGCGTACGGCCGGCACCAGGCCCGGCAGGCCGGCGGCCCGGGGCGTCAGGCCGGCGTCCAGCTCCACCCGCACCCGGTCGCCGAGATCGCGGACCCGCAGGTCGGTGACCGGCAGACCTGCTCGGCCGAGCAGGCGGCGCACCGCCCGCTCGGCCGTCTCGATCCGGTGCAGCCGGGCCGGCGTCACCTCCACGCCGTAGGCCACCCGGCTGGCCAGGCAGGGCGCGGCCGGCTTGTCCCAGGTGACCAGGTCCCACGCCTTGGCGGCCCGCCGTACCTCGGCCTTGGTCAGGCCGGCGTCGCGCAGCGGGGCGAGCACCCCGCGCTCGTCGGCGGCCCTGATCCCCGGCCGGAACGGGTCCACGGCGTCGTCGGCGTTGGTGCCGGTGGCGACGTGCGCGAAGCCGTGCTCCGCCGCCACCCGGCCGATCACGTCGAGCACCTCCGACTTGCAGAAGTAGCAGCGGTCGCGGCCGTTGGCGCGGTAGGCGGGGTTCGCCATCTCGGCGGTGGCCGGCAGCAGGTGCCGCAGGCCGAGGGAGGCCGCGAACCGCCGGGCCATGTCGAGTTCCTCGGCCGCCAGGCTGTCGGAGACCGCCGTCACCGCCAGCACCCGCCCGGTGCCGAGTGCCCGGACCGCCGCCGCCAGCACCAGGGCGGAGTCCGCTCCGCCGGAGAAGGCGACGGCGAGCGAGGGCAGGGCCGCCAGCCGGTCGAGCAGGGTGGCGATCTTGGCGTCGGGGGTCATCCTGGTCTCTCCTGCGTCGGGAGCCGCTCGTGGGCCAGCCGCAGCGCCCGGGCGGCCGTCTCGCGCAGGGACAGGCCGAGGGCGGCCGCGGCGGCGGCGACGTCGTCGTGTTCGGGCTTGGCCGAGTGGGGTCCGTGCTTGACGCGCACGCGGTGGCCCGCCAGGTCCACCTCGGTGGTGTGCCGGGGCAGGGCCGTGCGCTCGACCGCGACCTCGCGCACGCCGAGCGCGCCGGTCTCGACGAGGAGCAGGTCGCGCAGGGCCGGTGCGGAGGGAGGGCGGCACAGCAGGTGCAGCACGTGCGCGGGGCGGCCTTTCTTCATGGTGGCCGGGGTGGCCCAGGCGTCCAGGGCGCCGGCGTCGAGGGCCCGGGCGATCGTGTGGGCGAGCACCTCGCCGGTGACGTCGTCCAGGTTGGTCTCCAGGACGACCAGGGGTTCGGTGCCGGCGTCGCGGGCAGGCTCGGCGAGGGTGACGGCGACGATGTTGGGGCGGTCGGGAAGCTCCCGGGTGCCCGCGCCGTAGCCGGTCGCCGTCGGGGTCATCGCCGGCGGCGGGCTGTAGCGCGCTCCCATGGCGCGCAGCAGCGCCGCCCCCGTGGGGGTCACGGTCTCCCCCGGCAGGTCGCTACCGGTCACCAGGGCCCCCCGCAGCAGGGCTGTGGTCGCGGGGGCCGGTACGGGCAGCACGCCGTGGCGGGTGGTCACCGTGCCGGTGCCCAGGGGGATCGGGGCGCAGTGCACGGCCGTGACGCCGAGCAGGTGCAGCGCGGCGGCCACGCCGACGATGTCCACGAGCGCGTCGTGGCCGCCCAGCTCGTGCAGGTGAACCTGGCCGGGGTCGGTGCCGTGGATCCGGCCCTCGGCCTCGGCGATCGCCCGCAGTGCGGCGGTGGCGAGGGCGGCGACCGGTTCCGGGCGGGCGGCCCCGGCCATGGAGATCAGCTCGGCCGCCCGCCGCTCGGTCGCCGTGTCGGTGACCGCGACTCGTACGCGGGTCACCGCCAGCCCGTGGCTGACCGCCCGCCCGGCCGTCAGCTCCCAGCCGGTGAGACCGGTCGACCCCACCGCCGCGCGGATGCCCTCCAGCGGGGCCCCGGCGTCGATGAGCGCCGCCAGCAGCATGTCCCCGGCCAGCCCGGTGAACGGGTTGACCCAGCAGATCACGGCCCTTCTCCCGGGGACGCCTGGGGCGGGGGGACAGGAGGGGACGGCGGGCGGGTGCGACGGGTGAAGGTGTGGGCGAGACGGTGAGCGGCCATGGCGGCGCCGAAGCCGGAGTCGATGTTGACCACGGTGAGGCCGGCGGCGCACGAGGACAGCATCGCCAGCAGGGCGGTGACGCCCTCCAGGGCCGCGCCGTACCCGACGGAGGTGGGCACGGCGATCACCGGCGCCGCCACGAGGCCGCCGACGGCGCTGGCCAGCGCGCCCTCCATGCCCGCCACGACGATCACCGCGTCGGCCGCGCGCAACCGCCCGGTCTCGGCGAGCAGCCGGTGGATGCCCGCCACGCCCACGTCGCGGATCACGGTGACGTCCAGCCCGAGCGCCCGGGCCACGGCCGCCGCCTCGGCCGCCACGGGCCCGTCGGACGTGCCCGCCGTGACCACCGCTACCGCGAAGGGCCCGGTCGCCGCCGGCCGCCACACCAGCAGCCGCGCCGCCGGGTCGTGGGATCCGCCCGGCACGGCCGCCAGGACGGCCCCGGCGACCGCCTCCTCGACCCGCGTGGCCAGCACCGGGCCGGTGTTGCGGGCGAGCAGGGCGGAGGCGATGGCGGCGATCTCCCCGGCGGTCTTGCCCGGCCCGTAGACGACCTCGGGCGTCCCCTGGCGGGCCTCCCGGTCCACGTCGACCCGGGCGAACCCCAGGTCCACCGCGTCCGTCGCGTCCGTCGCGCGTTCGCTCATGCCCGGCCGCCGGACAGGTAGGGGATGGTCTGCGGGCCCTCCGGCAGCACGCACACGCGGGCGCCCGGCCCTGCGGCGGCCAGCGCCTCGGTCACCGTGGCCGCGATGTCGCCGGTCTGCTCCAGGTGGGCGGTGGCCAGGTCGGCGTCGCTGAGGTGGGAGGTGTGCATCACCACCCGCGCGCCCGCCTGGATGCGTGCCTGGATCTGCACCTGCCACTGGTCGGGGACGGTCACCGGCCGGGCGGCGATCGCGTCGAGCAGTGCCCGCGGGGAGGACTCCGAGGCCAGGACCTCACGGTAGGAGCCGTGGTCGGGGAAGCCGTCGCGGCACTCGGCGGCGCAGACGATCACGCCGCCCGGCCGGACCACCTGGAAGGCCGCCGACATGCCCTTGACCGCCTGGTAGAGGTTCTGGTCGAGGGGGTAGCCGGAGTTGGTGGTGACCACCACGTCGAAGGGCGCCTCGACCCGTCGCATGGCGACCTCGCGGGCGGCGGCGGTGGCGGCGGCGTGCATGGGCAGGATGTCGCCGCCGAACGCCGCCGCGATGTCCTTGTCCCGGTTGAGGATCACGTCGAGGGCGAAGGTCACCCCGGTGCCCTCGGCGATGGCCCGCACGTCGT
This sequence comes from Streptosporangium sp. NPDC023825, assembly GCF_040639575.1. Lineage (NCBI taxonomy): Bacteria > Bacillati > Actinomycetota > Actinomycetes > Streptosporangiales > Streptosporangiaceae > Streptosporangium > Streptosporangium sp. NPDC023825. The sequence goes on along the minus strand of NZ_JBFAAE010000031.1, from coordinate 18,832 downwards.
CGTGCACGGGGTTGCCCTCGATCACCCCCCAGGTGGCCCGGGGGTCGCCGATGCGGGCGGCGTCGTGCAGGGTGAGCACGGTCTCCAGCGCGGCCAGGCCGGGGGCGACCAGCTTGGGGCCGCCGGAGAAGCCCGCGAAGAAGTGCGGCTCCACGAAACCGGTGGTGATCCGCACGTCGGCCTCGACCCAGGCGGTGTTCAGCCACACCGGCACGTCCTTGCCGAAGCGGCCGAGGTAGGTGAGGGAGCCGAGGTCGCGGGCGTCGTGGTTGACGATCCGCACGGAGTCCACGACCCTGCCGCCGAACATCGCGCGCAGTTCGGCCTCGGTGTTGCCGCGATGGGTGCCGGTCGCCACGAGGACGGTCACGTCGTCGAGGTCGACGATCCCGTCGAGCTCGTCGAGGATCGCCGGGATCATCAGGTGCCGCGGCTGGGGACGGGTGATGTCGCAGGCCGAGATGGCGACGGTCTGGCCGGGCCGTACCCTCTCGCGCAGCGGTGGCCCGGACACCGGGTCGCGCAGGGCCGCCCGCAGCGCGCCCATCTGGTCGGGCGCGGCCGCGTGGTGGACGGGGGTCACCACCGTGGTGGCCTCGTCGGGCAGGTCGACCGTCAGACCGGTCTCCCCGTAGGCCAAGCGGACCTTCATCGTGTCTCCTCACCGCCGAGCTCCGGCCAGAGCCCGTCGGCGATTTTAGTACCGGCCGGGGCCGGGTCGCCGCCGGCCCCGGCCGGGGAGCCCTCCACGTCCTCGAGCACCGAGCGAAGCCACGTCTCGGTCGTGCCGATGTGCACCAGCGCCGCCGCCTGGGCGAGCGTCGCGTCACCGGCGGCCAGGGCGTTGTAGATCGCCTCGTGCTCGGCGATGGTCTTGTGCGAGCTGCCGGTCTCGACCGTGCCGCGCCACACCCGCATCCGCAGGGTGCGGCCGGAGATCCCGTCGAGCAGGGTGGACAGCGTCTCGTTGCCGGTCGCCCGCACCACGGCGCGGTGGAAGGCGGCGTCGTGGTGGTTCAGCTTCTCCACGTCGTCGCGGGCCGCGCGCATCGCGGCCAGGTGCTCGCCGATCTCGGCGAGCTGTCCCGCGGAGATCCGGGACGCGGCCAGCGCGGTCGCCGCGGGTTCCAGCATCCGCCGCACCTGGACGATCTCCAGCAGCGTGTCGTCGCGCAGCAGCTCGACGGCCAGTCCGAGCCCTTCCAGCAGCAACCGCGGTTCCAGGCTGGTCACGTAGGTGCCGTCACCCCGCCGTACGTCGAGCACCCGGGCCACGACCAGCGCCTTGACCGCCTCGCGCAACGGGTTGCGGGAGACACCGAGCTGGGCGGCGAGCTGGTGCTCGGAGGGGAGCCGCGCCCCGGGAGGAAGATCGCCCGACTGGATGAGCGCCCGGATGCGGGAGATCGCCTCGTCGGTCAGGGACACGGGCACGACCTCCGGTCGTGGAGGCGCTCGATCGGTACGCAGGTCACGGCGGGAACATAACAGACATCCCATGTTCATGCGAGAGATTGATCGGCCGCACGGCAAACCTGGGCCGTCATGCCTACAGCAGATCTACTAAATATCCGACTAATACCCAATGTTAGCGATATCTCGCCTAAGGGTCTAGACACATCGCGCTCGGGAGATTACAAAGACATCCCATGTCCATGCGGTGAAGATCTCTTCACCTTCCGGAAACATCCTCTGGAGGCAGACCTTCGTGCGCGCACATCGTCAGAGCGGGTCCTCGTGACAGAACTGATCACCACGGTCGAGGCCCACGACATCCGGTTCCCCACCTCTCGATACCTCGACGGTTCGGACGCCATGAACCCCGAACCCGACTACTCCGCCGCCTACGTGATCGTGCGGACCGACGGCGGGCAGGAAGGGCACGCGCTCGCCTTCACCGTCGGGCGCGGCAACGAGCTCGCCGTCGCCGCCGTCGAGTCGCTGGCGCCGCTGGTCACCGGACGGCCGGTGGCCGAGGTGCTCGGCGATCTCGGCGGGGTGTCGCGCCGGCTCACCGGCGACAGCCAGCTGCGCTGGCTCGGCCCGGAGAAGGGCGTCATCCACATGGCGGCGGGAGCCGTGCTCAACGCCCTGTGGGACCTTCGCGCGCGCCGGGCGGGCAAGCCGCTGTGGCGGCTGCTGTCGGAGCTGTCACCGGAGGAGATCGTCGACGTCGTCGACTTCCGCTACCTGGAGGACGCGCTCACCCGGGAGGAGGCGCTGTCCATCCTGCGCGACGCCGAGCCGGGCCGCGACGGGCGTCGCGCACGCCTGCTCGCCGAGGGCTACCCGGCCTACACCACCACCCCCGGCTGGCTCGGCTACACCGACGACAAGCTGGTCCGGCTGGCCAAGGAGGCGGTCGCCGACGGGTTCCGCCTCATCAAGCTGAAGGTCGGCGCCGATCCGGCCGAGGACGTGCGGCGCGTGCGGCTGGCCCGCGAGGCGGTCGGCCCCGACGTGCGCATCGCCGTGGACGCCAACCAGGCGTGGAACGTCGGCCAGGCGATCGAACGCCTGGCCCCGCTCGCCGAGTTCGACCTGTACTGGATCGAGGAGCCCACCTCCCCCGACGACGTGCTCGGCCACGCCGCCATCCGCGAGCGGGTCGCGCCCATCAAGGTCGCCACCGGCGAGCACGGCCACAACCGGGTGATGTTCAAGCAGTTCCTGCAGGCGGGCGCGATCGACATCCTGCAGCTCGACGCGGCCAGGGTCGCCGGGGTCAACGAGAACATCGCCATCCTGCTGCTGGCCGCCAAGTTCGGGGTGCCGGTGTGCCCGCACGCGGGCGGCGTCGGCCTGTGCGAGATGGTCCAGCACCTGGCCATGTTCGACTACGTGGCCGTCAGCGGCAGCGCCGAGGACCGCGTCATCGAGTACATCGACCACCTGCACGAGCACTTCACCGACCCGGTGGTGATCAGGGACGGCCGGTACGTCGCTCCCCTCGAACCGGGCGGAGGCGGCGAGATGCGCCCGGCGTCGCGCGCCGAGTACGCCTACCCGCACGGTCCCCGGTGGGCCGCCGGCGCCGACACGGGCGCCGACACGGACACGGGTACGGTCCTCGCCGCCGGAGAGGTGATGTGATGGGCACCTTCGACGGGCTCACGGCCGTCGTCACCGGTGGCGCCTCCGGCATCGGCCTGGCCACCGCCACCCTGCTGGCCGAGCGCGGGGCCCGCGTGGCCTGCCTCGACCTGTCCCCCGGCGCCCTCGGCGTGCCCGAGCCCCTGCTCGGGCTGCGGGCAGACGTGACCGACGACGCGTCGGTGCGGGCCGCCGTGGCCGAGGCCGCGGACCGGCTCGGCGGCGTCGACATCCTGGTGAACAACGCGGGGATCGGAGCCCAGGGCGGGGTCGAGGACAACGACGACGACGAATGGCGCCGGGTCTTCGACGTCAACGTGTTCGGCATGGTCCGGGTGGCCAGGGCGGCGCTGCCGTACCTGCGGGCGTCACGGGCCGCGGCGATCGTGAACACCTGCTCCATCGCGGCGACCGCCGGGCTGCCCAGCCGGGTCCTGTACTCCTCCACCAAGGGCGCGGTGCTGGCCATGACCCGGGCCATGGCGGCCGACCTGGTCACGGAGGGCATCCGCGTCAACTGCGTCAACCCCGGCACCGCCGACACCCCGTGGGTGAACCGGCTGCTGGAGGCCGCCACCGACCCCGAACAGGAACGCCGGGCGCTCACCGCCCGTCAGCCGATGGGCCGTCTGGTCTCGGCGGACGAGGTGGCCGAGGCCGTCGCGTACCTGGCGAGCCCCCTCGCCGCCTCGACCACCGGCACCGATCTGGCCGTGGACGGCGGCATGCACGGACTGCGGCTGCGGCCCAGCACAGGAAAGGAACGACCATGAGACGAGGACTCGCCCTGGGAACGGCCGTCGCCCTGGCGGCCGGCCTGACCGGCGCCTGCGGGGGCGGCGCCGACAGCGCCGGCAGCGGCGGCGGCACGGCGGCCGCCCCGCAAGACGCCAAGCCGGTCGTCGGGGTGGACTACCCCCGCTCCGACACCGACTTCTGGAACTCCTTCATCAAGTACGTCCCCCAGTTCGGCGCCGAGAACGGCCTGGAGCTGAAGACCACCAACTCCCAGAACGACATCTCCAAGCTCACCGCCAACGTGCAGAGCCTCATCGGCCAGGGCGTCAAGGGCCTCGTGCTGGCGCCGCAGGACACCGCCGCCGTGGCCCCCACCCTCCAGCAGCTCACCGCCAAGAAGATCCCCGTCGTCATGGTCGACACCCGCCCCGAGCAGGGCGACGCCTACATGGTGGTACGCGCCGACAACCGGGCCTACGGGCAGAAGGCGTGCAAGTTCCTCGGCGAGAAGCTGTCCGGCAAGGGCAAGGTCATCATGCTCCAGGGCGACCTGGCCTCCATCAACGGCCGCGACCGCACCGAGGCGTTCAACGAGTGCATGAAGGCCGACTACCCCGGCATCACGGTGTTCGGCGAGGCCACCAACTGGGACGGCGCCGTCGCCTCGCAGAAACTGCAGACGCAGCTCACTGCGAACCCTGACATCAAGGGCGTCTACATGCAGTCGAGCTTCGCCCTGTCGGGCACCCTCCAGCTGCTCAAGCAGCGCGGGCTGCTGGTCCCGCCGACCGACCCCAAGCACGTCTTCGTCGTCTCCAACGACGGCATCCCCCAGGAGCTGAAGGAGATCGCCGCCGGCAACATCGACGCCACCGTCTCGCAGCCGGCCGACCAGTACGCCAAGTACGCGCTGGAGTACACCAAGGCCGCCATCGAGGGGAAGACGTTCAAGCCCGGCCCGACCGACCACGACAGCACCATCATCCAGGTGCGCCCGGGCCTGCTGGAGGACCAGCTCTCCGCGCCCCTGGTCACCGCCGACGGCGCCACCTACGGCGACGTCAAGAGCGTCAAGTCGGACGACTCGTCGCTGTGGGGCAACAACCTTGGCGGCTGAGCCGGCGCCCGTCCCTCTCGTCGAGGCGGTGGGCGTCACCAAGAAGTACGGCGAGACCGTCGCGCTGGACCGCGCCGGAATCCAGATCATGCCCGGCCGCACCCACGCCCTGGTCGGCCGCAACGGGGCCGGGAAGTCCACCCTGGTCTCGATCCTCACCGGCCTGCAGCCCCCCGACGAGGGCGAGGTGCGGTTCGGCGGCGAACCCGCCCCGCGCCTCGCCGACCGCGACGCCTGGCGGCGGCGGGTGGCCTGCGTCTACCAGAAGTCCACGATCATCCCCGAGCTGACCGTGGCGGAGAACCTCTACCTGCACCGCCACGACCTGAACCGGTTCGGGCTGGTCCGCTGGGGCGCGCTGCGGCGCAAGGCTGCCACGCTGCTCGCCGCCTGGTCGGTGGACGTCGACGTGCGCCTGCCGGCCGGCGAGCTGGACGTCGAGCAGCGGCAGTTCGTGGAGATCGCCCGTGCGCTGTCCTTCGGCGCCCGGTTCATCATCCTCGACGAACCGACCGCCCAGCTCGACGCCGCCGCCATCGCCCGGCTGTTCGCCCGCATCCGCGCCCTGCAGGAACAGGGGGTGACCTTCCTGTTCATCAGCCACCACCTGCAGGAGATCTACGAGATCTGCGACACGGTCACGGTCTTCCGCGACGCGCGGCACATCCTGACCACCGCGGTGGCCGACCTGACGCACGCCGAGCTGGTGGCGGCGATGGCGGGAGAGGCCACCGGCCTGACCGAGGCACTCCCCCGGGCGTCCGTACCCGCCGACGCCGGTGAGGTGCTCGGCGTGCGCGGCCTGTCGTACGGCGACGCCTACCGGGAGATCGACTTCCGCGTCCGGGCCGGCGAGATCGTCGGCCTGGCGGGCGCGGCCGCCAGCGGCCGGACCGAGCTGGCCGAGACCGTCGCCGGGCTGCGCGCGGCCGATTCGGGCGCGATCGAGGTCGCCGGCCGTCGTCCCCGTCCCGGCAGCGTGCCCGACGCGCTCGCCGCGGGTGTCGGCTTCGTCCCCCGCGACCGGCATCACCAGGGGTTCGTCTCGATGATGTCGATCGCCGACAACGCCACCATGACCGTCCCCGAACGGCTCGGCGAGGCCGGCCTGATCAACGGCCGGCGGCGGGACCGGCTGGCCAAAACCCTGATCGCCAACCTGGCGATCAAGACCCCCGGCCCCGGCCTGCCCGTGATGGGCCTGTCCGGCGGCAACCAGCAGAAGGTCGTCATGGCCAGGGCGCTGGCCTCCGACCCCCGGCTGCTCGTGCTGATCACCCCCACCGCCGGGGTGGACGTGAAGTCCAAGGAGTTCCTGCTCGGCAAGGTCGAGGAGACGGCCGCCAAGGGGAGCGGCGTGTTGATCGCCTCCGACGAACTCGACGACCTGCGGCTGTGCGACCGGCTGCTGGTGATGTTCCAGGGCCGTCTCGTCGCGGAGATGCCCGCCGGATGGCACGACCACGACGTGGTGGCGGCCATGGAAGGAGTCCGGCTCGATGCCTGAGAAAACCCTCACGCCCGCCACGGGCAGCGCCGTCCCCCAGCGGGAGCGGCCACGGGTGCGGCTGGCCCGGCTGCGCGACCTCGCGCTGGTCCCCGCGATCATCGCGATCGCCGTCGTCGGCCAGATCGTCCACCCGATCTTCCTGCAGCCCGACAACCTGATCAACATCCTGCAGACCATGTCGGAGATGTCGCTGCTGGTGATGGCGCAGACGATCGTCCTGGTCGCCGGCAAGATGGATCTCTCCCTGGAGTCGACCTTCGGTCTCGCGCCGGGCGTGGCCGCCTGGCTCACCGTCGCCGTCGGCTCGGGCGCCGGGCTGGGCCTGCTGCCGGGCGCCTGGGCGATCCCGGTCACCCTGGCCGTCGGCGTGCTGATCGGCGTGATCAACGCGCTGCTGATCGTGCGGTTCGGGCTCAACGGCTTCATCGTCACCCTCGGCATGCTGATCGTGCTGCGCGGCCTGCTCACCGGCATCTCCGGCGGCCAGACCTTCTTCAACCTGCCGCCGTCGATGCTCTACCTCGGCTCGGCCCTGTGGCTCGGCGTGCCCGCCTCGATCTGGCTGTGCCTGCTGCTGTTCGCCGCCGGCATCGTGCTGCTCGGCTTCACCCGCTACGGCCGCGCCCTGTACGCCATCGGCGGCAACGTGGACGCCGCCAAGGCCGCCGGCATCCGCACCGGCCGGGTGCTGTGGACCGCCCTGGTGGGCGCCAGCCTCCTCGCCGCCCTCGGAGGCCTGCTGCTGTCGGGACGCCTCGCCTCGGTGGCCGCCGCCCAGGGCGACGGCGCCATCTTCACCGTGTTCGCCGCGGCCGTCATCGGGGGCGTCAGCCTCAACGGCGGCAAGGGCACCATGTTCGGCGCGTTCACCGGCATCCTGCTCCTCTACATGATCCAGAACGTCCTCACCCTGGCCGGCGTGCCCGCCCAGTGGATCCAGGCCCTCAACGGCGCCATCATCCTCATCGCCCTCATCCTGTCCCGTCTCACCGGAGGCAAAGTCCAGGAATAACCCGCCTCAGGTGCCCCCCCGTTCCTCCGCCATGGCATTTCCAACCGCCACACCCCCTACCGATTGGAACGACATGTCCGACGAGCACCACTCCGACGAGCACCACCTGACACGCAGGCGACTGATGCAGCTCGGGGCGGCCGGAGCCGGCTCCATGCTGTTACCCCTGCAGTGGACCGCGGCCGCCAGAGCCGCCTCGGCACCCCCTCCGGCGGTGACCGCCGCCGGCGACCTGGCGCTGTGGTACGACGAGAGCGCCGGCACCGACTGGCTGCGCGCTCTCCCGATCGGCAACGGCCGCCTGGGCGCCATGGTGTTCGGCAACGTCGACACCGAGCGCCTGCAGCTCAACGAGGACACCGTCTGGGCCGGCGGGCCCTACGACCAGAGCAACACCCGGGGCGCGGGAGCGCTGGGCCAGATCCGCCAGCTGGTCTTCCAGAACCAGTGGAGCCAGGCCCAGACGCTGATCGACCAGAACATGCTCGGCAGCCCCGCGGGCCAGCTGGCCTACCAGACCGTCGGCAACCTGCGGCTCGCCTTCGGCAACACCTCCGGGGTCTCGGAGTACAACCGCTACCTGGACCTGACCACGGCCACCACGACGGTGTCGTACCTGAAGAACGGCGTGCGCTACCAGCGCGAGACGTTCGCGAGCGCGCCGGACCAGGTGATCGTCATGCGCCTGACCGCCGACAGGGGCGGCTCGATCACGTTCTCCGCGACGTTCGACAGCCCCCAGCAGACGACGCGATCCAGCCCGGACGGCACGACCGTGGCGCTCAACGGCGTCTCGGGCAACATGGAGGGCAAGACCGGCGCGGTCCGGTTCCAGGGCCTGGCCAAGGCCGTCATCGAGGGCGGCACCGTCAGCAGCTCCGGCGGCACCCTGCAGGTGACGGCCGCGAACAGCGTGACGGTGCTGATCTCGATCGGCTCCAGCTACCGCAACTACCGCGACGTCAGCGGCGACCACCAGGGCATCGCGCGGCAGCATCTCAACGCCGCCGCCGCCAGGAGCTTCACCGACCTGCGCGCCCGGCACGTCGCCGACTACCAGCGGCTGTTCGGGCGCACGACGCTGGAGCTCGGCCGCACCTCGGCGGCCGACCAGCCGACCGACGTGCGGATCGCGCAGCACAACAGCGTCAACGACCCGCAGTTCTCGGTGCTGCTGTTCCAGTTCGGCCGCTACCTGCTGATCTCCTCCTCCCGGCCCGGCACCCAGCCGGCCAACCTGCAGGGCATCTGGAACGACTCGCTGGCGCCGTCCTGGGACTCGAAGTACACCATCAACGCCAACCTGCCGATGAACTACTGGCCGGCCGACACGACGAACCTGTCGGAGTGCTTCGAGCCGGTGTTCGCGATGATCAACGATCTGACGGTCACCGGCGCCCGCACGGCCCAGGTCCAGTACAACGCGGGCGGCTGGGTGGCCCACCACAACACCGACGCCTGGCGGGCCACCTCCGTCGTCGACGGCGCGTTCTGGGGCATGTGGCAGACCGGCGGCGCGTGGCTGGCCACCCTGATCTGGGAGCACTACACCTTCACCGGCGACCTCGCGTTCCTCCAGCAGTACTATCCGGCGATGAAGGGCGCCGCGCAGTTCTTCCTCGACACCCTGGTGCAGGAGCCGAGCCTGGGGTTCCTGGTCACGAACCCGTCGAACTCCCCTGAGCTGGCCCACCACAGCGGCGTCAGCGTCTGCGCCGGCCCCACGATGGACAACCAGATCCTGCGCGACCTGTTCAACGGCTGCGCCAAGGCCAGCCAGGCGCTCGGCGTCGACTCCGACTTCCGAACCCGGGTCCTGTCCGCCCGGGACCGGCTCCCTCCGATGAAGACCGGCTCGCGCGGCAACATCCAGGAGTGGCTGTACGACTGGATCGAGACCGAACCCGCCCACCGGCACGTCTCCCACCTGTACGGCCTGCACCCCAGCAACCAGATCACCAAGCGCGGCACCCCGGCGCTGTACACCGCCGCGCGGCGCACCCTGGAGTTGCGCGGCGACGACGGGACCGGCTGGTCGCTCGCCTGGAAGATCAACTACTGGGCGCGGATGGAGGAGGGCGCCCGCGCGCACACCCTGATCCGTCTCCTGGTGACGACGGCCCGGCTCGCGCCGAACATGTTCGACCTGCATCCGCCGTTCCAGATCGACGGCAACTTCGGCGCCACCTCCGGCATCGCGGAGATGCTCCTGCAGAGCCACAACGGCGAGCTGCACGTGCTCCCGGCGCTGCCGTCCGCCTGGCCGTCCGGGAAGGTGCAGGGCCTGCGGGGGCGCGGCGGCTACACCGTGGGCACGACGTGGAGCTCGGGCACGGCCACCGAGATCCTGGTCAGGTTCGACCGCGACGGGACCGTCAACGTGCGCAACCGGATCTTCACCGGCACCTACCAGGTGGTCGACGCCGACAGCGGCGCCGCCGTCACCGTCACCAAGCCCGAGTCCGACGTCGTCGCGCTGACCGGCCAGGCCGGCCGCACCTACCGCCTGACCGGAACCGGCACACCGCAGCAGCCCACCTATGCGCGGATCACCAACGGGACCACCGGCCTGGCCCTGGACAGCGGCGGCAACGTCGCCTCCGGGTCGAACCTCAAGCAGTGGAACAGCAACGACGGCAGCACCAACCTGCATTGGCAGCTCGTCGATCTGGGCGGCGGCTGGTACCGCATCGTCAACCGCACCAACGGCATGGTCATCGACAGCTGGGGCAACACCGCCAACGGCGCCGTCGCCCGGCAGGCGGCCTGGAACGGCAACAACAACCAGCAGTGGCGCCTCAACAGCGTGGGCAACGGCCGCAACCAGATCATCAACCGCGGCACCGGCACGGCCCTGGACGGCATGGGCAACAGCACCGCCGGTTCCACCGTGGCCATGTGGGCGCCCAACACCAGCACCAACAACCAGTGGACCATCACGGGTGTGTGACGGTCGATGACCCGTCCCGAACCTGATCCACACGTGCTTCGCCGCAACCGGCCACCGGTCGCGGCGAAGCACGTCCCGGTGCGCGCGTCGTTCCCGGTGCGCGCGTCGTGCGCCGGGACGGCTCCGGTGCCCACGCGGAAACGCCGGTCGGCACGCTGACCGGAAGACGGCCAATATCGCTTCAACGCAACTGTTTGCGCTAACATCACCGCGATCAACGCTAGGTCCCCGTCACAGCGGCGTCAATCGTTCACATTCCAGAAATTTACGCAAGACCTAAAAAAGGTTTCTGGCCTCCCCTGAAGCCGCCGCGCTCTCGCGGGCGACAGGCCCGGTATCCGGTCCGGCCCGCTTTCGCCGGAGCGGCTCCGCGGACGTCGTGCGGCGCCCGTCCCGGTCCGTCATACGGCGCCCATCTCGGCCGGCGGCCGGCGCCGGGCCTGTGACGAGGTCTTTTCCGCCGGGATCGCGTCGGGAGCGTTTCGGGGTGCCGCGCTCTCCGGTCCCGGCCCTCGCGGGCGCCTTCCTTCGAGAGGCGAGCCGGTCATGATCCAACGAGTCCAAAAATTGATCTGAAGGGCAACCGCTACGCCGACCAGCCGGGTTACACGAATCAACCAGATTCAGTCCGAAATCTACGGTTGCCAAGTCGTAACTTCTGTGAAACTTTCACTTGCACAGGCGTCGTCGGAAGATCTCTCTCCGGACGAATGTCCAGGCAGGGAAGCATGCCGGCGGCGATGCGCAGGTCAGCGAGGACCGCAGCCCGTTGACGCCGATCGACCAGTCGGATGTACTCCGCGACATCACCCCCTCAGGAGCAGGCCATGGAGATCTGGAACCAGAAATGTTAGCGGTAACAATTTTCGGTAGCCGATACCTGGCCTCTGACCGGCCGAGGAGCACTGGATGCACCCCCTCCCTGGACGCCCGCCTGTCACGGAACCGCCGTCACTCCCACGACGTGCCGGCCCACCACCCGCGGCGCCAGGGCCATGTGCCGCACATCGACCCCGCCGGTTCGCCGTCAAGCGCCGTCGGCCGCCGGGACGCGACCTTCCGGGTTATCCCATGAGTGCGATGTTATCGCTAACAATTTCTTCGAACGCGGCATCTCCGCACCGGAAGCCGTGGTCAACCGCCCCCAGGGCCTGACCGCGTGACACGGGTGACCGGCCCTGATGGCTTCCGCCGGTCACCGCACCCCCCATCTTCAAGGAGCTCCCCATGCCTTTGAGCCGTCGCCAGCTCTTCCGGGCCGCAGGCGCGACCGCCGCCTTCTCAGCCATCGGCCAGGTGGTGGGCACGTCCCCCGCCCTGGCCGCGCTCCCCTGGGCCAGATCCGAGATCGGCGCCTCGGCCTACGAGTTCGACCTCGGCCAGGTCCAGCTGACCTCCGGCCGCTGGCTGGACAACCAGAACCGCACCCTCAGCTACCTGCGCTTCGCCGACGTCAACCGGCTGCTGTACGTCTTCCGCGCCAACCACCGCCTGTCCACCAACGGCGCGGCGGCCAACGGCGGCTGGGACGCGCCCAACTTCCCGTTCCGGTCCCACATGCAGGGCCACTTCCTGACGGCCTGGGCGCAGGCCTACGCCGTGCTCGGGGACACCACCTGCCGGGACAAGGCCAACCAGATGGTCGCCGAGCTGGCCAAGTGCCAGGCCAACAACGGCGCGGCCGGGTTCAGCGCCGGCTACCTGTCGGGCTTCCCCGAGTCCGACATCACCGCGGTGGAGAACCGCACGCTGAGCAACGGCAACGTGCCGTACTACTGCATTCACAAGACCCTCGCCGGGCTGCTGGACGTGTGGCGGCACATCGGCAACACCCAGGCCAGGTCCGTGCTCCTGGCCCTCGCGGGGTGGGTGGACACCCGGACCGGGCGCCTGTCCTCCAGCCAGATGCAGTCCATGCTGGGCACCGAGTTCGGCGGCATGAACGCCGTGCTCACCGACCTGTACCAGATGACCGGGGACTCCCGCTGGCTGACGGTCGCGCAGCGTTTCGACCACGCCGCGATCTTCAACCCGCTCGCCTCCAACCAGGACCAGCTCAACGGCAAGCACGCCAACACGCAGGTGCCCAAGTGGGTCGGCGCCGCGCGCGAGTACAAGGCGACCGGGACCACCCGCTACCGCGACATCGCCGCCAACGCCTGGGCCATCACGATCAACGCCCACACCTACGTCAACGGCTCCAACAGCCAGGCCGAGCACTTCCGTCTCCCCAACGCCATCGCCGCGCACCTGACCAGGGACACCGGCGAGGCCTGCAACACCTACAACATGCTCAAGCTCACCCGGGAGTTGTGGACGCTGTCGCCGACCCGGGCCGACTACTTCGACTACTACGAGAACGCCCTGATCAACCACCTGCTCGGCCAGCAGAACCCGGCCGACAGCCGGGGCCACGTCACCTACTTCACCCCGCTCAACCCCGGCGGCAGGAAGGGCGTCGGCCCGGCCTGGGGCGGCGGCACGTGGAGCACCGACTACAACTCGATGTGGTGCTGCCAGGGCACCGGCATCGAGACCAACACCAAGCTGATGGACTCGATCTACTACCACAACGACACCACGCTGTTCGTGAACCTGTTCGCGCCCTCCACGCTCGACTGGTCGCAGCGCGGCATCACGGTCACCCAGACGACGACGTACCCGGTGAGCGACACCACGTCGTTGCAGGTCACCGGCAACGTGAGCGGGTCGTGGACGATGCGGGTCCGCATCCCCGCCTGGACCCAGGACGCGACGATCAGCATCAACGGCGTCCAGCAGGACATCGCCACCACCCCGGGCTCCTACGCCTCGATCACCCGGTCGTGGACGTCGGGCGACACGGTGACCGTGCGGCTCCCGATGCGGGTGATCCTCAAGGCCGCCAACGACAACCCGAACATGCAGGCCGTCACCTACGGCCCGGTCGTGCTGGTGGGCAACTACGGGAACACGGCCCTGTCGGCGGCGCCGACGCTGACCCCTTCGTCGATCACCCGGACCAGCACCTCGGCGCTGGCGTTCACGGCCACGGCCAACGGGGCGACGGTGAACCTGGCCCCGTTCCAGGACGCCGCCAACTACAACTACGTCGTCTACTGGAACACCTCCGGGCAGGGCGGCGGGGGCGGCGGGGCGAGCTTCCGGCTGATCAACGCGGCCAGCGGGCTGGCGCTCGGCATCCAGAACATGTCGACCGCCGACGGCGGCCTGGCGCTGCAGTGGACCGACAACGGCACCGCCGACCATGACTGGGTGCCGGTCGTGGACGGCAACGCCCTGCGGTTCCGCAACGTCAACAGCGGCAAGGTGCTGGGCGTCGAGAACATGTCGACGGCCGACAACGCCCGGGTCCTGCAGTGGGGCGACACCGGCACCGCCGACCACCGGTGGACGGTCACCGACGCCGGCGACGGCTCGGTCAAGATCCGCAACGTCAACAGCTCGAAGCTGCTGGGCATCCTGAACGGTTCGACCGGCAACGGCGCCCAGGCCGTCCAGGACCCCGACAACGGCTCGGCCGACAACCAGTGGCGGTTCGTGCCCAACGGCGCGCGCCGCATCCAGAACGTGGCGACCGGCATGGTGCTCGGGGTCACCAACATGTCCACCGCCGACGGCGCGCTCGTCGTCCAGTGGGGCGACACCGGCACCGCCGACCACCTCTGGACCGCCGTCGTCGACACCGGCGGCTACCTGCGTCTGCGCAACTCCAACAGCCAGAAGGTGCTGGCCGTGGAGAACGCCGCCACCGCGGCGGGTTCCCGGGTCCTGCAGTGGGCCGACAACGGCGCCGGCGACCACCGCTGGCGGCTGCGCTACGGGAGCAACGCCGCCTTCCGCATCCAGTGCGGCAACGGCGGCCGGGTCCTCGGCCTGGCCGGCACGGCCCAGGGCGCGCAGGTCGTGCTCGCCGACGACAACGGCTCGAACAACAACCTCTGGAGGTTCCTGTGAGACGTGTGCTCGCGGTTCTCTCATCCCTGGTCCTCGTGGCCGTGTATCTCACGACCCAGGCCGCGAACGCGGCGACCGTCGACACCAACGCCTGGTACGTGCTGGTCAACCGCACCAGCGGCAAGGCCCTGGACGTCTACAACCAGTCGACGGCCGACGGCGGCCGCATCAGCCAGTGGTCTCGCACCAACGGCAACAACCAGCAGTGGCAGTTCGTCGACTCCGGCGGCGGCTACTACCGCGTCAAGTCCCGCCACTCCGGCAAGGTCCTGGACGTCAGCGGCTTCTCCACCGCCAACGGCGGCGCCGTCGTGCAGTGGTCCGACCTCAACGGCACCAACCAGCAGTGGCGCCTCGCGGACTCCGACGGCGGCCACGTCCGCCTGATCAACCGCAACAGCAACAAGGCCCTGGAGGTCCAGGGCGCCTCCACCGCCGACGGCGCCAACATCGTCCAGTACGACGACTGGGGCGGCGCCAACCAGCAGTGGCAGTTCGTCAAGATCGGCGGAACCGACCCGACGCCCACCCCCACCCCCACCCCGAATCCCGGCGGTAACTACACCAACCCGGTGGTCTGGCAGGACTTCGCCGACGGCGACATCATCCGGGTCGGCGACGCCTACTACTACTCGGCGTCGACGATGCACTACTCCCCCGGCGCGCCGATCCTGCGCTCCTACAACCTGGTCGACTGGGAGTACGCGGGCCACTCGGTCCCGCGCCTGGACTTCGAGTCCAACGCCTACGACCTCAACGGCGGCCGGGCCTACGTGAAGGGCATCTGGGCCTCCACCTTGAACTACCGGCCCAGCAACAGCACCTATTACTGGATGGGCTGCACCGAGTTCAACCGCACCTACGTCTACACCGCCTCCGCCGTGGACGGCACCTGGACCAAGCGCGCCCGGATCAACAACTGCTACTACGACGCCGGCCTGCTCGTCGACGACAACGACACCATGTACGTCGCCTACGGCAACGGCACGATCAGCGTCGCCCAGCTCTCGGCCGACGGCCTCAGCCAGGTGCGCGCCCAGCAGGTGTTCCAGACGCCCTCCAGCGTCGGCACCCTGGAGGGCGCCCGCTTCTACAAGCGCAACGGCTACTACTACATCTGGCTGACCCGCCCGGCCAACGGCCAGTACGTGCTGCGCTCCAGCAGCCCGTTCGGCCCGTACGAGATGCGCCAGGTCCTGCTGAACATGCCCGGACCGATCTCCGGCGGCGGCGTGCCGCACCAGGGCGGCCTGGTCCAGACGCAGAACGGCGCCTGGTACTACATGTCGTTCGTCGACGCCTACCCCGGCGGCCGGATGCCGGCGCTGGCGCCGATCAACTGGAGCGCCGACGGCTGGCCGACCGTCCAGACGGTCAACGGCGGCTGGGGCGTCAACTATCCGAAGCCGAACATCCAGACCTCCAAGACCGTCGCGTCGATGATCGGCCCGGACAGTTTCACCTCGAGCAGCCTCGGCCACCGGTGGGAGTGGAACCACAACCCCGACACCAGCCGCTTCTCCACCGGCAACGGCCTGCGCCTGCAGACCGCGACCGTCACCAACGACCTCTACAACGCCCGCAACACCCTGACACACCGCATCCAGGGCCCGTCGTCGACCGCGACGATCGAGCTCGACTACTCGGCGATGGCCAACGGCGACCGGTCCGGGCTGGCGATGCTCCGAGATCAGTCGGCGTGGATCGGCGTCAAACGCGACAACGGCGTCAACCGGGTCGTGATGACCAACGGCCTGACCATGAACAGCAGCTGGGCCACCACGGGCACAGGCACCGAGGCGGCGAGCGCGAACATCTCGGGCGGCAAGATCTGGTTGCGGGTGAACGCCGACATCCGGCCGGGATCCGGCAGGCAGGCCCGGTTCTCCTACAGCACCGACGGCGTGAACTTCACCGCGCTCGGACCGGCCTTCACGTTGAACAACGCCTGGCAGTTCTTCATGGGCTACCGCTTCGGCATCTTCAACTACGCCACCCAGTCACTGGGCGGAGCGGTGACCGTGAACCGCTTCGACCTCACCACACCGTAAAACCGAAGGGCATTACGCGATGAACCCCCCAAATAATCGCTCATCTCGGCCTTCCGGCCGCACACGGCTGCGGAGATTCCTGTCCCTCCTGAGCGCCGGCGTGCTCGCCATCGGCGTGTCGGCGGCGATCTCCGCTCCGGCGGACGCCGCCTCCACGCTGGGCGCGTCGGCGGCCGAGAGAGGCGGCCGCTACTTCGGCGCCGCCGTCGCCGCCGGCCGGCTCGGTGACTCCACCTACGTCGGCATCCTGAACCGCGAGTTCAACTCGATCACCGCCGAGAACGAGATGAAGTGGAGCTCCACCGAGCCCCAGCGCGGCAACTTCAACTACACCAGCGCCAACCGGATCGTGAACCACGCCCTGGCACAGGGCATGAAGATCCGCGGTCACACGCTGCTCTGGTACCAGCAGCAGCCCGGCTGGGCCCAGGGCCTGTCCGGTTCCGACCTGCGCAACGCCGCGATCAACCACGTCACCCAGGTCGCCACCTACTTCCGTGGCAAGATCGACTCCTGGGACGTCGTGAACGAGGCGTTCGCAGACGGCGGCAGCGGCGCGCGGCGCGACTCCAACCTGCAGCGCACCGGCAACGACTGGATCGAGGCCGCCTTCCGGGCCGCCGACGCCGCCGACCCGGGTGCCAAGCTCTGCTACAACGACTACAACACCGACTCGATCAACGCCAAGAGCACCGCCATCTACAACATGGTGCGCGACTTCAAGGCGCGCGGCGTGCCGATCGACTGCGTGGGCTTCCAGTCCCACCTGGGCGGCTCCCTCCCCGGTGACTACCAGGCCAACCTCCAGCGCTTCGCCGACCTCGGCGTCGACGTCCAGATCACCGAGCTCGACGTGGCCCAAGGGTCCAACCAGGCCAACATCTACGCCGGCGTGACCCGGGCGTGCCTGGCGGTGTCCCGGTGCAACGGCATCACCGTCTGGGGCATCCGCGACAGCGACTCCTGGCGCGGCGACGAGAACCCCCTGCTGTTCGACCGCAACGGCAACAAGAAGGCCGCCTACACCAGCACGCTCAACGCCCTCAACGCCGGCTCGACGCCGAACCCGACGCCGAGCGTGACGCCGACCTCCGGCGGGCAGATCGACACCAACGCCTGGTACGTGCTGGTCAACCGCAACAGCAACAAGGCCCTGGACGTCTACAGCCAGTCGACGGCCGACGGCGCCCGCATCAGCCAGTGGTCTCGCACCAACGGCAACAACCAGCAGTGGCAGTTCGTCGACTCCGGCAGCGGCTACTACCGCGTCAAGGCCCGCCACTCCGGCAAGGTCTTGGACGTCAGCGGCTTCTCCACCGCCAACGGCGGCGCCGTCGTGCAGTGGAGCGACCTCAACGGCACCAACCAGCAGTGGCGCCCGGCGACCTCCGACGGCGGCTACGTCCGCCTGATCAACCGCAACAGCAACAAGGCCCTGGAGGTCCAGGGCTCCTCCACCGCCGACGGCGCCAACATCGTCCAGTACGACGACTGGGGCGGCACCAACCAGCAGTGGCAGCTCTCCCGTGTCAACTGAGCGATTCCCGAACAAGGAGCACATCGTGGAAATCACGCACGTCCGGCGCCCGCGCCGAAATACGGCGGCCATCATCGCGGCCGTGACCACGCTCATGGCCGGTTTCCTGGTCGCGCTGGTCTCGACGAACGCCGCGAACGCGGCGACCGTCGACACCAACGCCTGGTACGTGCTGGTCAACCGCAACAGCGGCAAGGCCCTGGACGTCTACAACCTCGCCACCAACGACGGCGCCCGCATCACCCAGTGGGCCCGTAACAACGGCAACCAGCAGCAGTGGCAGTTCGTCGACTCCGGCGGCGGCTACTACCGCGTCAAGTCCCGCCACTCGGGCAAGGTCCTGGACGTCAGCGGCTTCTCCACCGCCAACGGCGGCGCCGTCGTGCAGTGGTCCGACCTCAACGGCACCAACCAGCAGTGGCGCCTCGCGGACTCCGACGGCGGCCACGTCCGCCTGATCAACCGCAACAGCAACAAGGCCCTGGAGGTCCAGGGCGCCTCCACCGCCGACGGCGCCAACATCGTCCAGTACGACGACTGGGGCGGCGCCAACCAGCAGTGGCAGTTCGTCAAGATCGGCGGAACCGACCCGTCGCCGTCGCCGACGCCGACCGGTATGTGCAACCTTCCCTCGACGTACCGGTGGACCTCGTCCGGCCCGCTGGCGCAGCCGAAGTCGGGCTGGGTCTCGCTCAAGGACTTCACCGTCGCCCCCTATGAGGGCAAGCAGCTGGTCTACGCCACCACCCACGACTTCGGCAGCAGCTGGGGGTCGATGAACTTCGGCCTGTTCACCAACTACTCGGAGATGGCCTCGGCCAGCCAGAACACCATGTCCTCGGGCACCGTGGCACCCAGCCTGTTCTA
>NZ_JBFAAE010000030.1:0-102881 GCF_040639575.1 Streptosporangium sp. NPDC023825 | reverse complement strand
CTGGCCGCCAGCGAGGCCGCCGTCCTCGCCCGGGTGGAGGCCCTGGAACGCTACGCGGGCCACGTGGCCGACGCCGAGCGGGCACTGCGCGCCCACGACCAGATCGAGGCGCTTCGCGCGAGGCTTCCCCGCTACGAGGAACTGCTGGCGGAGTCCGGGGCGGACGCCTTCGCCGTACCGGAGATAGGGAGGCTGGCCGAGGACGCCGGTCATCTCGAGCAGGCGCTGCGCGACAGCGTCCGCTCGGCGCACGAGGCGTTCCGCCACCTCGACGGCCCTGCCGCCACTTCCCCCGGCGGTCCCGGGTCCTTCGCGAGCGGGTTTTCCGCCTCCTCCGGCCGGCCTCCAGGCCGGGGGGACGGATCTCCCGCCCCCTCCCCCCGCGGGCCCGCCGATCCTTCCGGCGAGCCTCCGTCCCCCGCGAATCCGTCTTCTCCCGGAGACGCGGAGGAGTCCCCGGGCCGCTGAGACGTCGCGGTGGAGCCTTTCGGGGCCCGGCGACGGTCCGGGCGGGTCCCACCCTTGTCATGGATCGCGAAGAAGGCGAGGATAGCTCGCGTTCTTTGGAGGTAGCATGCGGATCCGCCTGGACGTGACCCTCGGCGTGGTCGTGCTCGTCGACGTGCTCCGGGTCTTCCTTCCGTCGCTGATCACGCTCTTCGGCCGGGCGGGAAGCACCCCCGCGGAGATGATGGGCCTGTACGCCGTCTCCTGGTTCGTGCTGGCCTTCCTCGCCGTCCCGCTGGCCAGGTCCGTCCGGCCGCCGCTGATCGCCCTCGGCGCCGCGGGCCTGCTGCTCCTGGCCAGGCTCGCGCTCCAGCTGACCGGCGGCGGGGACGTTCAGCTGTACGTGGCGAGCCTGGGCCTGCTGGCCGGGCTGGTCTGGCTGGTGGCGATCGCGATGAGCAGCATCGACGCCCGGCCCGTGATGGGCGGGTTGATCGTCGGCCTGGCCGCCTCCACGGTGATCCACGCGGCGTTGGACGGCATCGACCTGATGTGGCGGCCTGGAGCGGTCCCGTGGGTGCTGCTGCTGGTGGAGCTCCTGCTCTTCTGCGCGTTCACGGTCCGGGCCGAACCCCCGGACGAGGAGTACTCCGGGGCTCCCCGCGCCTGGCTGGCGGTCGGCCCCGCCCTGCTGCTCTGGGGTCTCCACACCGGCAACACCGCGCACGCCCAGGCTGCGACCGACTCCGCCCAGCAGGCCGCCGCCGTGATCGTGGCGGCGTTCGCGGTGGTGTCTGCGGCGCCCGCCGCGCTTCCGGTGCTGCGCCGCCCGCTCCTGCCCGCGGTCGCCCTGGTGGCCTCGGCGGTGGCGTTCACGCTGGGCAGGGCCACCGTGGACGGCGTCCACGGTGTGGCGCCCGGCTGGACGATCGTCGCGCAGATCGTCGGCCAGGTCGCGCTGGGAGCCTGCCTGGCGCACGCCGCGACGACCTTCGGCCGGGACCGGCCGGCCCGGCGGGGCCTGGCCGCGGCCGGGGGGATGCTGCTGTTCGTCGTGTTCGTCTTCGGCTACTACGCCGCCTACGACCTCTACCTGCCCAACGGGTGGGTGCCGGTCTGCGCGGCGCTCGTCGTCGCGCTCCTGGGCGTGGCGGGCAGCGCGGGCCTGCCGCGCCGTTCCTACGACCGGCGGTTCGCGGCCGCCGCCGTGGCCGCGGTCGCGCTGGTGGCGGCCGTTCCCCTGTGGCAGGGCACCCCGCCCCGCTGGGAGGGGCCGGGCGACGGGCTGCGGATCGCGGCGTACAACATCAGGATGGGCTACGGCGAGTCCGGCAGGCTCTCCCTGGAGCAGCAGGCCGACGCGATCAGGGAGCTGCGGCCGCACGTGGTGGTGCTGAGCGAGGCCGACAGGGGCTGGCTGCTCAACGGCGGCCACGACGGGGTGCGGCTGATCGCCGAGCGGCTGGACATGCACTACATCTGGGCCCCGGCGACCGACGAGGTCTGGGGCGACGCCCTGCTCACCACGCTGCCGATCACCACGGTGAGGAACCACGTGCTGGTCCAGGGCGGCCCGACCGGCGCCCAGGCGCTGGAGGTCGGGCTGCGGTGGCAGGGCCGGGACATCACCGTGATCGGCACCCACCTGCAGCCTCCGCCGGGCTGGCGCGAGCTCGACCAGGTCGAGCAGCTCGGGGGGATCGTCAGGAACGCCGCGGCGGGCGGCGCCCCGGTGGTCGTGGCCGGTGACCTCAACCTCCAGCCCGGTGACCCCGCCTGGCGGGTGCTGACCGGGGCGGGCCTGACCGACCCCCTCGCCCCGGTGAGGCCGTTCAACACCATCCCGTCCCGGAGCGGTCCGGCCGAGCAGATCGACCACGTGCTCGTCACCCCGGGTTTCACCGGAAAGGACCAGGCCAACCCGGATGTCCCGTACTCCGACCACCGCCCGGTCGCGGTCACCCTGGTCGCCGGGCCTTGATCGAGTCCGGCTGGGTAATGTCAGTCGCATGACGGGACAACCTGTACTGGTCTTCGACGGCGACTGCGGTTTCTGCACGACGAGCGTCCGGTTCGCCGAGCGCCGCGTCGGGGTGCGCGCCCGGGTCGTCCCCTGGCAGCTCGCGGACCTCCGGGCGCTGGGCGTGACCCGCGAGCGGGCCGAGCGTGAGGTCCTCTGGGTCGAGAACGGCCGGGTGTACGGCGGGGCGCAGGCGGTGGCCAGGCTGCTGATCTCCGCGGGTCTCCCGTGGAGCCCTCTGGGGTTCGTGCTGCGGATCCCGCCGTTCCGGTGGGCGGCCCGGGGGGTCTACCGGCTCGTCGCCGCCAACCGTCACCGCCTGCCGGGCGGCACCCCCGCCTGTGCCCTGCCCTCGCAGCCCTCGCGCTCCGGGCCCGCCGGCTCCCCCGTGATCCCGGCGCCCGTGCCTTCGGAGCCGATCCCGGCGCCCGCGCCTTCGGAGCGCCGATGAAGGGCGTCCTGCTCACCGGGTTCGAGCCGCTCGACGGCGCCGGCAACCCGTCGTGGGAGGCGATCAGGCTCGTGCCCGGGGTGCGTACCGCGCTGCTTCCCTGCGCGTTCGGCGGGGCGCTGGAGCACCTGCGCGCGGCGGTGGCGGAGCACGATCCGGCGGTGGTCGTGTGCGTCGGGCAGGCCGGAGGGCGGCCGGACGTGACGGTGGAGCGGGTGGCCGTCAACCTCGACGACGCCCGCATCCCCGACTGCGCGGGACGCCGGCCGATCGACGAGCCGGTGGTGCGCGGCGGTCCTGCCGCCTACTTCTCCACCCTGCCGGTGAAGGCGTGCGTGGCGGCGGCGCGAGCCGTCGGGGTCCCGGCGAGCGTCTCGCAGAGCGCCGGGACGTTCCTGTGCAACCACCTCTTCTACGGCCTCATGCACATGATCGCCACCGAGAGGCCGGCGATCCGCGGGGGGTTCGTACACGTGCCGTTCAGCCCCGAACAGGTCCTGGACGACGCCAGGCCCTCCATGCCCGTCACGGTGGTCGCCCAGGCGCTCACCGCGATCGTGACCACCGCCGTCTCGGTCTCTTTGGGCGGCGACCTCCGCCTGGTCGGCGGCTCCCTGCACTGAAGGCCCTTCGTGGTGGCCGGCTCCGGGGTCCGCGCCGAGGGCGACCTCAGCCCGATCGCCGGTTCCTCAGCCCGATCGCCGGCTCTTCTGCCGGGAGCCGCCGGCGGGGTGCCCGGTGCGGCCGTCCGCCCTCCCCGTACGGCCCCCTCAGAGCGGCACGCCGTACACCGTGCGACGGCCCGCGAACTCGCTCACGCTCCACAGCGTCCTCTTGTCGCGGACGCAGGTCAGGTCCTCCGGGCCCACCGGGTAGGGCCGCCTGCGCACCGTGTCGCCGACCACGATCAGGGTGCCGTTCCCGGTGGAGCCCGCGGTCTGGCTGAGGTACCAGGTGCCCTCGTGGGAGAGCGCGCCCTGGATCTTGCCCGCCGGCAGCTCGTAGGCGTCCACGGCCTTGACGACGCCGCCGCCGGGGGCGTTCAGGATTCCCGCCTCGGTCAGCGGCCAGCGGGCCACCCGTCCGACCGTGCCCGCGGTGTCGACGTACTCGCCGGAGATCAGGGTGTCGGGGGCGGTGCTGCGGTCGACGGCGGCGAAGGAGAAGCGGACGGTACCGCTGGTGGTGGTCCAGGCGTCGGTCTGCGGCATCACGTACCGGTAGCCGAACGCCTCGTAGACGTCGCCCTTCCTGCCGATGGTCTCCGTGCCGTTCCCGTCGATCTCGAAGATCTGCCGGGTGTCGAAGACCCGCAGGCCCCGGGTGGTGTCGGCGACGTACAGCAGGTTGCCGTACCAGGCGACGCCGCCGGCGTGGATGTTGATCGGCGCGATGTTCCCGTCGGCGCCGGCGCGGACGAGCAGGACGTGCCGGTAGCGGAGCGTCGCGGTGTTCAGGAAGCTCAGGCGCACGCCCCGCTCGGCCCCCGACGCCGGCGTGTGGTACCAGCTCACCACGAACGTGCTCCCGCCGATCCCGGCGTCGGAGGCGCAGGTCAGGCCCTGCGGGTACCACTCCCTGGTGGCGTTGTCCCCGGCGTCGAAGCTGTACCAGTCGACCGGTTTCGGCTTCATCGTGGCGAACGCCCCGGCGCCGGCCGACCCCTTCCTGGCCGCGACGCGGTTGGCCTTGGCCAGGACGGTGTCGAGGGATACCCGCTTGAGCTCCTTCTCCAGGATCTTGATCCCGGCCGCGAGGCCGCCACCGTCCCGCTTCAGCCCGAACGGCTCCGCCGACACGGCCTTCATCTGACTCATGAGGGGTCTCTCCCTGTCCGGTTCCGCCAGGATCGGCGGATCAAGATACGGAGTTCATGAGTATGCCGGTACTCAAATCCCTTTTGTAGTTAAAAAGGCCAGGTGTGGACGGGCTCCCCGGCCAGCGACAGCTCCCGGTACCGGCTCACCACGCGCGCCGCCGCGGCCTGGTCGCCGCCCTCGCGGGCCAGCGCCTCCCGCTGCCAGATCGCGCCGGTACGGCGGCGGGTCACGCGCTCCCGCACGATGTCCAGCGCCCATCTGGTCTCGTCCGGGTCCACGCCCATCCTGTCGAGCCCGGCCTCGGCGACCGGGAGCAGGTCCAGGGCGAGCCGCTCGGCCGGTATCTCCTCGCTCAGGCCCGGCCAGCTCATCGGCGCGTCCAGGCCGTGGATCGCGGCGCGGTAGAAGTTGCGGTAGGCCCCGGCGAAGGGGAACTCCTCCACCGGCCGGACGGCCAGGGCGGCGGTCAGCCCGAGCAGGAACGCGCTGTTGGCCGCCATGTCCGGCGCGCTCGGCCCCGCGGGCAGGGCGCGCATCTCCACCCGCAGGTGGCCTCCGTCACCGGGGTCGTAGACCGGCCGGTTCCACTGCCACACGGTGCCCTGGTGCAGCCGGAGCTCGGCCAGCTCGGGGACGCCGCCCGGCGTCTCCCGCACCGCCGAGGTCATCGGCAGCACCGGCTCGTAGTCGCGGACGCACGTCTCGAACATCTCCTCGATGCTCCGCACCCAGCCGGAACCGAACCCCACCCGGCGGTCCCTGCGGTCGAGCCGCTCCACGTCCCGGTCGTCGGCGGCCTCCTCGAACAGCGCGATCCTCGTCTCCT
Organism: Streptosporangium sp. NPDC023825; assembly: GCF_040639575.1. Lineage (NCBI taxonomy): Bacteria > Bacillati > Actinomycetota > Actinomycetes > Streptosporangiales > Streptosporangiaceae > Streptosporangium > Streptosporangium sp. NPDC023825. The sequence goes on along the minus strand of NZ_JBFAAE010000030.1, from coordinate 97,317 downwards.
CCCACAGCCGCCTGCCCAGGAAGCCGGGAGAGTTCCCGCTGACCGCGAGGACCGGGCCGATGGCCAGCTGGGCGGCGTTGTAGACGCGGGCGAAGTCGGCGGGGGTCGTGCGGAGATGGACCTGCCAGGAGGTGTTGGCGCTCTCCAGGATCACCCCCTCGACCTCCAGCTCCAGCAGCTCGACGCCCTCGACGCGCACCCGGAACGGCTCCGTGCGCAGCCGCCGCATGCCCCTGGCCAGCGCCCGGTAGCGGCCCTCGCCGCTCAGCGCCTCGTGGGTGAAGTCGAACTCGCTCAGCGACGGCAGGATCCCGATCGCCACCGCCTGCCCGCCCTGCGTGGCGGCCGCCGCGTCCACCACGGCCATGATCTCCCGCATCTCGCGCACCAGGGCGCTGAACGGCCGCCCGGCGATCGGCAGCGGGGTCAGGTTGGCCTCCAGGTTGAACCTGCCCAGCTCCAGCGTGAGCCGGTCGTCGGCCGCGGCGTCCCGCACCTCGTGGTTACGGGGAAGCGGCCGCCCCTCGGGGGTTATCAGGAACATCTCCAGCTCGGCTCCGATGGTCGCGGGACCGGCGCCGAAACCCGGCCTCGCGAGCACCTCGCGGAGGGTGTCGAGCTGCTCCGCCAATTTCGCCCGGAAACGGAGGAACTCCGCCTCGGAGTAGCGGTCCTTGTCGACTTTCTGCCCCATCACACCGTCCGATCCGTTGACCCTTGTGCCCTCCCTCTCTCCCAGGTTGCCCGTTCTAATCAGAACGCACCGCCACCGGCGGCGCGCGCGGCGTTGCCGGAGGTCGTACGGCATCCGAGGCGGCCCGGACCCGCCCGGCCGGGCGGGTCCCCGACCGGGTCGAGCGGGCCTGCGGATCGCCCGCCGGAGGAGCGGATTCCGGCCGGATGAGGGGATTTCCGGCCGGAGGAGCGGGTCCGCGGATCTTTGGCCGGGCGGCCGGAACGGCCCACCGCTCGAACGGGCCCACCGAACGGACCGGCTCGCCGGACAAACCGGCCCACCGAACAAACCGGCTCACCGGCCGGACCGGCTCGCCGACCGAATAGGCTCACCGGCCAGACGAGCCTGCCGGCGGAGAGGGCCGGAGGCCGGGGCGAGGGAGTGTGCGCGGATGCGAGCGGTGGTCTTCGACGCCTTCGGGGCCGAGCCGGAGGTCCGGGAGGTGCCTGCCCCCGAGCCCCCGCCCGGCGGAGCGGTGATCCGCGTGGAGGCCACCGGCCTGTGCCGGAGCGACTGGCACGGCTGGCAGGGCCACGACCCCGACATCCGGGTCCTTCCTCACGTGCCGGGGCACGAGCTCGCCGGGGTCGTGGAGGCGGTGGGCTCCGGCGTCGCCTCGTGGCGGCCCGGCGACCGCGTGACCGTCCCGTTCGTCTGCGCCTGCGGGTCCTGCGCGGCCTGCCTGTCCGGTGATCAGCAGGTCTGCGAGCGCCAGACCCAGCCGGGGTTCACCCACTGGGGCTCCTTCGCCGAGTACGTGGCCGTCCACCACGCGGACGTGAACCTGGTGCGGCTCCCCGAGGAGATGGCCTTCTCCACCGCCGCCGGCCTGGGCTGCCGCTTCGCCACCTCGTACCGTGCCGTGACCGCCGTGGGCCGGGTGCGGCCGGACGAGTGGGTGGCCGTGCACGGCTGCGGCGGCGTGGGGCTGTCCGCCGTAATGATCGCCGCCGCGGCCGGGGCCCGGGTGATCGCCGTGGACGTCTCGGCGGGCGCCCTGGAGCTGGCCCGGCGGTTCGGCGCCGTCGCCTGCGTCGGCGCCGAACCGCCCGAGGCCGATGTCGCCGCGCGCGTCAGGGAGCTGACCTCGGGCGGTGCCCACGTCTCCATCGACGCCCTCGGCGGTCCCGAGACGTGCGTGGCGTCGATCGAGAGCCTGCGCCGCCGGGGACGCCACGTCCAGATCGGCCTGCTGCCCGGACTCACCCCGCTCCCGATGGGCCGGGTGATCGGTTACGAGCTCGAACTCCTCGGCAGCCACGGCATGGCCGCCCACGCCTACCCGGCGATGCTGGAGGCCGTCGCCGACGGCACCCTGAGTCCGGACGCGCTGGTCACCCGCTCCATCGGCCTGGACGAGGCGGGAGCCGCGCTCGCCTCGATCGGCTCCGTTCCCGGGGTCACGATGATCCTGCCGTCCCGGCGCTGACGGGTCCGCCGGGCCCTCGGTCCTCCGGTGGATCAGGTCAGGCGGCGGACCTGGAGGTTCGCGCCCCACCTGCCGACGGCCTCGTCGTCGGCGAAGGCCAGGGCCCTGAGCATGTTCCCCCCGTCGCTGATCTCGACGTTGCGGCGCAGGCGCCGGTTCAGCGGCTCCGGCAGCCTGGTGGTGTTCGCCTCGACGGTGTCGCCGTAGAACGGGGCGAAGGCCACCCCGGCGAATCCGGTGCGGCGCAGCAGGGCCGGTACGGTCTCGGCCGAGTAGAACATCAGGTGGTTCCTCGTGAAGCCGTTCCAGCCGCTGCCGTATGCCTTGAGCTGCAGGGAGGCGGCGTTCACGGTGAGGACGAGCAGCACCCCGCCGGGGGCGAGCAGGGCACGGAAGCGCCTGAAGTCGTCGAGCGGGCGGGGCAGGTGGGCCAGGACCGACCAGAGGGTGATCACGTCGAAGCCCCCCGCGGCGACCTCCGGGACGTCCTCGGGGGCCCCGAGGTGGGCCCTCGCGCCGGTGAGGCGCTCGTTGGCGGCGGCCACGGAGTCGGGTGAGAGGTCGATCCCGACCGCGTCGAAGCCGCGCTGCTCGGCGAGCTGCAGGAAGAGACCGGTGCCGCAGCCGAAGTCGAGCAGCCTGCGCCCCTGCCCCGAGGAGAAGACAGGGCCGAAGGCGTCCATCGTCAGCCGGTAGCGCCGCTGCCGGTTGGCCGCGTACTTCCCGGTCAGGAATCCGCTGTAGCCGGTGGCGTACAGGTCGCCCAGCCGGTCGGGCCGGATGTTGGGGTTGCGGTAGAGGAAGCCGCACGTCGGGCAGCGCACCACCCGGTAACTCCACCCCCGCCTGTCGCCGGCCGGCTGGAACATCGGCTGCTGGCGCGTCTCCCCGCACAGGTGGCAGGTGACGAACTCCTCGATCTCCCCCAGGAGCGTCCGTTCCCGGTAGTCCTGGAACCTCATGACCGGGGCCCGGCGAACTCTCAGGCGCCACTGGATCTCGCGGGCGAGCCTTTCCCCGGGGCGGACATAAACCCGCTGCCCCCAGGGGACCCGGTCGTAGCGGGAGCCGTACACGACCCGCGAGAGCGTTCGTCTGACGGACACCACGGCCATCCCTTCACCAGGACCTTCCCAAAAGGAGGGTTCCTATCAAAAGTGACACGACCCCATCAATGACTCAACCGCTGTTTCGTATCGGCGCCTTCAGGTATTCCAAGAGGCCGGGCAGGAAATTCCCTTTCCGGAAAAGGACAGAAAGCAAAATGGATGCCATCTCCACCAAAGCCGACATAGCACTTTAAATAACCTTATTAACTACTAAAGGGGTGATAGCGTAGTTGACCATGCGCCCAGAAGACCTCGCCCTGCTCAACGTCCCCGGCAGTGTCACGCTCCACGGTGACCTCCTCCTCGTCGACGTGGCCCGGCCCGACCTGGAGGCCGACGCCTACCGGGGAAGCCTGTGGCGGGTGCCGCCGGACGGTCCGCCCGTCCGGTTCTCCTTCGGCGAGCGCGACAGCGCGCCGCGCATCTCCCCCGACGGCGCCCAGGTCGCCTTCCTGCGCGCCGGCGGCGACGGCGACGGCGCCCCGCAGCTGTACGTGATGCCCACCGGCGGAGGCGAGGCGAGGCCGATCACCGATCTGCCGCTGGGCGCGGGCGTCCCGGCCTGGGCGCCGGACTCGCGCCGGATCGCGTTCGTCGCCCGGGTCGCCGAACCCGGCCGGTACGGCACCGAGGAGGGGGTGGGCGCCGAAGCCGAGGCGCCCCGCCGGATCACCGGACTGCGCCACCGGACCGAGGGGGTCGGCTTCACCTTCGACCGGCCGCAGAGCCTGTTCGTGGTCAACGCCCTCGCCGACGTCCCGCGGCCGGTCCGGCTGACCGAGGGACCCTACGACGTGGAGTCTCCCGCCTGGACGCGGGACGGCGAGCACGTGCTGGTCTCGGCCCCCCGCGACCTCGACGGCGAGAGCCTGCACACGGACGTGTACGCGGTCCCGTCCGGCGGGGGCGCCCCGGTCCTCGCGGTGCGCAGCGACGGCTCCGCCGAGCATCCCGTCGCCCTGCCGGGCGGGGAGGTGCTCTACCTCGGCACGGAGTTCTCCGGCATCGACGCGGTCGCCCGCAACACGGGCCTCTACCGCGCGCCGCTGCGGATCGGCGAGAGCGGCGAGGGCGGCGAGGGTGGCGAGGGTGGCGAGGTGGCGGCCGGGACCCGGCTGACCGAGGAGGAGTCGGTGGACTGCGAGCCATTGCCCCCCGTACCCCGGGAGGACGGCGTCCTGGTCGCGGTGCGGGTGCGCGGCGCGGTCGAGCTGCGCCTGGTCCCCTCCGGCGCCGTCGGCGCGCCGCTGGAGAAGCTCGCCCTCGTCCTGGGTGAGCGGGCGCGCGTCAAGGCGTTCACCACCTGCGGGGAGCGGATCGTCGCGGTGCTGTCCACGCCCGCGAGTCCCGGCGAGGTGGTCACCCCCGACGGGACGCTGACCGGCTTCTCGGGCCCTCTCCCCGGGATCAGGCCGCTGCGCGAGATCACCGCCGTCTCCGCCGACGGCTACCCGGTCCACGGCTGGCTGGCCCTGCCCGAGGGCGACGGGCCGCACCCGGTCCTGCTGAACGTGCACGGCGGCCCGTTCCACCACCACGGATGGGCGTTCCTGGACGAGACCCAGGTCTACACGGGAGCCGGGTACGCGGTGGTCCTGCCCAACCCGCGCGGCTCCTGCGGGTACGGCCAGGCGCACGGCCGCTCGGTGGTCGGCGCGCTGGGCGGCGTGGACGCCGACGACGTGCTCGCCCTGCTGGACGCGGCGCTGGCCGACCCCGCGTGCGACGGCGGGCGGGTGGGCGTGATGGGCGGCTCCTACGGCGGCTTCATGACGAGCTGGCTGGCCGCCCGCCACGGGGACCGGTTCAGGGCCGCCTGGAGCGAGCGCGCGGTCAACGCCTGGGACTCCTTCACCGGCTCCTCCGACATCGGCTGGTACTTCGCCGAGGCCTACTGCGGCCCCGACCCGGAGGCCCAGCGGGCGATGAGCCCGCTCTACCAGGCCGGCCGGATCACCCTGCCGTTCGCGGTGGTCCACTCCGAGGACGACATCCGCTGCCCGGTCGAGCAGGCGCAGCGGATGTTCGTCGCGCTGCGCCGCAACGGCGTCCCCGCCGAGCTCCTGCTCTTCCCCGCCGGGGGGCACGAGCTCACGCGCGGCGGCCGTCCGAGGCACCGTCTGCAGCGCTTCGAGGCCGTCCTGGAGTGGTGGTCGCGCCACCTGTCCTGACGCCGGCGTACGAGACCCGGTGAGACCGGGGCGCCGGGGCCTCTGGCTTCGGGTCCCGGCACCGGCCAGGACGGACACCGGCCGGGACGGACAGGGTCAGGCCAGGCAGGTCAGGGGCTTGCCCCCGTTGTAGTCGATCATCTCCAGCATCGCGGTGACCAGGTCGATCTGCCCGCCCGGGGGCAGCCCGTCCAGCTCGGCGTAGGCCCGGTGCAGGTTGCCGACGATGCGCTCGGGGTCGAGCAGTCCCGCGTACTCCCCGAGGTCGGTCTCGCGCGCGGTCTCCAGCGGGGACAGCCCGGCCTGCCTGCCGCGTTCGGCGGTGGCGAGCACGAACCGCAGATAGCCCTGCACGTGGTCGATGATCTCCGGGCCGCACACCTCGCCGTGTCCCGGGACGATCGTCTCCGCGCCCAGCGCCCGCAGCTCGTCGAGCGCCGCGATGGCCCCGGTCACCGAACCCATCATCACGAACGGCGTGCCGCCGTTGAACACCAGGTCACCGGCGAACAGCAGCGACCGCTCGGGGATCCACACGATCGAGTCGTTGGTCGTGTGGGCCGGGACGCCGATGTGCCGTACCTCGCAGCGCAGCTCGTCGGAGTAGACGGTCACCCCGTCGGTGTAGGTGAGGAACGGCGGACGGGCCTCCAGGTTGCCCCAGTCGACCTCGGTCCAGGCCAGCTTCAGGTAGTCGGGGATCCCCTCGGCGATGATCATCTCCCTGGTCCGCTCGTGCCCGACGATCGTCGCCTCGGGGAAGGCGGAGTTGCCGAAGGTGTGGTCACCGTGGTGGTGGGTGTTGACCAGCGTCGTGATCGGCCGGTCGGTGACCGACCTGATGGCCTCGCGGTAGGCGAGCGTGCGGCGTTCGGTGGAGCAGGAGTCCACACTGATCACTCCGCGGCGGCCGACGAGGAAGCCCGTGTTGTTGATCCACCAGCTTCCGTCGGGCTGCAGGTAGGTGTAGATCCCGTCGGAGACCTCCTGGACGCGCGCCGGAGGCAGGGGATGGTCGTGTCGCGATGAACTCATACCTGGGATTGTCGGGCCTGCATCCACCACTAGTCATACCGAATGAGGTCTTTTGAGGTTTTTAGACCTATTTCACAGGTAAAAGTGCACGCTCGTCTCCCGGCCGTCACGATCTTCCTACGGGCGGGGCGCGACAGATCCGGCCCTCGGGCCGGTTCGGCGTTCACACGTCGCCGGGGCCGAAGGGAGGGAAGTACGGCTCGTCGGGGCGGGTGACCCGCAGGCCGGGATTCCGCTGGACGGCGATGCCGACGTCGACGTCGGCATCGCCGTACACGACGAGCTCGGCGAGATGAGCAAGGGGCGGCAACACCCCGAAGTCACCGTGCGCCAGAGCGAGGGACTCCAGGCCCACGTGAGGGCGTCGGAGCCGCACAGCACCCGCCGCCACGACGGTGAGAGGCCGTGCCAGAAATCCTCCCAGGTGTACTCGGCGTCCAGGGCGTTCTCGTAACCGGCCATCGACGTCCTCCGTCCTCCCAGCGCTGGAACGAGCCTGTGACCCACACGATCGAGGGTGGCACGAGCTCCCGGAAACCGGCACCGCCGCCGTCCCGGCCCCCTCAGGTCAGACCTCCACGAGGACCGAAGGTCGTTCTCGGGCGGCGGAGGTCTCCTGGGTGTCAGCTTGGCCGGCGCCAGTAGGCGAGCGACCCGCTCGTGGCCTTGACCACGCGCGGGACGGACTCGCTCTCAGGCCAGATCTGCAGCAGGTAGTGGTCGATGACCTCGCTCGAAGTGTCCACCTCCGCGGCCTCGTCCATGTTCCGGGCGTGGTAGCGCAACCGGTACCACCCCGGTCCCGCGGGCAGTTCGGGAAGCTCGTGGAGCTTTCCCCCCCACTCGTGCAAGGAGACCCGCCCGGCCTCGGACTCGAAGCCGATCTCCACGATGTCCTCGTAGCCGTCGGAGTCCGCTCCCGGGTCGTGGGCGGCCACCGTCACCGAGAAGCCGACCGTGCCCGTGTGCAGGCCGGTGAGCAGAAAGGCGCAGCCGTCCGCCACCCGTATGATCCCGACAGGGTGCGCGGGATGGTCGTCGAGCAGGTCCTCCGGGCCCATGGCGTCATCGGTCTCGTCGACGAGGTACGCCTGCCGGTAGGAGACACGCACGTCGAATGACACGCTGCGAGAATCGGTCATGAGCGGCAAGCCTACGATCGTGAACCGACATTTCCCGGCCGGTGCCGGGAAATCCACGTGAGCCTTCCGCGGACCGAAGGCTGCCTCATGCGGCCGGTCGGCGGTGGCATACGAGCGCCGTAGCCGGACCGTCAAAAGAACCGGAGGGCGAAGACCTTCCCCCGTCCCCGTACGGACCCGGCACCGGACTCCCACCGGACTCGCGGATGTCCCGCGATCGCCGCCGGTGTAAGAATCGAAACATGGCGGAACTCAACGGGACACCGGTGACCTCGGAAGCCTTACGGGCGCTGGCCCTCCTCAACTACGGCCATTTCACGTCCATGCGTGTTCAGGATCGGCGGACAAGGGGATTCTCCCACCACCTGGACCGTCTCTCGAACGACTGCCGGCTCCTGTTCGATGTGAGCCTGGACAGGGAACGGGTCCGCGAGTTCGTCCGGCACGCGGTCGGGGGGCAACGCGGGGCGTTCGTGGTCCGGGTGACCGTTTTCGACCCAGATCTTGATCTTGGGCACCCCGTGTCCACCGCGGAACCGAGCGTGCTGGTCACCACCCGGCCGGCCATGCCGTTGCCCCCTTCTCCGATTCGCGTGCGAACGGTCGGCCACCGGCGTGACCTGCCGGAGGTGAAGCACGTCGGATTGATGGGATCGCTGTGGCACCGGCGGCAGGTTCAGATGCGGGGATACGACGACGCGCTCTTCGTCGACGACGCCTCCTTCATATCCGAAGGGGCGACGTGGAACATCGGTTTCTTCGACGGGGAGCGGGTCGTCTGGCCGGACGCGGAAATGCTGCCGGGGATAACGATGAGGCTGCTGGACCAGGTTCACGACAATACGACGACCGCACCGGTGAACATCCGCGACGTCCCCGCCATGCGGGCCGCGTTCGCCACGAACACGACGATAGGCGTGCGAGCGATCAGCGCCGTCGACGGCACGAACCTGGCCGACGACCACCCTGTTTTCGAGACACTCCGGAAGGAGTACGAGGAGATCCCGCCGGAACGGCTGTAACAGCCGTCCCCGTCCCCACCGGGACCGGCGGAGACCGGGACGAACCGGTTGAAGACAGCGGTCGCAGGGTGGAGTCCAGGGCATTGAAGATCCGGAGGTTTGACATGGAGTACGTGCGCCTGGGGTCCACCGGGATGAAGGTGTCGAGGGTCTGCCTCGGCATGATGAGCTACGGCGATCCCGCCAAATGGGGCGAGTAGGTGCTGGACGACGCCGTCGCGATCAACAACACCCTCAACGTGATCCGCAAGGTCGTTCACCTCGACGACGGGACTTCCACGCCCGCATAGGTGTTGGTCACGAGCAAGTCCGCGCGACGCCACACGCGATGAGTGATGCCATCAGGGCGGTGAAGGAGCAGCGCCAGGCCGAAGGCGAGAAGTGATGGGCCGCCGGGCCAGAAGCCGCTTCGCACGTTCTCTTGACCTTGCTTGCCTTCGTTCGGCCTCGGCCCCCGGTCACCGAGAGAGTCCATCTCACCCGAAGGGCCTTATCGCGTTGTCGTCAGCAGGGGAGGGATTGCTCGGTCCAGATGCATTTGCCGTCTTGGAGGTAGCGGGCGCCCCAGCGCCGGGAGAGGGCGGCCACCAACTGCAGGCCCCGGCCGCCTTCGTCGGTGTAGGAGGCGTGGCGGATGCGCGGGGTGCTGAGGCTGCCGTCGTAGACCTCGCAGATCAGGGAGCGGCTGCGCAGCAGGCGCAGGCATATGGGGCCCTTTGCGTGCCGGATCACGTTGCCGATGAGCTCGCTGACCAGAAGTTCGGTGGTGATCGTCAGATCGTCCAGTCCCCAGACGGCCAGCTGTTTGCGGACATATTTGCGGGCCTGTCCGGCTGCTCTGGGATCGTCGGGGAGGCTGCAGGTGGCGACATCGTCGGCGGCGGTACCGCGGGTGTGGACGATGAACAGGGCGGCGTCATCGTCGGTCTGTTCACGGGCGGGCAGCAGCGCCGAGACGACCGTGTCGCAGAGATCCTCCAGGCAGCCGACGTCGTCGCCCTGGCGTCCTGACCAGAGGTGCGGAATGCGGGGCACGGCCTGGGCCACGATCCGGCGGAGCTGGGCCAGGCCCTTGTCGACGTCGCGGGTGGCGGATTCGACGAGGCCGTCGGTGCAGAACACCAGCAGGCTCTCCTCGGGCAGGTGCAATTCGTGGATCTCGAAGGGCGGTTCCGCGGCGCCCAGCGGCGGGTCGGCGGCCAGGTGGGGGCACAGCACGGTGCCGTCGGGATGGACGATGACCGGTGGGGGATGGCCGGCCAGGCAGAACGTACAGGTCCGGGTGGTGGGATCGAAGACGGCGTACAGGCAGGTGGCGTAGAAGTCGTCACCGAGGTCGCTGACCAGATCGTTGAGGTGGCCGAGCAGTTCGTCGGGGGGCAGGTCGAGGTCGGCGAGGGTGCGTACAGCGGTGCGCAGGCGACCCATGGTGGCCGCTTCGGTGATGCCGTGTCCCATGACGTCGCCGATCACCATGGCGACCCGGTCACCGGACAGCGGGATCAGGTCGTACCAGTCGCCGCCCACCTCCTCGCCCCGGCCCGCGGGCAGGTAGCGTGCGGCGGCGCAGGCGACGGGGAGACGGGGAAGCTCCCGGGGAAGCAAGCCGCGCTGCAGTTCCTGTGCGCGGGCGTGTTCCACGTCGTACAGCCGGGCCCGTTCCAGCGCCTGGCCGACCAGACCGCTCAAGGCCGTCAGCAGGGTGCGCTCCTCGTCGCTGAAGACACGCTCCCGGGTGAACGACACCACACACGAGCCGATGGACCGCCCGGAGGCGATCATGGGCAGGAACGCCCAGGCGTTCTTCGGTGACGCCTTCCCCACGCTCTCCATCGTTGGATAACGCCGGCAATACTCCGCTTCCGATCCGATGAACCGGGGAGTACCGGTCCCCAGCACATCGGTCACCGGGAGGGTTTCGGTGAGCGGGAGCCGGTCGACAAGACTGAGGAATTCCTGTGGGTACCCGGCGGCGCCGACCACATCCAGCCGGCCGCCTTCGATCAGCCAGACCACGAGCCCGTCGGCACGGAACGGAGGCAGGACATGGTCCGCGACGGCCTGCACGACGTCCCGGGTGGTGACGGCCTCGGCGAGCGCCACGGTCAGCTCGCCCATCCGGACCGTCCGCTCGGACCCGGCCGCCGAAGTAAGGCCTGGCTCCGTGCCGGGCAAGCCTTCCAGGCGCGCAGCGGCCCATGCTGCTACCGCACCGAGAAAGGACCGCTGTTCGTCATCCGGCTCGGCGGGCCCTGCCGTGAGCACGGACAACACCCCGACCGGCCCATCGGCACCCGGGAGGGGCAATGCCGCCGTGCCGGTTGCCCCGATCCCCAAGCTGTCCCCGCCCACCCAGACGTAGCCACCACGCCGCACGGCGCGTGTGGGCGCCACGTCCTGCACGGTACGAAGATCCGCCCACGCCTCGGCGGCCTCCGGGAGAAGCCCCCTGGCCGCCGCCAGACGCAGGCAACCGGTAGCGGAATCGCACCTGTGCACGAGGGCGCCCAGGCCGCCCAGTCCCGTCGTCGCCTGCTGGAGAGCCAGCGTCAGCGTCTGCGCGCTCCACTGCCCTTCGTCCGAGGTCCCCATAACGCCGAGCTGCTCCGCCTGCGGCTGCTCGGCGTGGCCCTCGGACCTAACATTCCGGGCCGCCACCTCACCTCCTGACATAAGCGCGACAATGTGGAAAGTCACCACTTACATACATCCACACTAGCTTTCACCGCCAGACGCGGCACTTTCGGGGTCCGCGACACTCCGCCGCTTCGTGCGTGCCCCCTGGCAACACGACCCGGTACAAACGTCCAGGCGAGATAACACGTGATGATCAGGAAAATCGGGCCGTTGACGTAATGGTCAACGATCTTCTGCGGATCGATGACCATAATGTGTCCCCAGACTGTCGTAGCCGGTCCAACGCGTCGTTGACCAGGCGACCGAGGCTTCCCAGCTCGTACGCCATCCGGTGACGTTCATTGTGGACCGCTCCGAGATCAGTGGGAACTCCATCAGACCCGGAGCGGTTCAAGGTAGGACGAACCGGTTGAAGACAGCGGTCGTAGGGTGGAGTCCAGGGCATTGAAGATCCGGAGGTTTTACATGGAGTACGTGCGCCTGGGGTCCACCGGGATGAAGGTGTCGAGGGTCTGCCTCGGCATGATGAGCTACGGCGACCCCGCCAAATGGGGCGAGTGGGTGCTGGACGAGGCCGCCGCCGAGCCGATCGTGCGCCGGGCCGCCGACGCGGGGGTGACGTTCTTCGACACCGCCGACGTCTACTCCTTCGGCGCCAGCGAGGAGGTCACCGGCCGCCTGCTCGCCAGGATCTTCCCCCGCAGGGACGACTACGTGCTGGCCACCAAGGTGTTCATGCCGATGGGCAAGAGCGTCAATTCCGGCGGCCTGTCGCGCAAGCACATCCACTCCGCGATCGACGCCTCGCTGCGCCGCCTGGGCACCGACCACGTGGACCTCTACCAGATCCACCGCTGGGACCCCGACACGCCGATCGAGGAGACCATGGAGGCCCTGCACGACGTGGTCCGCGCGGGCAAGGCCCGTTACATCGGCGCCTCCAGCATGTACGCCTGGCAGTTCGCCAAGGCCCAGCACACCGCGGAGAGGCACGGCTGGACAAAGTTCGTGTCGATGCAGAATCATTACAATCTTCTTTACCGAGAGGAAGAGCGGGAGATGAACCCGCTCTGCCTCGACCAGGGCGTCGGGCTGATCCCGTGGAGCCCGCTGGCACGCGGCCTGCTGGCCCGCGCCGGATCCGAGGAGAAGACCACCCGGGCGGGCAGTGACCCCCGCATCGACTCCCTCTACGACGACGCCGACAACGACCGCCTGATCCTCGACCGGGTCGCCCAGGTGGCCAGGGAACGCGAGGTCGCCCCCGCGCGGGTGGCGCTGTCGTGGCTGCTCCACCAGCCCGGCCTGTCGGCCCCCATCGTGGGCGCGACCAAGGACCGGCACGTGGACGACGCGGTCGCCGCGGTGGATCTGTCCCTCACCGAGAAGGAGCTCGCCTTCCTCGCCGAGCCGTACCGCCCCCGGGTCGTCAAGCATTGACGTCCAAGCAGTGACGTCCAGGCAGTGACGTCCAGGCAGTGACGTCTCCGGCCGGGTGGGAAAGGCCCGGGCCCCGGCACTGAGGGATCCCGGCGGCGCTCCCGGCGTACCGCGATCCCGTCTCCCGACGGTTTCGGGGCCCGACGGTCCCGGAACCGGGAAAGGCGGCCGGGGGTCAGGAGCCGGCGGGCAGCTCGAACTGGACGCAGGTCATGCCGCGCATGTCCAGCCACGCCCGCCCCTGCCCCCGTACGAGCCGGAAGACGACCTCCTCGCACCCGGGGCAGCGGGCCACCAGGCCCGGGGCGTGGGTGTAGAGAAGCGCCTCGGCCAGCGCGAGGCTCCGCGCGCAGCCGGAGCACCGGCCGGTGGCGGCGGTCAGGTCGACGGCGAACACGTCGCGCAGGGCTCCGCCCGCCGCGTTCCCGTCGAGGTGGTCCTGGCTCATCGTTGTCCTCCACTGGGGCCGAAGCGTTCCGTGCGGATCAGACGGGGGTCGTGCCCGGCGGAGACGAGCAGGCCCGCGGCGGTCTCGACGAAGCCGGTGGGCCCGCACACGAAGACGGCCGGTCCCCGCTCGGCGGGCCAGGCGGCCTCGGCGAGCAGGGCGGCGTCGACCCGCGCGGGCGGGCGCCCCCAGCCGTCGGGCACCTCGCGCGTGTAGGCGTAGGTGACGTCCAGACCGGAGCCGTCGGCGCTCTGGCGGTCCAGCTCGGCGCGGTAGAGGGCGGAGCGCGGCCCGCGCGCCGAGTACAGGAGCCGGAACGGCGTGCCGATCCCGGCCGAGGCGCGGGCGCGGATCATCGCCATGAGCGGGACGACCCCCGAGCCGCCCGCGACCAGTTGCACCGGCTCGGGGGTCTCGGGCCGCCAGACGAACCAGCCGCCGATCGGGCCGCGTACCTCCAGCGGGTCTCCCGGCGAGAGGACCCGCGCGAGGTACGGGGAGACCTCGCCGTCGGGCAGCAGCTCGACGGTGAGCTCCACGCGGTCCCCGTCGGACGCCGAGGCGATGGAGTACGAGCGCTGGGTGGAGTAGCCGTCGGGGGCGGTGAGCCGTACGTCGACGTGCTGGCCGGCGAGGTGGCCGGGCCAGCCGGGGACGTCGAGGGTGATCGTGCGTGCTCCGGGGGTCTCGTCGCGCACGGCGGTGACCGTGGCGACCCTCCAGGTCAGTCGCCCCAGTACCGTTGCTCGCGCCATGGGTCCCCGTAGTTGTGGTAGCCGACGCCCTCCCAGAAGCCCGGCTGGTCCTCGTCGAGGAGCCGGAGGCCGCGCACCCACTTGGCGCTCTTCCAGAGGTAGAGGTGCGGTACGAGCAGCCGGGCGGGCCCGCCGTGCTCGGGGGTGATGGGCTCGCCCTCGTAGCGGACGGCGATCCAGGCCCGGCCGTCGAGAAGGTCCTCCAGCGGGAGGTTGGTGGTGTAACCGCCGTAGGAGGTCGCCAGGGCGTACTCGGCGGACGTCTCCACGCCGTCGAGGAGGGTGTCCAGCGACACGCCCTCCCAGGTGGTGCCGAGCTTGGACCACTTGGTGACGCAGTGCAGGTCGACGGTGAACCGCTCCACGGGCAGGGCGTTGAGCTCCGCCCAGTTCCAGCGGACGACCTCGCCGGTCTCGGTGGTGACGCCGAGGTTCCAGTCGTCGGTGGAGACCAGGGGCGTGGGCCCGGCCGAGAGGACGGGGAAGTCCTCGGTGAGGTACTGCCCAGGCGGCAGGTCCGGGTTTCCGGCGCGGCGGCGGCCGAAGAATCCGGGCGAGACGATACCGATGACGCTCACCTCCACTGTCCGGCAGATCATGACAGCCGCGACCCGCCCCTCGAATCGATCACGAGCCGGCGAGTCACGAGAACTAGGTGAATCTCATCACATCCGGTCGCGTCTCACGTCACCAGGGGCGGGGTCCGGCTGCCCGGGGGTCAGGTGCCCGAGGCGGCGATCACCTCGGAGACCAGGCGCGGGGAGGTGATCAGGCGGCTGTACTCGGGCTGGCGCAGCTCGCCGCCCATGAACGGGTGGGGGTTGCGGTGCACGGCGGGGCTGGGCGCGTCGACCAGGGCGGCGAAGTGGATCTCGGAGGCTCCGGTCGCCTCGACCACGCGGTGCACGTTGCGGGGCGTGATGCCGCCGCCGGGCATGACGATCAGGTCGTCGCCCGCCCGCTCGACCAGGGAGGCGATCAGCGGCGCGCCCTCCAGGGCGGTGACGTCCTGGCCGGAGGTGAGGACCCGGTCGACGCCCAGGGAGACGAGGGTGTCCAGGGCGGCGAACGGGTCGGCGGTCATGTCGAAGGCCCGGTGGAAGGTGACCGACAGGTCCCCGGCCGCGCCGATGAGGCGCTTGGCCACCTCGACGTCCACCTCGCCCGACGGTGTCAGCACCCCGATCACCACGCCCTGCGCGCCCGCGTCCCTGATCGTGGCCACGTCGCGCTCCATGGCCGCGACCTCGTACTCGTCGTAGATGAAGTCGCCGCCCCGGGGACGGACGATCACGTGGACCCGGATCGCCGAGACCGCCGCGAGGGTCGCCTCGACGGTGCCGAGGGTCGGGGTCAGGCCCCCCTCGAAGAGCGCCGAGCACAGCTCGACGCGGTGCGCCCCGGCCTGCTCGGCCGCGAGCGCGCCCGCGGTGCTTTCAATGCAGATCTCATAGCTAAGACTCATTTTTCCTCCAAAGCATGGATTTCACCGACTGGTTGGCCCCCGCCCAGTACCGGAACGGTCGCGAAGTCCGCCGCCCCCGCGACGTCCCCGCCGGCCGCCCTGAGCGCGGCCAGCGCGATCGCGCTCGTGGCCCGCGGGCTCCCGTCGATGACCTTGACGGCCGCTGCGTGCCCGGTGGCGAGCGCGACGACGAGGACCCCCTCGGCCCCGCCCTTGGCCACCGCCCCCGGCAGCGCCCGCATCAGCGAGGTGTTCACGTGCCCGGTCCCGCCGACGTACTCGGGGTGCTCGCGCATCGCGTCGGCGACGGCGCGCGGCGGGGTTCCCGGCTCGGCGACGACCAGGGCCCGTACGGCGCGCGCCAGCCCGGTCAGCGACAGCCCGAACAGCGGGGCGCCGCACCCGTCGACGGCGACGTGGGCCGCCCTCTCCCCCGACAGTTCCTCGGTCACCGCGCGCACCCGCCGCTGCAGGGGGTGGCCGGCGTCCAGGTAGGAGGCGGTCTCCCAGCCCGAGGCGGCGGACGCGGCGATCATCGCGGCGTGCTTGCCCGAGCAGTTCATCCGCTCGCGCGAGGCCTTCAGGCCCGCCCGGATCAGCGTGTGCCGGGTGGCCTCGTCCTCCGGCCAGTCCTCGGGGCAGCCGAGGGCCTCGAAGCCGAGCCCGGCCCCGGCGAGGATGCCGGCGACCAGCCGTACGTGGAAGTCCTCGCCGGTGTGGCTGCCGGCGGCGATCGCCAGGCCGGGACCGCGCAGGTCCGCCCCGGACAGCAGGCAGGCCAGCGCCTGGAACGGTTTGGCCGAGGAGCGCGGCAGCACCGGCGCGTCGACCGCTCCCCTGGCGACGGCCACGGCGCCGTCGGGCGCCAGGGCGACGGCGCTGCCGAAGTGCACGCTCTCCACGAATCCGGAGCGCACCACCTCCGCGAGCGGGACGAGTTCAGGCACGGGCGGGTCTCCTTCTGAGCCGGCGGGCCCCCGGGGTGTCGCGGGCGTCGAGGGTACGGGCGAGTTTGGACAGTGACGCGTTGACCACCAGGTAGATCAGCGCGACGACGATGTAGGTCTGGATGAGCAGGCCGTTGAAGGTCGCCAGGACCTTGCCGCTGTAGAGCAGTTCGGCGTAGCTGACCACGAAGCCCAGCGAGGTGTCCTTCAGCAGGCCGACCGACTGGCTCACGATCGAGGGCAGCACCCGCCGGGCCGCCTGCGGCAGCACGATCAGGCGCATGGTCTGGCCCTGGGTGAGCCCGACCGCGAGACCGGCCTCGCCCTGACCGCGTTCCACGGACAGGATCCCGGCGCGGAAGATCTCCGCGAACGCCGCGGCGTTCGAGATCGCCAGCGGCACCACGAGTTTCCAGAACAGCGGCAGGTCGAGCCCGTAGCGGGGCAGCGCGAACAGCACGACGTAGACCAGCAGCAGCGCCGGGATGGTCCGCACGACCTCCACGTACGCGGCGGCGGGCACGCGGACCCACCTGTGCCGCGACAGCCGCCCGAGGGCGAGGGCGAGCCCGGCCGCCATCGCGAGCGCGGCCGAGACGACGGCGGCGAGCGCGGTGGCCCACAGCCCGTTCAGCAGGTAGCGCCACATCGGCCAGGTCGCGTACGGCGACCAGCGGTCGGCGTCGAGCTGGCCGTTGGCGGCGAACTGGCGCAGAGCCAGCGCCAGCAGGGCGAGGACCGCGACCGCCCCCACCGCGGTCGCGATCCTTATCCTGCGGCGGGCGCGCGGCCCCGGCTGGTCGAACAGGAGATTGCTCACCGGAGCACCGCCAGCCGTCGTTCTTCGGGAGGAAGATCGCTCACCGGACCACCACCAGCCGTCGTTCGAGCCGCCCGGTGACGAAACCGGCGCAGGCGGCGATCAGCGCGTAGGCCAGGCCCGCCCCGACGAAGATCGGGATGGGCTGCGCCTCCGCGAGGTTCACCCGGTTGGCCGCCGCGGTCAGGTCGACGACGCCGACCGCGGCGGCGAGCGAGGTGTTCATCGTCAGCGCGATGAAGATGTTGCCGACCGGCTGGATCACCGTGCGCAGCGCCTGCGGCAGGACCACGTGGCGCAGCGACTGGCCGAAGGTCAGCCCGAGCGCGCGGGCCGCCTCGCCCTGCCCGGCGGAGACCGCGTTGACGCCGGAGCGCAGGGCCTCGGCGATGTAGGCGGCCTCGTAGAGCGCGATGACGATCATGGCCGTCACCAGCAGGTCGGCCTTGAGCCCGATCTCGGGCAGGCCGAAGACGGCGAGTACCAGCAGCACCAGCAGCGGCAGGTTCTGGAAGGTCTCCACGTAGGCCGTGCCGATCCCGCGCAGGACGCCGACCGGGCTGACCCGCATGGCGGTGATCACGAGCCCCACGACCGCGGCGCCGGCGAAGGACGCCGCGGTCAGCTGGAGGGTCACGACCAGTCCCTGCCAGAACTCGGGCAGGTGGTCCAGGAGGGCGGACATCAGGACCCCGGCACCGATCCGATCTGCGGCGGGGCGGGAGCCTCACCCTGTACGACCGTGCCGAGAGAGTTCTTCCAGGTCTTCTGCCAGAGGCCGTCGGCCTGGATCTTCTTCAGCCAGTCGTTGACGAACTTCTTGAACTGGTCGTCACCGTGCTTGAGGCCGATGCCGTAAGGGTCCTCGGTGAACGGGCTGCCGACGACCTGGACCGAGGGGTCCTTCTGCGCGTTGGCCACCAGGAGCGTCTCGTCCTGGACGTAGGCGTCGCCGCGTTCCTGCTTGAGGGCCTGCATGCACTCGGGGTCGCTGCCGAACGTCACGATCTTGGCCTGCGGGGCGAGCTTCTTGATCGCCGAGACGGCCGGGGTGTTGGCGCCGGCGATGACGGTCTTGCCGTTCAGGTCCTCGGGCTTGGCGATGCCCGTGGTGCCCTTCCTGACCGCGAGGCTCAGCCCGGAGGAGTAGTACGGCCCGGCGAAGGCGACCTGCTCGGCCCGCTCCGGGGTGATCGTATAGGTCTGGAAGACGACGTCCACGGTGCCGTTGGAGAGCAGCGCCTCGCGGGTCTCCGAGGCCGAGTTGACGATCTTCACCTTGGGCTCGCCGATGATGTACTTGGCGAGCGCCTTGCCCATGTCCGCGTCGAACCCCTCGACCTCGCCGGTCGTCGGGTTCTGCTGCGACAGCAGCGGCGCGTCGAGCGACCCGCCGACGATCAGCTCGCCGCGCTGCTTGATCTTCTCCATCGTGGAGCCGGGCAGGATGTCGGCGGCGGCGGCGACCGGCGCCGAGGCGATCAGGTCGTTCCCCTTGGCCTCGCCCGGTACGGCCGGGCTTCCCGAATCCGTACCGGCACAGGCCGAGAGGCCGAGCATGGACACAGCGGCGACAGCGGCCAGCCGCTTCATGGACACCATCGGGCCCACCATCCTTTTCGATCGATCTGATCAGTGAGTGAGAACCTTGGCCAGGAAGTCCCTGGCCCTGTCTGTCTTGGGAGCCTCGAAGAAGGCGCCGGGCTCGCCCGTCTCGACGATCTGGCCCGCGTCCATGAAGACCACGCGGTCGGCGGCCCTGCGGGCGAAGCCCATCTCGTGGGTGACGACGACCATGGTCATGCCGTCGGCGGCGAGCCGGACCATCACGTCCAGCACCTCGCCGACCATCTCCGGGTCGAGCGCCGAGGTGGGCTCGTCGAAGAGCATCACCTTGGGCCGCATGGCCAGCGCGCGGGCGATGGCGGCCCGCTGCTGCTGCCCGCCGGACAGCTGGGCCGGCAGTTTTCCGGCCTGCTCGGCGATGCCGACGCGCTCCAGCAGCTTTCGCGCCGCCGCCTCGGCCTCGGCACGGCCGTCGCCGCGGACCTTCATCGGCGCGAGCACGATGTTCTCCAGCACGGTCTTGTGCTGGAACAGGTTGAAGGACTGGAACACCATGCCGACGTCGGCCCGGAGCCGGGCCAGCTCGCGGCCCTCCACCGGGGCGGGTACGCCGTCGACGAGGATGTCCCCCGACCCGGCGGTCTCCAGCCGGTTGAGGCAGCGGCACAGCGTGGATTTGCCCGACCCGGAGGGGCCGACCACCACGACGACCTCGCCGCGCGCCACCTCAAGGTCGATGTCGCGCAACACGTGGTGGTCACCGAACCACTTGTTCAACCCTTTGACCTGAATCATTGCCATCTTCCTTCGAAATCGAAGATAAAGCGGAAGGTAACGGATGATTCTCACGCAAGTCAACACGTTGCCGTAGTAAGTACAGACGTGGTATTCCTCTAGTTCATGTCAGGCAAAGAGCGGCTGCTGGTGCGGGGAGCACAGGGTGACCTTCTGCGTCTCGTCGCCACCGGTCACGCCGAGTCGCGCGCCCAGCTGGCCCGCGTCTCCGGCCTGGCGGCGTCGAGCGTCTCCCTCCGCGTCGAGGAGCTGATCGACACCGGGCTCCTCGTCGAGGAGGGCTCGGGGACCTCCAGCGGCGGGCGGCGGCCCCGGCGGCTGCGGGTCAGCCCGACCGCAGGCCTGCTCGCGGTGGCCGACCTGGGGGCGCACCACGCCCGCCTCGGCCTGCTCGACCTCAGCGGCGTCCCCCTCGTCGTCGAGGAGCGCGCCTGCGACATAGCGCTCGGCCCCGAGGCGACCCTCGACTGGATGGCCGCCGCGTTCGACGAGCTGCTGCTCTCCCACGGCCCGGCCGGCGTCCCGCTGCGCGGCGTCGCCACCGGCGTCCCCGGCCCCGTCGACCCGGGCAGCGGCCGGGTGGTGTCCCCCTCGCGCATGCCCGGCTGGAACAACTTCCCCGTCGCCGAGCATCTCGGCGCGCACTACGACCTGCCGGTGCTCGTCGAGAACGACGCCAACCTCCTGGCCGTCGGCGAGGCCCGCTCGTGGCCGGGGTTCGGCAACCTCATGGTGCTCAAGGCCGGCAGCGGCATAGGGTGCGGCGTGATCGTCGACGGCCGCCTGCACCGGGGCAGGGGCGCGGCCGGCGACATCAGCCACGTCCGGGTCAGGACCGACTCCTCCACGATGTGTTCGTGCGGCCACCCCGACTGCCTGGAGGCCTACGCGAGCGGCGCCGCGCTCATGGACGCCCTGTCCGGGCTCGGCATCGCGACGCGGCGCCCCGCCGACGTCGTCGCCCTGGTCGAGGACGGCGTGCCCGAGGCCACCGCCCTGGTCAGGAACGCGGGCCGCCTCATCGGCGAGGTGCTCACCGTCCTGGTCAACTTCCTCAACCCCGACGCCATCGTCGTCGGCGGCAGTCTCTCCACCGCCGAACCGCTGATCTCCTCCATCCGCGCCGCCGTCTACGAGCGCTGCCTGCCCCTGGCCACCCGCGACCTGGAGATCGCCGTCACCCGGGGCGGCCCCGACGCCGCCCTCCTCGGCGCGGGCTCCCTCCTGCTGGACGCCGTCCTCGGCTGAGGGGTCACGGGCGGCACGCCCCGCCCGGGCGAGGAACCACCGGCGGTACGGGGAAGCACGGCAGGGCCCTCTTACCCAACGGGGCCAAATGTGTCCTTTTGTCAGTGTTTACCACCTATCGCGGCACATCGACCCATATGTGAATAGATAAAAGGGAGGGAGGCGCCAGCTCTGCCCGTGGATCGACCGACGGAGGATCCGATGGTTCGAATGATGCTCATCCTGCTCACCATCGTCGTGGCCGCGATGGCCGGAACGGCCGGTGCCGCCGTTCCCCCCGCCCCCGAGCCTGTCAGCCGGCAGGACTGGGAATTCCTCGTCAAGGCGCACCAGGGCAGCCTGGCCGAGATCGAGGCGGGCCTGGCCGTCAGGCGGAAGGCCCAGAGCCAGGACGGGAAGGTCGGCCGGGCCGTCCGCGAGCTGGGAGAGCAGCTCATCGTCGACCACATGAGACTCGACAGGCTCATCCGGCAGGTGGCCGACGAGATGGGCGTCAAGCTTCCCGACGAGCCCAGCGCGGCCCAGCGCAAGCAGCTCGAAGAGGTGATGGCGCTGGGCGGAGCGGAGTTCGACAGGGCCTGGATCGACATGGAGATCGCCAGCCACCGCAACGGGGTCATCCTCGTGAGGCAGCAGGTGGAGAACAGTTCCGACCCCAGGATGCGGAAACTCGCCTTCGCCGTCGAGCAGGTCGTGCGGACCCACCTGAACATGTTCCTCCATGTTCACGAGTCCCCCGTCCCCAGCCCCTCGAAGAGCTGAGGCGAGCGGGGAACCGTGCGCGGCCCGCCCGGATCCGAGGGCCGGCGGGGCCCGAGGCGCCTGTTCGAATCGGGGCCTGTGCTAGACAGGGAGCCAATCATAGGAGCCCCCATGGACCAGCTCAGCCTCGGAGTCGTGTCACGATCACGCAAGGAGAACGAGCACCGGCTGGCGATCCACCCGCTGCACCTGGAGCGGATCGCCCCCGATCTCCGGGGGCGCGTCTACCTCGAACGCGGCTACGGCGAGCACTTCGGCGTCCCCGACGGGCAACTGGCACCGTACGTCGCCGGCCTGCTCCCCCGGGAGCGGCTCCTCGCGGAGTGCGACGTCGTCCTGCTCCCCAAGCCGCTGGCCGAGGACCTGGAGGGGATGCGCGAGGGACAGATCGTCTGGGGCTGGCCGCACTGCGTCCAGGACGAGAGGATCACGCAGCTCGCGATCGACCGGCGGCTGACGCTGATCGCCTTCGAGGCGATGAACCACTGGACCGGCGAGGGCGCGTTCAACCTGCACGTCTTCCACAAGAACAACGAGCTGGCGGGCTACTCCTCGGTCCTGCACGCCCTGGAGCTCATCGGGACGACGGGCGTCTACGGCCGGAGGCTGCGGGCGGTCGTCATCGGCTTCGGGGCGACGGGACGCGGCGCGGTGACGGCGCTCAACGCGCACGGCGTGAACGACATCGACCTCCTCACCTTCCGGGACGTCACCGCGGTCGCCTCGCCGATCCACTCGGCGCGCATCGTGCGCTTCGAGCACGAGGCCGGCGACCCCAACCGCAGTTACGCGCTCACCGAGAGCGGGCGGATACCGCTGGCGGCCTTCATCGCCGACCACGACATCGTCGTCAACTGCGTGCTGCAGGACACCGGCGCCCCGCTGATGTTCGCCGACGAGGAGGACCTGGCCGCCTTCGCGCCCGGCACCCTCGTCGTCGACGTGTCCTGTGACGAGGGGATGGGGTTCAGCTGGGCGCGGCCCACGACGTTCACGGACCCGATGTTCGAGGTGGGCGACAACGTCCGCTACTACGGCGTCGACCACAGCCCGTCGTACCTGTGGGACTCGGCCACCTGGGAGATCAGCGAGGCCCTGCTGCCGCACCTGCGGACGGTGCTCGGCGGCCGGGCGGCGTGGGACGCGGACGACACCATCCGGCGGGCCGTCGAGATCCGCGACGGCGTCGTGCAGAACCCCGCCGTCCTGGCCTTCCAGCACCGCTCACCGGTCTATCCGTACCCGCGCGGGCAGGACGCGTCCCCGGCACTCGCGGCCGGCGGCTCAGCCGTGGCCGGCTGAGCCGCCGGGCGGGGCGGTGGACCCGCGTACCACCAGCTCGGTGGCGAGTTCGACGTGATGGGAGTCGACCCGTTCGCCCGCCGCCAGGCGCAGGGCCGTACGTACCGCGACGCCGCCCATCTCCCGCAGCGGCTGGCGTACGGTCGTCAGCGGGGGCGAGGCCATCCGGGCGACCTGGGTGTCGTCGAAGCCGACGATGCTGAGGTCCTCGGGCACGCGCAGCCCTCGCGCCCTGGCCGCCTCCAGCACGCCGAGCGCGATGTCGTCGCAGCCGGTGAAGACGGCCGTGGGGGCCTCGGGCAGGTCGAACAGGGCCGCGCCGCCCGCGACCCCCTCCTGGTACTGGAAGGGCCCCTCCCGTACGTGACCCGGGGGGACCGGAACGCCCGCGGCCTCCATGGCGGCGCGGTAGCCGTGCAGCCGGGCCTGCTCGCAGTCGGCGGTGGCCGGTCCGCCGAGGTAGGCGATGCGCCGGTGTCCGAGCGCGAGCAGGTGCTGCGTCGCGGCCAGGCCCCCGGCGAAGTTCGTCGAGCCGACGCTGGTGACCCCCCTGGTCTGCGGCAGGTTCAGCGGGTCGATCACGACCAGGGGCAGGCCCGCGCGGGACAGGGCGGCGAGCTGCCCGGCGGTCAGATCGCTGGTGATCGCGATCACGGCCCGCCGGCCGGCCGTGGCCAGGCCGCGGGCCCAGGATCCGGCGCGGTCGGCGGTCGTCCGGATGCTCACCACGATCGCCGCGCCGACCTCGGCCCCGGCCCGCACCGCGCCCTGGACGATCTCGGTCGAGTACGGGTTGAGGTCGGCGTCGAGCTCCACCTCGATCGTGGCCGGCACGGCTGTGTCGCCCCGGTCGCCCCGGCGGCGCTGCGGCGGCGCGACGTAGTCGTGCTGCTCCAGCAACGACTCCACGAGGGAGCGGGTGCCCGGGGAGACGTCGTCCCGGCCGTTGAGCACCTTCGACACGGTCGCGATCGACACGCCCGCCGAGGCCGCGACCGTGGCCAGCGTGGCCCGTCTAGGACTGGCCGGCATCTGTTCCTCCCTGCTGTGTGGCGGAAGAGCCCGGCACCGGTTCCACGCCCACGCGGGTGACCAGCCGCCGGCCCACGCCGACGTGACGCAGCGGGCCGGTCAATCGTATGCGGCCCCGGCAGGGCAGGTCGGACGCCGACGCGCCGACGAACACCTCAAGATCCCCCGGTTCGACGACGCGTCGCAGGTCACGCCCGGTGAACGCGGTCCGGTCGGCGGGCACGGTGAAGGTCGCCACGGCGCTCGCGCCGGGCTCCAGCCTGACCCGGGCGAACCCGGTGAGCTGCCGCACCGGCCGGGTCACCTGGGCGAGCACGTCGTGCAGGTAGAGCTGGACGACCTCCTCACCCGCCCGGCCCCCGGTGTTGCGCACGCGCACCGAGACGGTGAACTCGCCGTCGGTGGGCACCTCGGCGTCGCCGATCCTCAAGGAGTCGATCGCGAAGGTGGTGTACGAGGCGCCGTGCCCGAACGGGAACAGCGGGGTCGGGTCGAGGTTGCTGATGCCGTGGCTGTCGGCGCCCAGCGGCGGCTGCAGGTAGGTGCCCGGCTGCCCGCCGGGGCCGCGCGGGATCTGCACCGGCAGCTTCCCGCTGGGCTGCACCCGGCCGGACAGGACCCCGGCGATGGCCGCCCCGCCCTCCTGGCCCGGCATGAACGACTGGACGAGCGCGGCGGCGGTCCCGGCCACGCCGCCCAGCGCGTACGGGCGGCCCGAGACGACGACCACCACGACCGGCGTGCCGGTGGCGGCCAGTTCGGCCAGCAGGTCCTCCTGCGCGCCGGGCAGCCGCAGGTCCTCGGCGTCGCAGCCCTCGCCCGAGGTGCCCAGCCCGAACATCCCCGCCAGGTCGCCGACGACCGCCACGCACACGTCGGCCTCGCGGGCCGCCCGGAGCGCGGCGGCGAAGCCGGAGCGGTCCTCGCCCCGCACGTCGCAGCCCCGCTCGTGGACCAGCTCGGCGCCGGGCAGCTCGGCCCGCAGCGCGTCGAGCAGGCTGGGCGCGGCCACGCCGAGCCCGAGTCCCGGATGGCGGGGCAGCACGTGGTTGGGGAAGGCGTAGCAGCCCATGAACGTGCGCGGGTCGTCGGCGCAGGGGCCGACCACGGCCACCCTGCGCGGCTCGGGACGTCCCTCGCCGAGCAACGGCAGCGCGGTGCCCGCGTCGAGCAGCACGATCGAGCGCTCGGCCAGTTCCCTGGCCAGGGCCCGGTTGGCCGGCGAGTCCAGGTCCACGGCCCGCGCCCCGGCCACCGACGTCTCCGGCGTCCAGTCCGGGTCCAGCAGCCCGAGTTCCACCTTCTGCGTGAGCAGGCGCCGGGCGGCCCGGTCGATCAGGGACTCCGGCAGCTCGCCCCGCCGCACCCGCCCGGCGAGGTGCTGGCCGAAGCCGAGCGTGTCGGGCAGCTCGACGTCGATGCCCGCGGCCAGCGCCTGCGCCCCGGCCTCGTCGGTGTCCGCGGCGACCTGGTGCATCGTCGTCAGGAACGGGATCGCCCAGTAGTCCGACACCACCGTCCCGGTGAACCCCCACTCGTCGCGCAGCAGGTCGTTCAGCAGCCACGAGTCGGCCGCGGCGGGAACGCCGTCCAGGTCGGAGTAGGAGTTCATCACCGAACGCGCGCCGCCCTCGACGAGGGCGGTCTCGAACGGCGGCAGGATCATGTCCATCAGCTCGCGCCGGCCCATCGGCACCGGCCCGTGGTTGCGGGCCGCCCGGGAGGCGGAGTAGCCGGCGAAGTGCTTGAGCGTGGCGATGACCCCGGCGCCCTCCAGGCCGCGCACGTAGGCGGCGCCGAGCATCGCGACGAGGTACGGATCCTCGCCCATGGTCTCCTCGACCCGGCCCCAGCGGTAGTCGCGCACCACGTCCAGCACCGGCGACAGGCCCTGGTGGACGCCCACGGCGCGCATGTCCCGCCCGATGGCGGCGGCCATCCGCTCCACCAGGTCCGGGTCGAACGTCGCGCCCCAGGCGATGGCCGCCGGGTAGACGGTCGCGCCGTAGGTGGTGAAACCGGTCAGGCACTCCTCGTGGACCAGCGCCGGGATGCCGAGCCGGGAGTGCCGCACCACCTCGGACTGCAGCCGCACCACCTCCGCGGCGCCCTCCGCCGCCGTCACCGGAGCGCTGCCGAAAACCCGCGTCAGGTGGCCGAGCCCGTGGCGGATCGTCTCCTCGAAGGGCACCTGCCCCGAGGCCGCGAAGACGTCCTGCAGCGGGGCGACGTTCGCCGTGCCCTCGGACTTCTCCTCGGGCTCCCCGTCCCGGCCGGCCTGCATGGCGTTGCCCGGCCACCGGCTGCCGAGCTGGCCGATCTTCTCCTCCAGGGTCATCTCCGCGAGGAGGGCGTCGACCCGCTCGGCCACGGGAAGTGCCGGGTCCTGCCACGACCGGAGGGTCCGGCCGGCCGCGGGGGTCCCATCTAGCGCCGTCATCTGCTCTCCTCAAGAAAAACCCGCCCCGGCAACTGTCCGAAACATTTCGGTGAGTTGCGGTAGCTCTGCTCACATCCTGACGCACCCGAGGTGACCAGGAAAGTCCCAGATGAGAGTACCCCAGGTCCCTCGCATACCAAGCTCATGCCGACATGGGATCACCCCTTGACAGGCAGGTAACTGAAATCTAAATTGACGTGCCACGCGGCCTGTTTCGGAAATGTTTCGACATGCTGGGCTTGGGGGGACGGACGCCTGGTAGCAGAGGTGCCGATCCACGACCGACGGCCACCGCCACATGTTTCACCTGAAGCCCCGCCCCGCCTCGGCACCGACATACGGAGATCAGCGTGGAGTCAACGACACCATCCCGCCGCACCTTCCTCGCCCTTTCGATGGGCATTCCCCTCAGCGCCGCGCTGGCGGCCTGCGGCACGTCCGGCCCCGCCCCGGCGGGCGGGGGCGCGAGCGGCGGGAGCGGCGGGAACGCCGCGAACAAGGCCAGCTACTGGTTCCTGTCGACCCAGCCGCAGGAGGGCGTGCGCACCAGGGCCGTGGAGCGCTTCAACAAGGCCAACCCCAACGGGCAGATCACCTTCACGGCCATGCAGAACGACGCCTACAAGACGAAGATCAAGACGGCGATCGGGGCGGGCCAGGCGCCCACCATCATCTGGGGCTGGGGCGGCGGGACGCTGCGCACGTACGTGCAGGCCGGCCAGGTGGAGGACCTCACCCCGTGGTTCGAGCAGAACCCGGCGGTGAAGGACCGGCTGTTCGCCTCCTCCTTCGGGGCGGCCACGATCGACGGCAAGATCTACGCGATGCCGGCCGAGACCATGCAGCCCATCATCCTGTTCTACAACAAGAAGGTCTTCGAGAAGGTCGGCGTGGAGCCGCCGGAGTCGTGGGGCGACATCATGGCCCTGGTCCCCAAGTTCAACGCCGCCGGCATCGCCCCGTTCTCCCTCGGCGGCCAGTCGCGCTGGACGAACATGATGTGGCTGGAGTTCCTCTTCGACCGCATCGGCGGCCCCGAGGTGTTCCAGGCCGTGTTCGACGCCAAGAAGGACGCCTGGTCCCACCCCGCCGCCATCGAGGCCCTGACCAAGATGCAGGAACTCGTCAAGGCGGACGGGTTCATCAAGGGCTTCTCCTCGATCACGGCCGACTCCAACGCCGACCAGGCCCTGCTCTACACCGGCAAGGCCGCGATGATGCTGCACGGCGGCTGGACGTACGGCAGCATGTCGACCGACGGCGGCGACTTCGTCTCCGGCGGCAACCTCGGTTACATGAACTTCCCGCCGGTCGAGGGCGGCAAGGGCGACCCCGGCAACACCGTCGGCAACCCCGGCCAGTACCTGTCGATCTCCTCCAAGGCGACCCCCGAGCAGAAGGAGATCGCGAAGAAGTTCTTCGCGACCGCCGTGCTCAACGACGAGGACGTCAAGGAGTGGGCGGGCACCGGCGCGGTGCCGATCGTCAACGGCGCCGACAGCGCGTTCGCCGGAGCCAAGGACGCGGACTTCCTGAACTTCGTCTACGGCATCGCCAGCAACGCCAAGTCCTTCGCCCAGTCCTGGGACCAGGCGCTCAGCCCCACCGCGGCCGAGGTGCTGCTGGACAACATCGCCAAGCTGTTCCAGCTGTCGATCACGCCGGAGCAGTTCGTGTCCAACATGAACGCGGTCATCGGCAGTTGAGCGCGCTCGCCACCCCCGCCCGGACAGGGAGACCGCCGGCCGCCAGGCAGAGGACGCACAGCCGCCTTCTGCCCTGGCTGGCCGTGCCGGCCCTGGTGATCTTCGTTGCCTTCGGGGTCGTTCCGCTGGTCGGGGTCCTGTTCCTCAGCTTCACGTCCTGGGACGGACTCGGCGAGATCCAGCTGTCCGGGTTCACCAGCTGGCGGGCGGTGCTCGCCGACCCCGGCCTCCTGCACGCGCTGTGGATAACGCTGCTGGTGATGGTCGTCTCCTGGGCGGTCCAGACCCCGATCAGCATCCTGATCGGGGTGTTCCTGGCCGGGAGGCAGCGCTACCGCTCGCTGCTGGCGGTGATCTACTTCATCCCGCTGCTGCTCAGCCAGGCCGCCATCGCGATCGCCTACAAGGCCCTGCTCGACCCGAACTTCGGGCTCGGCGCCGGGCTGGGCATCGACCTGCTCGTGCAGGACTGGCTCGGCGAGCCCGTCCTCGCCTTCGGCACCGTGATCTTCGTGGTGTCGTGGCAGTTCGTCCCCTTCCACTCGCTGATCTACCAGGGCGGCGTGCGGCAGATCCCGCAATCCATGTACGAGGCCGCCGAGATAGACGGCGCGGGCCGCGTCCGCAAGTTCTTCAGCATCACGCTGCCGCAGCTCAAGTACACGATCATCACGTCCTCCACCCTCATGGTCGTCGGGTCGCTGACCTTCTTCGACCTGATCTTCGTACTCACCGCGGGCGGTCCCGGCGACGCCACCCGGGTGCTCGCCCTGGACATGTACAAACGCGGGTTCCAGGCCAACCTCATGGGACCGGCCAGCGCCATCGCCGTCATCCTCGTCCTGGTGGGCCTCGCCCTCGCCTTGCTCCTGCGCCGGCTCGGCGGCCGCGACGCCAGCGCCAGCCAGATGGAAGGGGCCTGACATGAGCGCGACCCACACGACGGGGGTCAAGCGGACCGAGACGCCCGGGTCGCCACCGCGCCGGCACCGGCAGCGCCGCCCGCCCGCCCGCGGCGAGCGGCGCTCGCTCGGCGAGCGCCCCAACTGGCTGGGCGGGGCCGTGAGCTGGCTGTGGCTGGTGATCGTGATCGTGCCGATCTACTGGATCTTCATCACCAGCTTCAAGGCGCAGAGCAGCTACTACGCCACCAACCCGCTCGCGCCGCCCACCGAGCCGACCCTCGACAACTACCGGCTGGTCGTCGAGTCCGACTTCCCGCTGTACTTCCTCAACAGCCTCATCGTCACCGTCGGCGCGGTCGTCCCGTCGGTCGCGGTCGCGTTCATGGCGGCGTACGCGATCGTCCGGGGCAACACCGCCTTCCGCTTCCTGCGCGGGGTGAACGCGCTCTTCCTCATGGGCCTGGCCATCCCGCTGCAGGCGACCATCATCCCCGTCTATCTGATCATCATCCGGCTGCGTCTGTACGACTCGCTGACGGGACTGATCCTCCCGTCGATCGCCTTCGCGATCCCGCTGTCGGTGCTGGTCCTGACCAACTTCATCCGTGACGTGCCCAAGGAGCTGTTCGAGTCGATGCGGCTGGACGGCGCGGGCGAGCTGGCGACACTCTGGCGCCTGGCGTTGCCGCTCACCATGCCGGCCGTGGTGACGGTGACGATCTACAACGCGCTGACGATCTGGAACGGGTTCCTGCTGCCGCTGATCCTCACCCAGAGTCCCGACAAGCGCACGCTGCCGCTCGCGCTGTGGACCTTCCAGGGGCAGTACAGCGTGAACGTGCCGGCGGTGCTCGCCTCCGTGGTGCTGACCACGCTCCCCATCCTGCTGCTGTACGTGATCGGCCGCCGCCAGCTGCTCAGCGGCCTGACGGCCGGTTTCAGCAAGTGACCACGCCCTGCCGTCCGGCGCACCGCGTCGCGGTCCGCCCGGACTCCCGAGTCCGCGAGCGGCGCCGGAACGGCAGAGGCGCGCGTCGCCGGGATATCGGTCAAAGGACCGTCGCCCGGATCTCCGCCCCCTGAAGTCCCGCAGGACGGCTCTCGCCCATGAAGACGGATGGGGACATGCGCCGGCGACGACAACTCAAAGATCAATAACCGCGGATGGAGCGGCAGGCGCGGATATCGTCACGCGGGCCCTCGATCATCGGTCCTGGACAGATCTCCAGGACTCCACGGTCGCTTCGGCAATGGTTTCGATGCGGCGTCCGTATGCCAGATGCCCATCGGACACGAAGCTGCCCCCCTCGAACGGCAGACCGCAGAACGTGGCGCGGAAGTGCTTGGGAGATCCGCCCGGCGGGAGCGGCGCGTACGCCGCAAATGGCGCCATGTCGTAGCTCGACCGTGCCCCGTGCCTGTTCCGCGCCACCTGATGAGCCGCCACACGAAGCAGTGCGTCGAGGCCCTTGTCCACGTAGAGCTGCAACTGGCGGAACTGACCGTCAAGGTACTTCTCATGAGCCCTGGAAGGATGCTGCAGGAGATACGCGCACACCACAGGCGCGTGCCACCTGTACATCTGAGGATCGGCCTGCTCTTCGGCCAGGATTCCGTGGTAATAGTCCACGCACACACCCAGCGGGCCGGCGACCGCACCGCAGTCGCACTGACCCATGGTGGGGCTGTCTGCCATGGCCTGCACCATAGGTGGCCGGCAACAGCCTTGTCGACGGGATTTCGGCGCCGTCTGCCGTGGTCGCGGCCAAGGGCGGCCCGGCCGGTGCGGTCGCGAACCCAGCGCGGTCTCATCACCGCCTGTTCATCCCGCTTTCGGAGGGCATGCCGGTACCGGCATGCCCTCCGAAAGCGGGACACGGCGCGGATCTCGCGGACCGGCGGGGCCCTCCTCCCCCTTGTGGCCGTGCCCCCGTCACTGCCCGGCCAGGCCGGTGTGGGCGACGCCGCGAATGATCTGGCGCTGGAAGAACACGAAGACGACGAGCAGCGGCAGGCCGGCCAGGACCACGGAGGCCATGATCTGCGCGTAGCGCACGCCGAAGGTGCCCTGCACCACGTTGGCCAGTCCCACCGGCAGGGTCATCGTGTTCGGGTCGGTGGAGACCAGGAACGGCCAGAGGAAGTTGTTCCAGGTCGTGATGAACGTGAAGATCGCCACCGCGGCGATCACCGGGCGCGAGAGCGGGAGCACGATGGTGAAGAACACCCGCCAGCGGCCGGCCCCGTCGACGAACGCGGCCTGTTCCAGCTCCGGCGGCACGGCCTGGAAGAACTTGTAGAGGATGTACACGATGACGGGCGCGGCGACCTGCGGCAGGATGATGCCCCACCAGGTGTCGACCAGGCCCAGCGCGACCATCTCGGCGAACAGCGGGGCGATCAGCACCTGCGGGGGAACGATGATCCCCGCGAGGATCACGGCGAGCAGCACGCGCCGCCCCCGGAACCGGGTGCGCGCGAAGCCGTACGCCGCCATCGCCGAGAACAGCACGGTCATGAACGTCACGATGACCGCGGTGACGGTGGAGTTGATCGCCCACTTGACGATGCCGCCGGTGCCCAGGACCAGCCTGTAGGCGTCAAGGGTGATCTCGCTGCCGATCCACTGCAGCGGGATCTTGTTGGTGTCGGCCTCGGGCTTGAGCGAGGTGGCGACCGCCCAGGCGAGGGGCGCGAGCCAGACCACGGCGAGCGCCCCGGTGACGGCGAGCAGGACCAGCTGGCCGGGGCTGAACCTCTTGGACCTCTTGGTCATCGGAGAGACTCCTCACGCTTGCGGAACAGCCGCAACTGCACCAGGGACACAGCGACGATCAGGACGAAGAGGATGTAGGAGACGGCCGAGGCGTAGCCGACGCGGTACCCCATGAAACCGATGTCGTAGGCGTACTCGATGATCGGGCGGGTGGCGTTCTCCGGGCCCCCGCCGGTCATCAGGTAGATCTGGTCGAAGACCTTCAGCGAGGCCAGCAGCTGCAGCACCACGATGAGGCCGGTGGTGCGGCGCAGCAGCGGCAGCGTGATCGAGCGCAGCTTGTGCCAGGCCGAGGCGCCGTCGATCGAGGCGGCCTCGTAGAGCTGCTCGGGGATGCTCTGCAGGGCGGCCAGGTAGAGCAGGAAGTTGAAGCCGACCGTCCACCAGACGGTGGTCATCACGACCGACCACATCGCCAGGTCCGGATCGCCCAGCCAGAGGATGTCGGTCCCGAACGTCCCGTTCAGCAGGCCGAAGCCGGGCTGGTAGATCATCTGCCGCCAGAGCAGCGCGACCACGGCGGAGGGCAGCAGGAACGGCGCGAAGAACGACAGCCGCCACAGCCAGCGCACGAAGCGCAGGTTGTGCACCAGCAGGGCGAACACCAGTCCCAGGACGACCAGGGGCACGGTGCTCAGCGCGGTGAACAGCACGGTGTTCCAGAGAGAGCGCCACATCCTGGGGTCGGCGAACGCCTCGGCGTAGTTGGCGAAGCCGACGAACCCGGCGTTGGTCCCGGCGATGTTCACGCTGGACAGGCTCATCCTCAGGCCCAGCAGCAGCGGCCAGACGAGGAAGGCCACGTAGACCACGAGGAAGGGCACGACGAACAGCAGCCCGTGCTGGGTCCAGCGGCGTCCCGCCCCGATCTTCGCGACCGGTGCGGCGGTGGCGGCGGAGGCTTCGACGCTGGTCGTCATCGGGGCTCCTCGGGGAAGGGGTTGGGGGTCTCCATGAGCCTGCGCAGGGCGGCCTTGGCCAGGGCCAGGCCCTGCTCGGGCGTGCGCGTTCCGGCGATGACCGGGGAGAACGCCTCACCGAACTCGATCCACAGCCTCGACGCCGATCCGGTGAACCACACCTGCGGGTCGAGCGCCACCTCGGTGATGACCGAGCGGTACTCCGACTGCGGATTCAGCGCCAGGTACTCGGGCTCCTCCAGTGCGGGAAGGTAGGCGGGCACGTGACCGGCCACCGCCCAGTCGGCGCTGTTCTTGACCAGGTGGGCGATGAACCGGTAGGTCTCCCGCTCGATCCGCGGATCGCGGTCGCGCTGGTGGGGCACGACGAAGACGTGGCAGTCGGCCTGGGCCGAGGCGCCGCCGAAGATCGAGGGGAAGCGCGCCATGCTGAACGGCGTCTTCGCCTGCTTGAAGGTCGTGATCTCCCAGTCACCGTTCCACAGGAAGGCCGCGTCACCGCTCTGGAAGGCGGCGACCGACGACGCGTAGTCGGTGGTGGGGTCGCACAGTCCCTCCGCGCCCAGCGTGCGCATGAAGGAGAGCGCCTCCAGCGCCTTGGCGTCGTCGATCGTGATCTGGGTGCCGTCGTCCGACAGGAGGGTGCCGCCGCTCTGGGGGTACAGCGACCACCACAACCGCCACGGCCCCACCGTTCCGAGGCCGAGCGCGTCGAAGGCCAGCGGGGGCTTGCCGCCGAGTGCCTCCTTGGCCTTGCGCAGTGACTCCAGCAACTGGTCGGTGCCCTTGGTGGGCAGCAGCTTGCCGTCGCCGCCGAGCAGCCCGGCACGGTCGCAGACGTCGGTGTTGTAGTACTGGACCATGGGGTGGGCGTCGAACGGCACCGCGTACAGCACTCCGTCGACGTGGGCGCGCTCCCAGATGGGAGGGCTGAAGTCCTCGGGCCGCAGGCCGTTCTCGGCGAGCAGGCCGAGGTTGATCGGATCCAGGATCAGGCCGGGGCCGATGCCGGGCAGCCGGGCGAGGTGGAAGGTCGCGAGATCGGGGGAACGGCCTCCTGCTCCCGCCATCGCGACCTTGGTGTAGAAGGCCTCGCCCCACTCGAGGACGTTCTCCTCGACGAACAGATCGGGGTTCTCCTTGGCGAACGCGCCGACCATCTCGTTCATGACGACCCCGTCGCTCGCGCCGAGGAAGTGCCAGTATCTGATGCGGGTCCGGGAGGAGCCCAGGTCCACGGGGAGGGAGCATCCGGAGCCGAGGAGCCCGAGGGCGAGGGCTCCGCCCAGCAGGTTCCTCCGGGTGATCCGGGAGGGGGTCGGCGGAGTCCGGGGTGGGGTCGCTGGAATGTCGTCCACTGCTGTCTCCAGGTGTCTCCAGGGGGCGCGGCCGCGCCCCCCTCGACGAGCGCGGCCGGATGGGCCTACGGGCGGATGAGACGGATCACGTTCCACGACACGGCGGGCAGCGTGATCTCCAGGGTCCCGGCGTCGAGGCGGGCCTCGGTGTTCGTACGGGGAGTCACCGTGTCCGGGGCGTCGGCGGTGTTGCGGGCGTAGGGGTCGGGGCCGGACAGCGTCGTGGCCCCGGCGAGCGCCACCGGGCCGAGGGCGCGCAGGTCGGCGGTGAGGGTGAGCGGCCGGTCGGTCGAGCGGTTGACGGCGAACAGCGTGGTGGCGCCGGTCTCCTCGTCGTGGGTGGCGACGGCGTCGAGGGAGGTGACCTCGCCGAACCTCGCGGTCTCGTGGGCGGGAGAGTCCGGCTCGACCCGCAGCACCTGGCCCGCCGCGTACCGGGAGGCCTGGGCGAACGGGTGGAAGGTGGTCTGCCTCCAGGCCCTGCCGCCCGGTTCGGTCATGATGGGGGCGATGACGTTGACCAGCTGGGCCAGGCAGGCGGACGTCACCCTGTCGCTGTGCCGCAGCAGCGAGATCAGCAGCCCGCCGAAGGCCACCGCGTCGGCCAGGTGGTAGTGGTCCTCGAGCAGCGGCGGGGCGACCGGCCAGTCGCGCGGCGGTTCGGCGTTCTGGAAGCGGGACAGGTACCAGACGTTCCACTCGTCGAACGAGATGTTGATCTTCTTCTTGCTCCTGAGCCGGGCGCCCACGCTGTCGGCCGTCGCCACCACCGCGTCGACGAAGTGGTCCATGTCCGCCGCCGAGGCGAGGAAGCTCGCCAGGTCGCCGTCGTGCTCCTCGTAGTAGGCGTGGCAGGAGATGAAGTCCACCACGTCGTAGGTCTCCTCCAGCACGGTGGCCTCCCACGCGCCGAAGGTCGGCATGGCGGAACCTGAGCTCCCGCAGGCCACGAGCTCCAGGTTCGGGTCGATCATGCGCATGGCACGGGCGGTCCCGGCGGCGAGCCGCCCGTACTCGCGGGCGGTCATGTGGCCGATCTGCCACGGGCCGTCCATCTCGTTGCCCAGGCACCACATCCGGACGTCGTGCGGTCTCTTGGCGCCGTGGGCGACCCGCAGGTCCGACAGGTGGGTCCCGGACTCGATGTTGCAGTACTCCAGCAGGTCCAGCGCCTCGGCGATGCCCCGGGTGCCGAGGTTGACGGCCATCATCGGTTCCACCCCGGCCTTGCGCGTCCAGGCGACGAACTCGTCCAGGCCGAACTCGTTGGTCTCCGTGCTGTGCCAGGCCAGGTCGAGCCGCCGGGGCCGCCCGGCCCGGGGGCCGACGCCGTCCTCCCAGCGGTATCCGGACACGAAGTTCCCGCCGGGGTAGCGGGCCGTGGTGACGCCCAGCTCGCGGGTGAGCTCCAGCACGTCGCGCCGGAGGCCCTCCTCGTCGGCGGTGGGGTGACCGGGTTCGTAGAGGCCGGTGTAGACGCACCGGCCGAGGTGCTCGACGAACGTCCCGAAGGTGCGCCGGTGGACGGGGGCCACCCTGAACGCGGGGTCAAGGGTGAGGTGCGCGGACAGCACGAAGGTCTCCTCACACGCGGCCCGCGCCGGCTTCCGGCGCGAGATCGCCAGGCTCGTGGATTACCGGGAAATTGAGCGACTCCATTTGTGAGCGTTAACACCAAAAAGGGCCAACCGTTACATGGAGTGAGTGTTAACGTTCCCATCGTCGCGGGTCAAATCACGATCCGGTAACTACGACAGATTCCCAGCTCATCACACACGCGGTCCGAACTGCTGCTTTCATCTCCGCGCGCCACGGCCGATCCGCTCGTTCCCGGACACGTGAAGTGACCGGAACCCGTCCCGAACCTCTTGTACCCGA
This sequence comes from Streptosporangium sp. NPDC023825, assembly GCF_040639575.1. Taxonomy (NCBI): domain Bacteria; kingdom Bacillati; phylum Actinomycetota; class Actinomycetes; order Streptosporangiales; family Streptosporangiaceae; genus Streptosporangium; species Streptosporangium sp. NPDC023825. The sequence goes on along the minus strand of NZ_JBFAAE010000030.1, from coordinate 61,473 downwards.
GTGGAGGCAAGCGCTTACCAGCAGATTAAGGAAATCCATAGGTGGCTGTTGACAGCGCTATCGACCGGGAGTCCACTTGGCTGACAGGCACCGGACAACGGCACACCGCGTGACCCGGCCCTCATCGCGCCCGGCACCGCGCGCCGGCCCGCGAGGATTCACCGCGATTCCAGCACCGATTCCAGCACCGATTCCAGCACCATGGACATGTAGGCCAGCAGGTCGGCACGGCGGCGGAACGGATCGCGGTACAGCGGCGGGCCGCCGGCCCTCAGGCGCAGCCCCTCCCGGATGATCCGGTGCCGGCGTTCGTCGAACACCTTCAGCGCGTACTCGCCCGCGGCCGTCTTGGAGGTCACCTCGCCCGCCGCGAGAGTGTGGTGGAGCCGGGTGACGCCGAGCACCCCCCACGTGGTCTGGTAGCCGGTGAGAGCGGCCAGCCCCCACAGCGACGCCGACCGGGAGCCGCGCTCGACCCAGCGCGTCCAGTAGCCGGCCAGGTTCTCCCGCGTCCGCTGGGCCAGGGTGTCCCAGTCGGTGTGGATCCCCAGCTCCGCGACCGCGGGCCCTCGCACCGCCACCCCGCCCTGGGCCAGCACGTGCCAGGTCACCAGGTGCCGCTCGAACCTGCTCTCCTCCTCAAGACGCCATTTGTGCACGGACGGCCTCGCCGGGGCCGGCTCGGGGTCGCGGCGCAGGTCGTCCCACGTGACGTAGAGACCGTCGAAGTACGGTTTCGCGTACCGGCTCTTCAACTCGGCATGCACCCTGCGCAGGATCCGCGCGTCAGGGGGAGCGCCGAACCCAGGAGACCCGCATCACCGACATCCACCACCTCGCCAGGCGCTATCTCATCGCGCCCTCCAACGAGGAGGTCACCGCCGACCAGGTACGCGGCCTCCCCGGGCCGGTGGCGCGGATGGTGAGCGGCGCGGTCGGCGAGTACGAGGAGAAGGCCAGCCTCGAGGCCGTCTGCGCCCGCGACGCCGACAAGCTCGAATGCCTGATCCAGGCCATCGAGTACCGCGAGCAGGGTTACCGGAACATGCAACCGTGGATCGACGGTTCACTCGCGGCGCTGAGGACACCGTCCGCCAGGCGCCTCGCGGACGAGGCGCTCGGCACGGGGTCGCTGGAGTGGGTGACCCGTCTCCTCGACGAGGACCCGGACACCTGACGCCGGACACGCGGGAGCGTCGCCGGACGGTCCGCCGTGCGCCCCCGCCCCCCGCGACGAGGAAGGAGGCGCCACGGTCCGCCGTGCGCCCCCGTGCCGAGGAAGGGGTCGCTGTCCGGCGCCTCCCGCCCACCGGCCCCGTTTCCTACGAAACGACGATCTCCAGGTTGGTCTGCCACTCCACGGGGAGCCGCCTGACGGACAGCGCCTGCTCGCCGGGCCTCCAGGTGGCGATCATGCTGGCGTGGTCGCTCTCCCGCGGATAGGCGTCCGCGGTCGTGACAAAGGCGCCCGCGAGCACCAGCCGCCCGTTCGGTGTCCAGCGCATCCTGCGGGTCTTGACGTCGACGGGCACGGGCGTCGACGGCAGGTGCGCCCATCGCAGGGTCTTCGTGTCCAGCACCCAGACGTCGAGACGTTCGTGCGGCCCCGTGGTGGGGGCGAGGAACGGGACGGCGATGTACCTGCCGTCGGGGCTGACCTCGCCGTCCCTGACCTCGCCCGCTCCGGCCGGCCTGCCGATCGGCCGCTCCTTCCCGGTGCCGGGGATCACCAGGGCGAAATTCTCGTCCCGCCGCCTCACCAGCAACTCCCGGGACGTCGCCGCGACGATCCCGGGGTGTCTGCCGGTCTTCCGCAGGCTGTCATGAGCCAGGAGGATCGACTCGTCCCCGTGCCTGGCGTGCAGGCCGTACGGCGTGTCGAGGAACGGCAGCGCGCCGCAGTGGCTCCAGCGGGGACGGTGCAGGGTCCTCCCGTCCTCCGCCTGCTTCCGTACCGTGCACGGACCGTCGCGGGCCGGCCGGTCCGTGATCCAGAAGCCGGAGTCGTCGAAGGCGGGGAACGCGTTCCAGCCGGTGGCCAGCTTGCGCGCCTCGCCGCCCTCGAGCAGGTACAGCCGCCCCTGGTCGACCGCCGGTCCGCTCACCGCGATCACGGTGTGCCTGCCGTGGACGAAGGCCGAGAGGGTGAGGCGCGGGTCCGGATCCGGCAGGCCCGAGACGGGCGTCGAGGCGCCGGTGTCGACGTCCAGTACCGCCGGGGCCAGGCCGGTCTGACCGTCGCCGCCGACGAGCAGGCGAATCCCGCTACCGGGGCCGAGCGGCTGTCCGGAGAGGGGGCCGTGGCCGCTTCGCGCGGGGCTCGCCGTGACCCGCGGGGCCTCCGCGGCGGGCCACCCGGCCCGGGGTGTGGCGGTGCAGCCCACCAGGCACGCCAGGACCGGCACCAGAGATCTCCCGATCGTCCCGGCCAGGCTCCGCGTCATGGGCAGAAGCTACATGATGCTCCCGGGAGGGCGGGAAAGACGCCGCACGGCCGGCGACCGCAGGCCGCTCGGCTCACGTCCCCTGCGGGCCCGGCCGACGTCGCCTAGGCGACGTCGGGCCGTGTCATCAGCGGCGACCGCAGATGCGACACCAGGCTGGGGCCGGTCAGGGGCACGAGGTTCCACGTCGCCACCGCTGTCCCCGCGCCGGCGTCGACCACCAGCCGGACCCGGTGCGGGGTGGTGATGACGTGAAGGTCGGCGACGAACGTGTCGCCCCGCCAGGCGCCGGCCGCGACGACGGGGCGGCCGAGCGGTGAGCCTTCCCGCCATTCGCCGTGGCCGGCCTCGACGTCGAGGGACGACCCGAGTCGCAGCAGCCATCCGCCGTCCACGGGATCGACGATCACCGTGGTTCCGTCGGGCAGGGCCGAATCCTCGGCGGAGGCGTCGAGTCTCGCCTTGGCGGAACGCTCCGGGGCGGCCGAACCCCGCACCGGCGCCAACGACAGCCGCCGCAGCCGATCGGCGAGGATCTCGTCGTCCCGGGGGCTGTCCGCGCGGTCCACGCCGGGCAGCAGGCACTCCCACATCGCGTCGAGCATCGACTGTTCCCGCGTGTTGGCGCTGGTCACGGCGACCACGAGATCGTGCGAGGGGACGACCACGCAATGCTGGCCGAAGGCGCCGTTGCCGTGGTAGCCGTGGCGCGACATCCAGAACTGGTAGCCGTAACCGCAGAGGTAGTCGGCGCCCGCGGATCCGTCCTCGAGTGGCAGGGTCTCGATGTGCCGTCCGGTCGCGAGCCGCACCCATTCGCGCGGGACGAGCCGCCGGTCGCCCCACAGGCCGCCGCGCAGCAGCAGTTCGCCGAAGGCGGCGACGGCCTCGGTCGTGAGGTGCAGTCCGTGGAATCCGAAGGCGGCGCCGCTCGCCACCCGGTCCCATTCGGCGTGGTCGACGCCCATCGGCGTGAAGAGGCGCTCGTCGAGCAGTTCCGGCAGGCCGCGGCCCGTGACCCGTTCCACCATCCGGGCCAGGACGAAGGTGGTCGGATTGTCGTAGGCGTGCCGTGTTCCCTCGGCCTCGGGAAACGGGACGCGCAAAAAGCCCTTCACCAGGTCGCCCGGTTCCAGGCGCCAGGCCTCGGCGAGGCTGTCCGTGCGGTGTCCGGTCGTCATGGACAGCAGGTGGTGAACGGTGAGGCGGCGTCCCCGCTCCGAGATGCCGGCCGGAACGTGGTCGGGCAACACGTCCACCACCCGATCGTCCAGCGAGAGCAGCCCGTCGGCGATCGCGAGCCCCACGGCGACCGAGGTGAACGACTTGGTCAGCGAGTAGAGAAGGTGCGGGCGCTCAGCCGAGTACGGCGCCCACCAGCCTTCGGCGACGACGTGACCGTGGCGTACGACCATGATGGAGTGACACTCGATGGACCGCTCCTCGAGCCGGTCCAGCAGCGCGGCGACCGCACGGGACGACATCCCCGAGGCGGCCGGTGTCGACCGTGGCAGCAGGGCGCGTGGGGAAGGCACCCGGGCACCCTAACAAAACCGCCGAATCCGCCCAATCGAATTACGGGACGTGGTTCGGGGCCGCCGATCGGCTACGGCGCGGGGGTCCGGTCCTCCAGGCCCACGGCATCGGTCACGGGGCGCGGCGGAGCTGCTCGGGAGGCACGCGGCGCAGTTCCCAGCGCAGTGACCGTCCAGAGGCCGGATCCGTGGCGGTGATCACCAGCCGGTCGCCGGTGAGGCCGTATCGCCCGGACAGCAGCTGTTCGCCCTTGGTGAGCCACGTCTGCCAGATCCCGATCGTGGCGGTGGCCGGATCGACTTCGAAGTGGTGGGTCTGCCACGTCTGCCCGCTGCGCAGGACGAGCCGGTGGGAGCGGTTGTGTTCGAAGTAGACGCGCTCGGCCGGACCGGGCAGGGCCGGAGGCTGGAAGGCGCCCGCCGTCACGTCCCACGTGCCGTCGAGCGGAGTGGGGGACCGGTTGTTGTAGTTGGCGACGTAGTACGAGCACGAGGCCGGGACCGCGAGAAGGAGCACCACGAGCACAGCGTGCACCCACCGCGGACGCGTACGTCGCGAGCGGGGCGCGACCCGGTTCCGGTCGGCCCAGAACACCGCCACCAGCTCCCGGCGGTGCCTCCACAACAGGTAGCTCCCGCAGCCGGCGCCGGCCAGGGCGACGAGCATGGCGTCGAGGGCGATCCGGTAGGAGATGTCGAGCACGACGATCCCGGCGAGCAGCGGTGCGGCGCCCGCGGCCCCGAGCAGCGTGGTGCGACGGAACGCCAACGCCACGCCGAGGCCGACCTGCAACAGCGCGATCAGGTTGCCGAAGAGCGGCGAGTAACCGAAGTAGTACCAGGTCAGCCAGGATCCGCTCACCGCGCCCAGGGGCTTGTCGAGCTCGGAGTCGAGCACGGTGAACTGGGCGCCGAAGAGCTTGGCGAAGCCGTACTGCAGCAGGATCACCGCGAGGGTCCACCGGCATGCCGGGTAGAGGAAGCGCCCGCCTTCCGGGACCGCGATCTCATCGCCCTTGTCGTCGCGCTCGGTCGTTGCCTGTCTCGTCACCGGCCGCCTCCCGTCCCAGGCTCACGTCGGCATCCCGAGGTTGTCAAGGCCGGGGAGCCGACGCCGACACGGTCATGCCCGCGACGGGACGTTCGGCGCCGGGGTGACCGAGCGGAGAGGCACGTGCGTCCGCGCACGTCACGATTGAGCGGTTCTCCCTGTACGGCGGGTATCGCCGCCCACGAGCGACATACGGCATGACGCGTGAGCCGGCCGGGTACCCGCGCCACGCCCCGCCCTTGTCAGGGCGACCGATCGTCTCGGCCCTCGTCTTCGTCCGGGCGTCAACGATCGTTCCGGGAGTGGCGGGTGTTCGAACCAGTCGGAGGCGGCCGATCGTCACTGAGGTTCCTCCGAGACAGGTGATCCTCCGAACCGGAGTTCCCCGAAAGGGGTGCCGAGCCCCCACCCCCCTGAAGGCCGGGCCCGGCACCCCCCCGGAGGCCGGGACCTGTCCCCTGGAGGAGGACGGACCCGGCGGTCTGGCGGGCGTTTCTACCTCGCGAGCCGGAGCACCCCCCGCCTCGACGTGTCGACGTAACTCCGCCCGGCCGGGTCGTTCCAGGTCGCGGCGTCCGTGCGTACGAGCGGCGTCCTCGCGGGTGGCCGGGAGGTGCGCGTCTTTCCTGGGCTCCTCGGTCAGGTGGGAGTGGGCAGGCGAGGGTGGCGGGCGAAGGCGGCGGGCGGGAGCAGGGCGCGCGTCAGGCGCCGCCGCGCACCTCCTCACCGCGCGGGTCCTCGCCGCGCACGTCCTCGCCGCGCAGGTTCTCGGCGAGCAGGTCGAGCAGCGGCTGCCGCCGGACGCAGCGGTCGAGGGCGAAGGAGTCGGCCAGGGCGGTCAGTTCCTCGTCGGAGCAGCCGCGCAGCAGCTCGGCGTACTCGGGAAGCAGCGCCTGCGCGATGAGGATGTGCCGGATCAGGTCGTCGGTCTGGTAGCGGGCGCCCCACGGGTAGGGGTTCCAGGACGGGAACTCGGTCTCCATCAGCCGGTGCAGCGGGGCCAGCTCGCTCGCCGACTCCTCCATCGTCGAGCCCCACCGGTCGGCGCCCAGCCGCCCCTTCTTGGCGATGAAGTCGCCGAACCGGCTCATGTACGGCTCGCCCGCGCTGACCAGGCCCTGCAGCCCGACGTCCTTGTAGGTCCACAGCGACCAGCCGGCCCCGTAGGAGTCGAAGATCTCCAGCTGGTCGCGGAGGATCTGGTAGCGCTGCCGGTCGATCTCCGGGTCGCCGGTGTAGACGGGCCCGAACTCACCGACCCAGATGGGGGTGCCGGTCTCGCGCTGGAAGGCGGTCCGCCGCTCGAAGGAGAGCTCCAGCTGGGCCCGGTCCACCCACTCGCCGCGGGTGTGGCCGGGGTAGGGGCCGCCGTGCGCGAATCCGGCCAGGGCGTAGTCGTGGCAGACGAAGACCGTGTTCTCGTACACCTCGCGGAAGATCGAGAAGTCGGTGGAGTAGGTGTTGCCGTCCAGGAACAGCACGTGCTTCGGGTCGACGGCGCGGACGGCCTTGACCAGGCGGTCGTAGAAGGGGCCGACGACCCGCCCGCTCCGGTCGCCCGGTTCGTTGATCGGGTTGTATCCGGCCACCCAGGGGTTGTCCCGGTAGCGGTCGGCCACGACCTCCCACAGGTGGACGGCGCGGTCCTGGAAGTGCCGGTGCTCCCAGAACGCGGCGACGTGGGTGGGGTTGTCGGAGTGCCAGTGCTGGTTCTGCGCGCCGGGCAGGGCGTGCAGGTCGATGACGCTGTAGATGCCGTGCTCGGCGAGCAGGCCGATCACCCGGTCCAGGTGGCGGAAGCCGTGCTCGACGATCTCGAAGGGGCGGTCGTCGGACTCCAGGTGGCGGTAGTTGATCGGGATGCGGACGCAGTTGGCGCCGAGCCCGGCGAGCAGCGCGGCGTCGTCCGCGCCGAAGAACGAGGTGAGCAGCCGGTCGAAGAACAGCTCGGCCCGGTCCTCCCCCAGGACCTCCCGGACGGCCTCGCGCATCGCGGACTCGTTGGCCGGGTAGCCGGTGATGAAGTTCTCCATGTTCAGCCAGCCCCCGAGGCCCACTCCACGCAGCCGTACCGGGGTGCCGGCCGAATCGACGAGACGCGATCCGGCGACACTCAGGGTCATGTTCTCTCACTCTCTACTCAGGCGACGAGATTCGGGTCAGCCCTTGGTGGCACCGGCGGTGAGGCCGCTGATCAACTGACGCTCGGCGACGGCGTAGAAGGCCAGGGCGGGCACCATCGCGACGATGACGTAGGCCAGGACCCTGGCGATGTCCGTCATGTACTCCCCCTGGAACTGCTGGACGCCGAGCGGCAGGGTCCACAGGCCGGGGTCGTTGAAGACCACCAGCGGGAGGAAGAAGTTGTTCCAGCTCGCCACGAGCGCCAGCACCGAGACGGTGGCCAGGGCGGGCTTGGCGATCGGCAGCAGCACCCGCCAGAAGAAGCCGAAGGGGGTGCAGCCGTCGATGATGGCGGCCTCCTCGATCTCCCTGGGGATGGACCGGAAGAACGTCCGCAGGATGATCACGGTGAGCGGAAGGCCGAACGCGGCCTGCGGCAGGATCACCCCGAGCGGGTTGTCCAGCAGGCCGAACGTGCGCAGCAGGACGAACAGCGGCAGGATCGCCACCGCGAACGGGAACATCAGCCCGATGGCGAACAGCGTGAACAGGAACTCCCGTCCCCGGAAGGCGAACCGGGCGAAGGCGAAGGCGGCCATCGCCGACAGCCCCACGACCAGCACGGTGGTCGCGACCGCGATGAACAGGCTGTTGAGGAGCTGGCGCCAGAACGCGCCGGAGACGATCACGTCGGTGTAGTTGTCGGTGACCCACGGGGAGGGCAGGCCCAGCGGGTTGGTCGACAGCTGGGCGGAGGTCTTGAAGCCGCCCAGCAGCCCGTACAGGAAGGGGATGACGATGAAGACGGCCGCCACCCAGATGACCGCGTGGATCGGGTACGTGCGGAGCCGGGCGATCATCGGCGGTCTCCCATGGTGGTGCTGGCCCCTTCCAGGTCCCGGCGCAGGACGAACCGCTGGTAGCCGAGGGCGAAGACGAGACTGATCAGGAACATGACGACGCTGATCGCGCTGGAGTAGCCGATCTGGGACCGCTTGAAGCCGTACTCGAACATGCTGACGGCCATGGTCTCCGAGGCGTGCGACGGGCCGCCGCCGGTGAGGATCCAGACCAGGTCGAAGAGCTGGATCGTGCCGATGACGGACAGGAACGCGCTGACCCGGATGGTGGGGCCGAGCAGCGGCAGGGTGACGTGGCGGAACACGTCCCAGCCGCCGGCGCCGTCGATCCTGGCCGCCTCGCTCAGCTCCTTGGGGATGCCCTGCAGTCCGGCCAGGTAGATGATCATGTGGAATCCGAAGTACTTCCAGGTGATCACCAGGAACAGCGAGAACATCACGGTGTCCGGTTCGGACAGCCAGGTCCAGGGCTCCATCCCCCAGGAGACCAGCAGCTGGTTGGCCATGCCCGTCTCGGGCGACAGGATCATCGAGAACAGCACGCCGATGATCGCCTCGGAGAGCATGTACGGCGCGAAGAACAGCAGCCGGTAGAAGGCCCGCCCGCGGATCCGCTGGTTCAGCATCACCGCCAGGCCCAGCGAGAGCGGCAGCTGCACCAACAGGCCCAGCACGATCAGGACGGCGCCGTTGCGCAGGTCGCCGGCGAAGATGTCGCTGGCGAACAGCCGGGTGAAGTTGTCCAGGCCGATGAAGTTGCTCGGCGGGCCGATGCCGTTCCACTTGAAGAGGCTGGTGTAGCCGGCCACCAGGATCGGCAGCAGCACCAGGAGGGCGAACAGGACCAGCGCGGGGAGGACGAACAGGATCGCGGTGACCCAGCCGCGACCTCGGCGGGAGCCGTCCCGCCCCCGCCTCGCGGCGGGCCGCTCGTGGTGAGGGGCCGGACGTGCGTCCGGCCCTGTCGTCGTCGTCACCGTTTTCATACCGGGCGGCTACTCCGACTCCGACTTGGCCGTCTCGGTGATGGCCTGGACGACCTCCTCCGGCGTCTTGGTGCCCCCGATCAGCTCGGCCACGACGTCGTTGACCTCCTGGCCGACGGCCGGCGGGTACTCCTGGTCGAGGTAGAGCTGGAAGCCGCTGGCGGCCGCGAGGGTCTCGGAGACCGTCTTGATGTGGGGGTCGGTGACGGCCGCCTCCTCACCCGTCTTGAGCACGGGCAGGACTCCTCCGGCCTTGACGGCCTTGCTGTGGTTCTCCGGCTTGAGCGCGAACTTCAGGAAGTCCAGCGCCGCGGGCGGGGCGTTGACGCTCACGGCGAGGCCGCCCCCGCCGCCGAACGCGTCGCCCGCGGCGCCCTTGCCCCCCTCCACCGCCGGGAAGGGGAAGAAGCCGAGGTCGTCGCCGAGGCCCTTGCCGGAGTCCTTCTGCACCGACGGGGCCCACTGGCCCATCAGCTCCATGGCGGCCTTGCCGTTCGACACGTTCGCGGACTGGCCGTCGGGGGTGGAGTAGTCGGCGCCCAGGAAGCCCTTCTGGAACGGCTGGAGGTCGACGAGCTCCTTGAGTTTCTGCCCGGCGGCGACGAAGTCGGGGCCGGTGAAGTCGTTGGTGGTGCCGGCCTGCTTGAGCGCGTCCAGCCCGGCCACCCGCATGGCCAGGTAGGCCCAGTAGTAGTGGCCCGGCCACTTGGCCTTGCCCGCCAGGGCGATCGGGGTGGTCCCGCTCGCCTTCAGCTTCTTGACCGCGTCCAGGTACTCGGTCCAGGTGGCGGGCGGGGTGGTGATGCCGGCCTTCTTGAACAGCGCCTTGTTGTACCAGAAGCCGACCATGCCGATGTCGATGGGCAGCCCGTAGGTCTTGCCGTCGAACTGGTAGGCGGCCAGGGCCGCCGGGGTGAGGGTGCCGATGACGTCGCCGGCCTCGGACGACAGGTCCTTCACCAGGCCCGCCTCGATGTGCTGCTTCAGGACGCCGCCGCCCCAGGTGGAGTACAGGTCGGGTGCCTTGCCCGACTGGGTGAGCGTGGCGAGCTTCGGCTTGTAGGAGTCGTTCTCGATGGAGATATTCTTGATCGTCACGTTCGGGTGGGCCGCCTGGTATTCCTTGACGGCATTGGCCCAGAACGTTTTCATGGGGTCCGCCGTCGCCAGGTTCCAGAACTCGAAGGTGACCTTCTCCGAGCCGGTGCTCGCGCCTGCCTGGGCCCCCTCGCCGTCTCCGCTCGTGCTGCAGGCTCCGAGAAGCAGAGCGGATGTCGCCAGAGCAACCACGCCTCGCCGACTCAGCATGGGTATCCCCTTTCGGGAGTTACTTGAAATTTTCATATATTCCCCGAATATTTCGTGATCCGGAGAATAGGTAAACCCCCGGTTACACGTCAATAGCCCCGTGGTAGTGATCCCGGATCGCGAGAACCACCACCCCCGGAAAGCCTCCGAAAGGTTTCAGTTAGTATTCGCCGCATGCCAACCAAGCCGCGCGTGACGATCGCCCTGATCGCCGAGGAGGCCGGGGTCTCCGCGCCCACGGTCTCGAAAGTCATCAACGGCCGGCCCGAGGTCGCGTCCGAGACCAGGCAGCGGATCGAGCACCTGCTGCACAAGCACGGCTACCGGCGCAGGACCGGCCAGGGCGACGCCCCCGTCGGCCTGGTCGACCTGGTCTTCACCGAGATCGAGAGCCCGTGGGCGATGGAGCTGGTGCGCGGCGTGGAGACCGCGGCCCGCGAGGTAGACGCCGGGGTGGTCGTCTCGGTCCTGCACAGCCACGCGGGACCCGGCAGGGACTGGGTGGAACGCATCGCCGCCCGGCGCACCGACGGGGCCATCCTGGTCGGCTCCCGGATCAGCGCCGACCAGCACGGGCAGCTGGCCGCCAGGTCCATCCCGTTCGTGGTGGTGGACCCCGAAGGCGAGCCGCCGCCCGGGGTCGCCTCGGTCGGCGCCACCAACTGGAACGGCGGCCTGGCCGCCACCCGGCACCTGCTGGAGCTGGGCCACCGCAGGATCGGGATGATCGGCGGCCCCGCGGACATGCTGTGCAGCCGGGCCCGCGTCGACGGCTACCGGGCGGCGCTGGAGACCGCGGGGATCGCGGTGGACGCGGCGCTCATCAGGTACGGCGACTTCCTGGTCGGCTCGGGCCGCGACCACGGCCACGACCTGCTGTCCCTGGACGGGCCGCCCACCGCGATCTTCGCCGGCAGCGACATGCAGGCGTTCGGCGTCTTCGAGGCGGCCAGGCAGCGCGGCCTGCGGGTCCCGGACGACCTGTCCGTGGTGGGCTTCGACGACCTGCCGCTGGCACGTTCCGCGTGGCCTCCGCTCACCACCGTGCGCCAGCCGCTCCAGGAGATGGCGGCGCTGGCCACCCGGATGGTGCTCGGCCTCGACCGCGGCGGGCACGAGCCCCGGCGGGTGGAGCTGGCCACCGACCTCCTCGTCCGCGAGAGCACCGCCCGGCCGACCGGCTGACCGGCCGACCGGCGCCGTCCGGCCGGCCTCACCCGCGCCGTCATGGGTTGTTGACGACCGCCTTCGAAACATTTACGGTAATTGTCACGAAATGTCTCGGTAATCTTGTGAAACTTTCGGAAAGCGGGTTTCCGCATGTCTCGACGTCACAGGGCACTGCTGACACCGGTCCTCATCCTTCCCCTCCTCGGGTTCAGTCATGCCCCGGCGGAAAGCGCTTCCCCTATTCGGGTGGACCACCAGGGCGTTCTCCAGCGGATCGACGGTTTCGGTTTCTCGCAGGCGTTCCGGCGCAACGAGCTGGTCCGCGCGCTGCCCGCCGCCAAGCAGCGGGAGATCCTCGACCTGTGGCTCAGCCCCGAGAAGGGCGCCGGGCTCAGCATCCTGCGCCTGGGCATCGGCTCCTCCCCCGCCGACAGCCCGTACGACCTGATGACCTCCATCCAGCCCGAGGACCCCGGCGGCCCGACCGCGCCGCCGAAGTACGTCTGGGACGGCGACGACGGCGGCCAGGTCTGGCTGGCCAAGGAGGCCAGGCGCTACGGCGTGACCCGCTTCTACGCCGACGCCTGGAGCGCCCCCGGCTACATGAAGGACAACGGCTCCGACAGCAACGGCGGGAACCTGCTCCCCGCGTGGCGGCAGGCGTACGCGAACTACCTGGTCCAGTACGCGAAGTTCTACGCCGGCGAGGGCATCAGGATCACCGACATCGGGTTCACCAACGAACCCGACCTCACCGTCTCCTACGCCTCGATGCGGTTCACCCCCGCCGAGGCCGCCGAGTTCGTCAAGGTGCTCGGCCCCACCGCGGCCCGCACCGGGCTCAAGGTGGTCTGCTGCGACGCCGCCGGCTGGTCCCAGCAGCGCGAGTACACCGCCGCCATCGAGGCCGACCCCGTCGCGCGGCGGTGGGTCGCCACGCACGCCGGGCACCCCTACGTCAGCCCGGTGGACGGCCCGCTGCCCACCGACCGGCACGTGTGGATGTCGGAGTGGTCGCCCAACGGGACCACCTGGAACGAGGCGTGGGACGACGGCAGCGGCTATGACGGCTTCGCGGTCGCCCAGCAGATCCACGACTCGCTCACCCTGGGCAGGGCGAACGGCTACGTCTTCTGGTTCGGCGCCTCGCGCGGCACCACCCGGGGGCTCATCCAGATCGACGAGGCCACCGCGACCTACCGCGTCTCCAAGCGCCTGTGGGCGCTGGCCGCCTACAGCCGTTTCGTCCGCCCCGGCGCGGTCCGCCTCTCCGTCGCCTCGGCCGACCCGGCGCTGAAGGTCACCGCCTTCCGCAACGCGGGGGGCTCGGAGGTCGTCGAGATCCTCAACACCTCCACCGCCCCCGTCACCACCAAGATCACCACCCGTCCTGGCCGGGCCACCGCCTACCTGACCGACGCCGAGCACTCGCTCGCCGCCACCCCGCTCCCGGGGCTGGGATCCGGCAGGAGCCTCACCCTCGCCCCGCGTTCCCTGACCACGGTGGTCGTACGGTGACGTACCCGCCCGCGGGCGGCCTCCGGGTCTCCGGCCGCGCATCGTGCTCCCCGCGACCGGAGGCCGGGAGCTCGTCCGGGCCACCCGGGCCACCCGGGCCACCCAGACCGCCCGGACCGCCCGGACCGCCCGGACCGTCCGGACCGTCCGGACCGCCCGGACCGCCCGGATCCGGAACGCCCGCCCCCGGACTCCCTGGCTCCGGGCCCTCTGAGACGGAAGGACCGAGATGATCCGGGTGGCGATCGTGGGCACCGGCGGCATCGCGGGGATCTGCCACCTGCCCGCGCTGCGCGCCCAGGCGCACCGGGCTCAGGTGGTGGCCGCCGCGGACGTGGACGAGGCGCGGGTCAGGGCGTTCTGCGCCGAGCACTCGATCCCGGGGGCGTACACCTCCCTGGAGGCGATGCTCGACGCGGAGCGGCCCGACCTCGTCCACCTGTGCACCCCGCCGCACCTGCACGCCGCCCAGGCGGTGACCTGCCTGAAGGCGGGCGCCTGGGTGTGGACCGAGAAACCCGTCTGCCTGTCGCTGGCCGAGTACGACCTGATCACGGCGGCCGAGGGACCCGGTTACGCCTCGGTCGTCTCCCAGCACCGGTTCGGCTCCGGAGCGCGGCACCTGCGCGCCCTCGCTCCCGAGCTGGGCCGCCCGCTCGTCGCGCTCTGCGTGACCACCTGGTACCGCGACCACGCCTACTTCGACGTGCCCTGGCGCGGCCGGTGGGAGACCGAGGGCGGCGGCCCCACGATGGGGCACGGCATCCACCAGATGGACCTGATGCTGTCGGTCCTCGGCGACTGGGCGGAGATCCGCGCGATGACCGGCACGCTGGACCGCCGGATCGAGACCGAGGACGTCTCGATGGCCGCCGTCCGCTTCGACTCCGGCGCGATGGCCTCGGTGGTCAACAGCGTGCTGTCGCGGCGCGAGGAGAGCTACCTGCGCTTCGACTACACCGAGGCGACCGTGGAGCTGCGCCACCTGTACGGCTACCGCAACGCCGACTGGACCTCCACCTCGGCGCGCTGGGACCCTCCCGCGGACCTGCCGAGCTCGCACGAGGCGCAGCTGGCGGAGCTGCTGGACGCCTACGAGCGCGGCGAGCGACCACCCATGAGCGGCCCCGAGGGGCGCCAGGCACTCGAGCTGATCACCGGCCTGTATGCTTCGGCGTTCACCGGGAGGCCGGTGCTCCGTGCCGACCTCACCCCCGACCATCCCTTCTACCACCGGCTGGACGGAAACGCATGGAGCTGACCTTCACCGAGCGCGGCGTCGAGATCCTGCGCTACGTCTACCGCCCGCAGACCCCGGTCTTCGAGTCGCCCAAGCCGTACTTCCACCCGATCAGGACCCTGGCCGGGGACGTGGTCAGCACCTTCCGCCCGCACGACCACCGCTGGCACAAGGGCCTGCAGATGACCGTCTCCGACCTGTCGGGGCAGAACTTCTGGGGCGGCGGCAGCTACGTCCGCGAGGCCGCCGGCTACGTGGACCTGCCGAACAACGGGACCATGCGGCACGAGGAGTTCCTCTCCCCCGGCGTGGAGCGCCTGACCTGGCACACCCAGGGCGGCGAGCACTGGGTGGACGAGGTGAGGACCTTCGAGGTGCGCGACGTGCTGGACGACTCCTGGGCGCTGGAGCTGTCCACCGAGATCACCAACGTGCGCGGGGAGGAGCTGGTCTTCGGCAGCCCCACCACCAACGGCCGCCCGATGGCCGGGTACTGCGGCCTGTTCTGGCGCGGGCCCCGCTCCTTCGAGCACGGGCAGGTGATCGCCGAGAGCGGCGAGGGGCCGGAGATGATGGGCGGGGAGTCGGCGTGGCTGGCCTACACCGGCCACCACGACGAGGTGGACCGCTCCTCCACCCTGCTGTTCCACAGTGCCCTGCCCACCGTCTGGTTCGTCCGCACGACGCCGTTCGCGGCCGTCAACCCGTCCATCGCCTTCCACCGCGAGATGGTCCTGCCGCCCGGCGCGACGCTGCGCCTGAGCTACCGGATGGTCGTGGCCACCGGCGCGTGGGACCGTCCCCGGCTGGAGGCGTACGTCAAGGAGCACCCGTACCCGGAACCGGCGTGACCGGCCCGGCGCCGCGTCCGGCGGAGATGCCCGGCGGAGATGTCCGGCAGAGATGTCCGGCAGGAGTGAGGAGCACCCGTGTTCGGCACCGGCGTGAGCGATCTGACCGTCTACGACTGGCCCACCGAGGACGGCCTGCGCGGAGGTTCGCCCCACCTGCACACGCTGTGCGCCGAGGCGTACGCCGTGGTGGCCGGCTCCGGCAGCGTGCAGACCCTGACCTGGAACGGGTACGAGGAGACGGCGCTGGCTGCCGGGTCCGTCGTCCGGTTCACCCCCGGCACGGTCCACCGCCTGGTCAACGGCGGCGGCCTGCGCATCGTGGTCCTCATGCAGAACAGCGGCCTGCCCGAGGCCGGTGACGCCGTCCTGACCTTCCCCCCCGACGTCCTCGCCGACCCCGCCCGGTACGCCGCCGCCGCGGGCTCGGATCCGCGCGAGCGCCGCGACCTGGCCGTCGAGGGGTTCCTGCGGCTGCGCGCCGGGGGCCGCCCGGCCTTCGCCGCCTTCCTGGAGGCCGCCGCCGCGATCGTCGCCCCCCGCCTGGACGCCTTCGAGTCCCGCTGGCGCGAGGGCCCGCTGCGCGCCGCCGAGACGACGGGCGCCCAGCTGGCCGCGCTGCGCGGCGGCGACCTCGCCCACCTGCGCGAGGCCGCGGTCACCCGGGTGCCCGCCGTACCCCGCGACGGCATGTGCGGCCACCTGATGACCTACCCGGCGGACTTTTAGGGCCTCCCGGACCGGGGCCCGGGCCTGAGGGACCCGGGGGGGCGTGACAGCGGGCGGCGCGGCGGCGCGCGCCGCCCGCTGTCACCGGACGGCCGGAGCCGGGAAACGTCGGTGCGATCTTCTAGGCTGGGGACATGGCACGAGCTAACGACGACGTCGCCGCCGCCCTGGAGGAGTACGCCGAGCTGTTCGCGATGAGCGGCGGCGACGCCTTCCGGGTCCGCAGCTACCAGAAGGCCGCCAGGGCGATCGCGGGGTTCCCCGACGACATCGCGACCGTGCCGGTGCGAAGCGTGTCCGGGGTGGGCGAGGCGATCGCCAGGAAGGTCGAGGAATACCTGGAGCGGGGCAGCTTCCGGCAGCTCGACGACCTGCGGGAGAAGGTCCCCCAGGGGGTGCGCCGGCTGACCCGGGTGACCTCGCTCGGGCCGAAGAAGGCCGTCTTCCTCTTCCAGGAGCTGGGCATCGACTCCCCCGAGGCCCTGGTGAAGGCCATCGGGGAGGGGCGCCTCGACGGCGTCAAGGGCTTCGGCGCCAAGACCGTGGAGAACCTCCTCAAAGGTGTCGAGCACCTGGCCGAGCACAGTGCCAGGATGCACACCGGGACGGCGATGGACCTCGCGGAGCGGGTCGTCGCCTCGTTGCCGGGCGCCGAGCGGATCGCCTACGCCGGGTCGCTGCGCCGGATGAAGGACACCGTCGGCGACATCGACGTCCTCGCGGTCGGCCCCGAGTCGCTGATGGACGACTTCAAGGCGCAGCCCTACGTCGCGGAGGTCGTCGCCTCGGGGGAGAAGAAGACCTCGATCCGCACCGCCCAGGGCGTCCAGGTCGACCTGCGCCTGATCCCCGCCGAGTCGTGGGGCGCCGCGATGATGTACTTCACCGGTTCCAAGGAGCACACCGTGCACCTGCGGGAGATCATCGTGAAGAAGGGCTGGAAGCTGTCGGAGTACGGCCTGTTCGACGGCGACCGGGTGATCGCGGCCGCGACCGAGGAGGAGGTCTTCGGGGCGCTCGGCATGGAGTGGATCCCGCCGACCCTGCGCGAGGACGGCGGCGAGATCGCCGCCGCGCTCAAGCACGAGCTGCCCAGGCTGGTCACCGTCGAGGATCTCAAGGGCGACCTGCACACCCACACCGACCTCACCGACGGCATCGCCTCCCTCGAGGACATGGTCGCCGCCGCCGCGGCCCGCGGTTACTCCTACTACGCGGTGACCGACCACGCGCCCGACCTGGCGATGCACCGGATGAAGCTGGAAAAGGCCCTGGAGCAGCGCGAACGCCTGCGCGAGCTGCAGAAGAAGTACCCGAAGACGCGGCTGCTGCACGGCAGCGAGCTGAACATCGCCCCCGACGGCTCGGTCGACTGGCCGGCCGAGGTGCTGGAGGGCTTCGACGTGTGCGTGGCCAGCGTCCACTCGCACTTCAACCAGTCGCGCGCGGAGATGACCCGGCGGTTCGTCGCCGCCTGCGAGAACCCCCACGTGCACATCATCGGCCACCCGACCACCCGCAGGATCGGCGTCCGCCCGCCGGTGGACGCCGACTGGGACGAGGTGTTCCGCGCCGCGGCCCGCACCGGCACCGCGATGGAGATCGACTCCTTCCCCGACCGTTCCGACCTCCCCGCCGACCTGGTGCGGCTCGCGCACCACCACGGCGTGAAGTTCTCCGTCGACAGCGACGCCCACGCGGTCCCGCACCTGGACAACCAGCGGTTCGGCATCGGCGTCGCCCAGCGCGGGTGGCTCACCGCCGACGACGTGATCAACACCTGGCCGCTGGAGCGGCTGCTGGCCTTCCTCGGCCGCTGAGACGACGGCCCCGGGCGACGGACCCAGGCGGGGGCGCGCCCCCTCGCATCTTACCTAGTTATCTGGTAGGAAATATATGTAATACGCGCGACGCCGGACGCCCACGGACGGGTATCGCCTTCGGAAAAGATCGCCGGGATCACCCTGTCCGGAAGGCATGCCTACCGTGTGAAATGGGAAGGTTACGGAAAGTGGTCACGGCGGGCCTCCGCACCTCGCCCGAGAAGACACCCGAAAGACGCCGGAGGTCCCACGGAGGAAACGAGAGGGAAACGCGCCGACGTGATGATGGCAACACGTGTTCTCCGAGTTCTCGCATTTTCCGCCAGGAGGCCCGACCGATGCGCCAGCTGACCGCGCTCGACGCGCAGTTCCTTCACGCCGAGTCGGCGACCACGGCGGCTCATGTCGCGGGGCTGGCCATCCTCGACCCCGCCTGCTCCAGTCTCGGGGCCGTCACCCGCGAGTGCCTGGTCGGGCTGCTGCGCGATCGGCTGCACCTGGCCCCGGCGCTGAGACTGCGCCTGGCCACCGTGCCGTTCGGCCTCGACCGGCCGTACTGGACCGAAGACCCCGATCTCGACGTCTCCGGCCACGTCCACGAGGTGACCCTCGCCGGCCCCGGCGACGACGCCCAGCTCGCCGAGAAGGTGGCCAGGATCCACGAGCGGCATCTCGACCGGGACCGCCCGCTGTGGGAGATGCACCTCATCCACGGCCTGACCGGAGGTCGCGTCGCCCTGTACGCCAAGGTCCACCACTGCGCCATCGACGGGGTGTCGGGGGCGGAGCTGCTCGCGGCGCTACTGGACCTGACACCCGAACCCCGTGCCGTCGAGCGGCCCGCGCCCGAGCCCCGGACCACCGCCCCCGGCCTGGCCGGCATGCTCGCCGGCGCCGTGGCCAGGACGGTGCTCCAGCCCGCCAGGACGCTGTACTCGCTGGGCCGCATGGCGGCCGAGCTCGACACGATGCCGCTGACCTCGGCGCTGCCCGGTGCCCGGCAGGTGGCCGCCGCCACCCGGCTGATCGCGGGAAGGGAGACCGAACCGCCCGAGGCGCCCATGCTGACCGCGCCGCGCACCCCGTTCAACGGCCCGATCGGCGCCGAGCGGCGCTTCTCCTACGGATCGATCCCTCTCGCGGACGTCAAGCGGGTGGCCAGGAGCGCGGGGGCCAGTGTCAACGACGTGGTCATGACGCTGTGCGCCTCGGCGCTGCGCGCGTGGCTGCGCGAGCACGACGCGCTGCCCGACCGGCCGCTGATCGCCGCGGTCCCGGTCGCGGTCCGCACCGCGAGCGCGCGGGAGGTGGTCGGCAACCAGATCTCCGTCATGGTCACCCCGATCCCGACCGACCTGGCCTGCCCCCGCGAGCGCCTGCGCGTCATGGCGGGCACGATGCTCAGCGCCAAGCGGCGCTTCGCCGGCGCCCCCACGGCCTGGCTGGGCGAGCTGTCGTCGATGCTGCCCTCGGCCGTCACCGCGCTGGCGACCTCCGCGGTGTTCCGGCTGGCCTCGATCGTGCTGCCGCCGATCAACCTGATCGTCTCGAACGTGCCGGGGCCACAGCTCCCGCTGTACCTGTGCGGGGCCAGGGTGCTCGCCTACCACCCCATGTCGGTGCTGACCGACGTGAGCGGCGGGGTCAACATCACCTGCTTCTCCTACGACGGCTCGCTCGACTTCGGCATCCTGTCCTGCCCGGACCGGGTGGCCGACGTGTGGCGGCTCATGGGCCACCTGCGCGAGGCCATGGACGAGCTGATGGAGCAGGTCGAGCCGCCCCCGGCCGGGCGGATCGCCCCGGTGGAGCGGCCCGCGCCGGCCAGGGAGATGGCATCCGTCTGAGGGCGGGCCGGGGGGCGCCTCCCGGAGAATCACCGCCGATGTCCCGCAACCGCGCGATTGGTCAAGAAATAGAGTTGACCCATGAGCTTTTCTGAGCTGAACCTGTTCCCTCTCTGCCTCGGTGGCAACGTATTCGGCTGGACCGCCGACCGGGACGACTCGTTCGCCGTCCTGGACGCCTACGCGGAGGCGGGCGGAAACCTCGTCGACACCGCCGACTCCTACTCCGCGCGGGTTCCCGGGCACGCCGGCGGGGAGTCGGAGACCGTGATCGGCGAGTGGATGGCCTCCCGCCGCAACCGCGACCGGATCGTGGTGGCGACCAAGGTGGGCATGCTGGGCAGCCGCGCCGGACTGTCGGCGGCCAACATCCGCGCGGCGGCCGAGGACTCGCTCCGGCGGCTCCGCACGGACTACATCGACCTGTACTGGGCCCACGTCGACGACGCGGCCACCCCCCTGGAGGAGACCCTCGGCGCGTTCGACGACCTGGTCACCGAGGGCAAGGTACGCAACATCGGCGCCTCGAACTACAGCGCCGAGCGGCTCGCCGAGGCGCTGTCGATCTCCGAGGAGGCCGGCCTGGCGCGGTACGGGGTGCTGCAGCAGCACTACAACCTGCTCGAGCGCGACTACGAGGGGGCGCTGCGCGACGTGGTGACGGAGGCGGGGCTGACCAGCACCCCCTACTTCGGCCTGGCCCGCGGCTTCCTGACCGGCAAGTACCGGCCGGGGGTCACCGTGGACAGCCCGCGCGCGGACAAGGCGGCGCAGTACCTGGAGACGGAGCGCGGCCCGCGGGTGCTCGACGCCCTGGACAAGGTGGCCGCCTCCCACGGCGCCGCACCGGCCACCGTCGCGCTCGCCTGGCTGGCCGCCCAGCCCACGGTGGCCGCGCCGATCGCCAGCGCCCGCAACGTCGAGCAGCTCCGGCCACTGCTCGCGGTCGCCGACATGACGCTGTCGGCGGACGAGCTGGCCCTGCTGGACGAGGCGTCCCGCTAGGGACGACCGGCGCCCGCCGGGCGCGCATGACGACGGGGCCCGGCCGCGACGCGGCCGGGCCCCGGGTCCCCGCACTTCCGCACACGGTTCGCACGGGGGGTCACAGTACGGGGTTCAGTGCGGGGTGGACTTCTCGGCACCGATGCCGGTGAGCGAGCGGACCTCGATCTCCGCGTACTTCTCCGCGCTGTACTCCTTGCTGAGGCGGGCGCCGATGAACCCGGCCAGGAAGCCGATCGGGATCGAGACGATGCCGGGGTTGCTCAGCGGGAACCAGGCGAAGTTCGCGTCGGGGAACAGCGCGGTGGCGCTGCCCGAGACGACCGGCGAGAAGATCACCAGGAGCAGCGCGGAGACCAGGCCGCCGTAGATGGCCGAGACCGCGCCCGCCGTGTTGAACTTCTTCCAGAACAGGCTGTAGAGGATCGCGGGCAGGTTGCCCGAGGCCGCCACGGCGAAGGCCAGCGCGACCAGGAAGGCCACGTTCTGCCCCTGGGCGAGGATGCCGAGCCCGATGGCGACCGCGCCGATGACGAACGCCGAGATCCTGGCGACCAGGATCTCCTCCTTGTCGGTGACGTTGCCGCGCTTGAACACGTGCGCGTACAGGTCATGGGCGAAGGAGGAACTCGACGCCAGCGTCAGGCCGGCCACGACCGCCAGGATCGTGGCGAAGGCGACCGCCGCGATGATGGCCAGCAGGATGGTGCCGCCCACGTCGCCGAAGATGGCCTTGCCGACCGCCTCGGCGAGCATCGGCGCCGCCGTGTTGCCCGCCTTGTCCTGCGCCACGATCGCCTTGCCGCCGACCAGCGCCGCCGCGCCGAAGCCGAGCACGAGGGTGAGCAGGTAGAAGGTGCCGATGATGCCGATGCCCCACAGGACCGACTTGCGGGCCTCCCTCGCGGTGGGGACCGTGTAGAAGCGGATCAGGATGTGCGGCAGGCCGGCGGTGCCGAGGACCAGCGCCAGGCCCAGGCTGATCAGGTCGATCTTGCCCGCGAGGCCCTGCGCCTCGGTGCCGTACTTCAGGCCCGGCTCCAGGAAGGCCGCGCCCTTGCCGCTCTGGGTGGCGGCCTCGCCGAGCAGGCCGGACAGGTTGAAGCCGTAGTGGCCGAGCACCAGCAGGGTGACCAGGGTCGCGCCGCCCATGAGCAGCACGGCCTTGACGATCTGCACCCAGGTGGTGCCCTTCATGCCGCCGACGACCACGTAGACGATCATCAGGATGCCGACGCCGACGATCGTGAGCGCCTTGCCCGTCGGCGAGGTGACACCGAGCAGCAGGCCGACCAGCGCGCCCGCGCCGACCATCTGGGCCAGCAGGTAGAAGATCGACACCGTGATGGTGGAGACGCCCGCCGCCGTGCGGACCGGGCGGGGGCTCATCCGGAAGGCCAGCACGTCGGCCATGGTGAACTTGCCGGAGTTGCGCATCAGCTCGGCGACCAGCAGCAGCGCCACCAGCCAGGCGACCAGGAAGCCGATCGAGTACAGGAAGCCGTCGTAGCCCGACAGGGCGATGATTCCGGCGATGCCCAGGAAGCTCGCGGCCGACATGTAGTCGCCGCCGATGGCGAGGCCGTTCTGCACACCGCTGAAGGAGCGGCCACCGGCGTAGTAGTCGGTGGCGTCCTTGGTGTTGCGGCTGGCCCAGAAGGTGATGCCCAGCGTTCCCGCGACGAAGAGCAGGAACAGGATCGTGGAGAGGGTCTGGTGGCTCATTCGGTCTTCCCCTCGACTCCGTGGCGGATCTCGTCGGCCAGCGGGTCAAGCTTCTTCTCGGCGAAACGGGAGTAGGCCCAGGCGATGCCGAACGTCGACACGAACTGGAGCAGACCGAAGATCAGCGCCACGTTGATGTTGCCGAAGACCTTCGTGCCCATGAAGTCGCGCCCCCAGGCGGACAGGACGACGTACAGCAGGTACCAGGCGAGGAACGCCGCGGTCATCGGGAACGCCCAGGCCCGGAAACGCTTCTTCAACTCCTGGAATCGTGCGTCGGTCTGAATTTCTTCGTAGACCGACGAATCATGTTGCCTGGCGGTCACGGGACCTCCCAAAATGTGATCTGGATCACGGACAACGTAGGGGTGGACGCTACCCCTGGAGGAGACCCGCACGCGCTCTCTTCGCCGAGGCGCCGCCGCGTCGCGTTCAGTTGGATCGGGCTTGCGGTGAAAGGTCCGTCTCGTACGACGAACGGTTCCCGCAGGAGCCCGATCTCACCACGGCCCGCCCCGCAGGGCATAAACGCCCGCACAGCAGACCGTCAGGCCGACCACCGCCAGCAGCAGGCGGTAGTCGACGAGCGACACCAGCACGGCGCCGCCGAGCAGGGACAGCAGCTGGGTGAACCCGGTGAGCGACTCCAGGGCGGTGGAGACCCGGCCGACGAGGTGGGCCGGGCTGCGGCGCTGCACCAGGGTCGTCCTGGCCACCCCCTCCAGGGTCAGCCCGGCGCCCGCCACCGTCATCGCCCCCAGCACGACCGCCTCCGCGGGAACCACCCAGCACAGGACCGCCACGCCGTACAGGCCGATTCCCGCGCCGATCGCGAACAGCTCGCCCCGGCGCGCGATCACCGTGGAACTCCGCAGCCCCCCGGCGATCGCGCCGAGGCCCATCGCGGTCGAGGTGAACGCGGTGAACTCCGGCGACCTGGCGAGGCCGTGCTCGATGACCGCGAAGATCAGCGATTCGGCGGCCCCGGCCACCGAGAACATCAGGCAGAGCGCCACGGTCGCACGACGCAGCGCCGGTTCGGCGGAGAGGTAGCGGGCCCCGGCCCAGAACTCCTCGCGCCAGTGCCCCGGGGAGGCCGGCGAGACGCGCGCAAGGGACTCCGGCGCGGGCAGCATCGCGAAGACCCCCGCGGCGACCATGAAGGTGACCATGTCGAACAGCACGAGCGCGCCGAGCCCGAAGGCGGTGTAGACGGCCACACCCA
Source organism: Streptosporangium sp. NPDC023825 (assembly GCF_040639575.1). Classification (NCBI taxonomy): domain Bacteria; kingdom Bacillati; phylum Actinomycetota; class Actinomycetes; order Streptosporangiales; family Streptosporangiaceae; genus Streptosporangium; species Streptosporangium sp. NPDC023825. The sequence goes on along the minus strand of NZ_JBFAAE010000030.1, from coordinate 38,032 downwards.
GCAGCGGCCCGAACAGGCGCAGTCCCTGCCGGGTGGTCTGCAGGGCTCCGTTGGCCTCGGCCAGCAGGTGCCCGGGCAGGATGGCCTTGAGCAGCCCGCCGAGCGCGGAGAAGATCACCGCGTACGAGCAGCCCATGGCCGCGGACACCGGGTAGATCAGCCAGACCGTGTCCGGCCCGGTGACCGCGACCAGCGGGGCGAGCGAGACGCCCGACAGCACGCAGGTGACGATCAGGAGCCTCCTGCGGTCCACCCGGTCGATCAGGTATCCGAACAGGGGCGAGAAGCACAGGGGCAGGATGAAGAAGAACAGGGTCAGCCCGGCCGCGGCGTCGGAGCCGGTGAGACTCTTGGCCAGGATCCCCGGTACCAGCAGCAGCGAGGCGTCGCCCAGCAGGCTGACGGCCATCCCGAAGTAGATGAGCCGGAACCGGGGCCGGCGCAGGACCTCCGGCATCACCGCTGACCGGCGGACCGGTGTGCCGACCGGCTCTCATGCGACACGGCGGCGGACCGGTGCGCGGTCCGGCTCTCATACGACACGGCGGACCGGCGTGCCGACCGGCTCCCGGGTAGCACGGCAGTGGCGTCGCCGACCTCGGCGAGCGCCTCATCACCGGAGCCGGCGAGTACCAAATCTAGTCAGAACAACCGAAATATCGGCCCATAAGCGTCATTCCGTCACAGCTCGCCGGAGCCGTCAAGAGGACCGGGGCCGCCAGTCACCCCGGTCCAGATTGAGGATCTCGGGGGTGTGCAGACGCACCATCGTGCGCGCCACGTTCGGCGGGATGCGCCCCGGCGTCAGCAACGAGACCACCACCATGACGAGAAAGGCGATCGGCACCGTCCACGCGGCGGGCTGGGCCAGCAGAGCACCGACCAGACCGGTGTGCGGCCCCCCGCCGATCGTCATCAGCACCGCGCCGCAGGCCAGGCCGCCACCGGCGAGCAACCCGGCCATCGCGCCGACGGGAGTGAGCCGCCGCCACCAGATGCCCAGCACCAGCAGCGGGCAGAAGGAGGAGGCCGCCACCGCGAACGCCAGGCCGACGACGTCGGCGACCGGCAGCGAGCGGGCGAAGGCCGCCAGCCCCAGCGGAACGATCACCGCCAGCACCGCCGCCGCCCGGAACGACCGCACCCCGCCCTTGAGGATGTCCTGCCCGATAACCCCGGCGACCGAGACCGTCAACCCCGAGGAGGTCGACAGGAACGCCGCGAACGCCCCGGCCGTCACCAGCGCCGTCAGCAGATCCCCGGCCACGCCGCCGATCAGCCGCCCGGGCAGCGACAGGACCACCGTGTCACTGCCCTCCAGCTCCGGGACGTAGATCCGGCCCAGCGCGCCGTACACCGCCGGCAGCAGGTAGAAGGCGCCCAGCAGCGAAAGGACCACCAGCGTCGTACGGCGCGCCGCCCGGCCGTCGGGGTTGGTGTAGAAGCGGACCAGCACGTGCGGCAGCCCCATCGTGCCCAGGAACGTGGCCAGGATCAGCGAGTAGGTCGAGTAGAGGCCGTACTCCCTGCCGGTCGACAGCGGCAGCGCCCACGTGGCCGCGTCCTGCGCGCTCAGGCCCGGTGAGCCGCCGTCGCGCCACGCCAGCAGCAGGAACACCAGCGGCACGGCCAGGGCGGTGAGCTTCAGCCAGTACTGGAAGGCCTGCACGAACGTGATCGACCGCATACCGCCGGACATGACGTTCACCGCGACCACGGCCGCCACCAGCAGGCCCCCCGCCCACTCGGGGGCACCGGTGATGGCCCGCAGGACCAGGCCCGCGCTCTGGAACTGCGGCATCAGGTACAGCCAGCCGATCAGCACGACCAGCACCCCGGCCATCCGCCGCACCACCATCGACTCCAGCCGCGCCTCGGCGAAGTCGGGCAGCGTGTACGCCCCCGAGCGGCGCAGCGGCGCCGAGACCAGCACGAGCAGCACCAGATACCCGCCCGTCCAGCCGACCGGCAGCCACAGCATGTCGGCGCCGTAGGTGAGGATCAGCCCGGCGATGCCCAGGAAGCTCGCGGCCGACAGGTACTCCCCGCCGATGGCGGAGGCGTTCCACAACGGGGAGACCGTCCGGGAGGCGACGTAGAAGTCGGAGGTGGTCCGCGACAACCTGATCCCGAACGCACCGATCAGCACCGCCGCCAGTACCACCAGCACGACCGCCGTCACACCGTACGCGGTGCTCATCCGACGCCTCCCCCGACGTCTTCCATGCCATCTCCCGTGACGCCTCCTGTGACGTCTCCTGTCGTGGGGGCCTCGGGTTCAGGCCCCGGGACGGTCCGTCTCCTGGTCAACGGGCCCTGTCCACCAGTTCGGCGAAGTGCCGCTCGTTGCGTTCCGCCTGCCGGACGTAGAGCCAGGCGCCGATCACGAACGCCGGATAGATCAGGCCGCCCAGCACCGCCCAGGGCAGCGGGATCCCCAGCAGGTGGACCGCGCGCAACTCCGGCACCAGCAGGAACATCAGGGGCAGTCCCGCCACCACGCACCCCAGCACCGTGCAGACGAACAGGGCCAGGCGGAACTGGGTGCGGACCAGCGAGCGCATGTACACCTCACCCAGACGGGTCTGCTCGTCGATCTCGCGGGTGACCGGGTAGCGGGGGTGGCGGGGCGCCATCGTACGAGGGCTGGTCACCACCTCGCGCCGCGGACGCTCATCCCTGCGCGACCGCTCGGCATCCTTGCGCGTCCGCTCGGCGTCCCTGCGCGTCCGCTCGGCGTCCTTACGCGTCCGGTCGGCATCCCTGCGCGTCCGGTCGGCGATCCACCGGCGCGGCTCGGCGCCCTCCCCGGGCTCGGGATCACGGCTCATTCCGACCTGCCCCTGCGCGCCCTGCGAACCAGCAGATCGCGCAGCTCACGGGTGTGGCGGCGGCTGACCGGGATCTCGGTCTCACCGATGCGGACCACGCACCGGCCCGAGTCGATGTGCAACTCGTCGATGTGCTTGACCGCGACCAGATGGCTGCGATGCACCCGCACGAACCCCGCGGAGGACCAGCGCTCCTCCAGCGTGGCCAGCGAGATGCGCACGAGATGGCTGCCCCCCGCGGTGTGCAGGCGGGCGTAGTCGCCCTGCGCCTCCACGTACCGGACCTCGGTGCTGGCCACGAACCGGGTGACACCGCCGAGCTCCACCGGAATGGTGTCGGGATCGGCGCGGCCCGCCCCCTCGCTCTCCGGCAGCTCCGCGGAGACGAACACCCTGCGGATCGCCTCGGCCAGCCGCTCCGGCCGTACCGGCTTGAGCAGGTAGTCCTCGGCCTTGATCTCGAAGGCGTCGACCGCGTGCTCCTCGTAGGCCGTCACGAAGACCACCCGGGGCGGGTTGGCGAACTGCGAGAGCAACCGGCCCAGCACCACCCCGTCCAGGCCGCGCATCCGGATGTCGAGGAAGACCGCGTCGATCGGCCGCCCGTCGGCGATCGCCCGGTCCAGGACGCGCAGCGCGGCTGCCCCGTCCCTGGCCAGGGACACCTCTTCGATACGGGGATCGTCCCGGAGCAGGTAGGCCAGGTCCTCCAGCGCGGGAAGCTCGTCGTCCACCGCAAGGACGCGCAGGCCGGTCACGGTCACTCCTCCAGATCGTTCACGAGGGAATTTCTAGAGGGTGATGAATCAGACATCGCCTGTCAACTTTTCGGTAGGGGGAAAGGTTCGGACCAGGCGCGGGCTCAAGCGGGCTCAACGGGCGGAGACACCCGGATGATACTTGGGCAGGCGGACGCTGACCTTCGTTCCCGCCCCCTTGGCCGTCTCCGCCACCAGGCCGTACTCGTCACCGTAGACCTGGCGCAACCGCTCGTCCACGTTGACCAGCCCCACTCCCCCGGCCCCCGAGCGCTCGTCGGCGTCACCGGCCAGGATGCGGCGCAGGCGGTCGGGCTCCATGCCGACGCCGTCGTCCTCCACGCTGATCCGGCACTCGGCCCCGGCGTCCTCGGCGACGATCGAGATGCGCCCGACCCCGGGCTTGCTCTCCAGCCCGTGCTGGACCGCGTTCTCCACCAGGGGCTGCAGGCACAGGAACGGCACCGCGACCGCGAGCACCTCCGGGGCGATGCGCAGCGTCACCTGGAGCTGATCGCCGAAACGGGCACGCTCCAAGGTGAGGTAGCGGTCGATGGAACGCAGCTCCTCGGCCAGCGTGGTGAACTCCCCGTGCCGCCGGAAGGAGTACCGGGTGAAGTCGGCGAACTCCAGCAGCAGCTCGCGGGAACGGTCCGGATCGGAACGGACGAAGCTGGCGATGGTCGTCAACGAGTTGTAGATGAAGTGCGGGGAGATCTGCGCGCGCAGCGCCCGGACCTCGGCCTCCATCAGACGCGTTCTCGACCGGTCCAGCTCGGCCAGCTCCAGCTGCGAGTCGACCCAGTTCGCGACCTCGTGGGCGGCCCTGACCAGACCCGCCGAGGCGTGCCCGCCGTACGAGGCGAGGGAACCCACCACCCTGCCGTCGGTGGTGAGCGGCACCACCACGGCGAACCTGATCGGGCACTCGGGAAGGTCGCACGAGACGACCTCGGGGCCCAGGACCCGGGTCCGGCCCCCGGAGAGCGTCTTGGCGGCGTGGGCGAACGCCTCGCGGGCGTGGTGGTCGCCCTCGCCGTCGTAGACCAGCAGCCGCTCCTCGTCGGTGATCGCCAGCGCCGGGGAGCCCAGCAGCTCCCGAAGATGGCGGGACGCCTTCTGCGCCCCCGCCTCGGTCAGCCCCGCCCGCAGCGGCGGCGCGGCCAGGGAGGCGGTGTGCAGGGTCTCGAACGTGGCCCGCTCCGCGGGGCTGCTGCCCAGCTCCCTGCGCCCGCGCAGCACCCGCCACAGCACCAGAGCGGGTACGCCGACCAGGGCGGCGACCAGCAACACGGCAACGAGGGGTTCCACGCTCCGGACCTTATACGCCCGGCCACGCCCGCGCCTCACCCATCGGGATCACACCCTCCTTCCACCTCGGAGCAGGGTCGAACAGGATCTTCCACGCGGTGCGAGGCGCTCTCGGTGCAAGGCGAGCACCCAGCCACGCCCCTTTACATTGTAGATCAAGACAATGCGCCGCCGTTCCGGCAGCGCCCGCCTCGGTGAGTCTCGACCGGCCGGTACTCCGGTGACACTTTGGGATTCGGCATGCCTCGCAGGGGTGGTGAAAGCTTTTCGGCACATCGGGCAATCAGGGGTGACCGCCTTGTCGAATTGGACGGAGAGCAGCGCGTGACCCAACCACGGATGCCAGCGGGACCGCTCGCATGAGCGTTTCCACCCGTCTGGGACTGGACCTCGATCAGATCTTCGACGCGCACTTCGCCGAGATCCACCGCTACATCGCTCGGCGGCTTTCCAGAGACGCCGCCGACGACCTGGCGGGCGAGGTCTTTCTCATCGCTGCCGGAGGGGGATACGAATCCTCGCGCGGTGAGGTCAGACCTTGGCTGTACGGCATCGCGACCAAGCTCATCTCGAGACACCGCCGTAGCGAGATCCGCAGATGGAAAGCGCTCAGCCGGACATCCGAACGCGAGGCGCAAAGCCACGAGGACACGACGCTCACGCGTGTCACGGCTGGAAGCCTCGCCGGCAGGCTCGCGGGGGCGCTCGCCGGTCTGAACAGCGGCGACCGGGACGTGGTGCTGCTGGTGGCGCTGGGCGAATTGACCCACCGAGAAGTCGCAGCCGCCCTGAAAATCCCCTATGGCACCGTCGCGTCCCGGCTCAACCGGGCACGCAAGCAGCTTCGCAAGGCACTGGGCGACGTCAACCCGCTAAAGGAGGCGCACGATGGATGAGATCACGCTGCTCGCCCAGGCGATCCCGGACGAACCACCGCCTTCAGCCGAGACCGTGGCCAGAGCTCGTGCGCGGCTGATCGCCCGCCAGGCCGCGGCACGTCAGCCTCGCCCGCGCCGACAATGGGGCTGGGGCTGGACGGCGGGCGCCGCCATCGCTACCACGGTGGTCGTCATGACAGTGGTCATGCTGGTGTCGAACCTGATCGGCGTTCCCGAACCCGCGCTGCCGGCCTCGCCCGCGACCCCGGCGGCCTTCGAAGAGCCACCACGCGCCTACAAGGGGCTGAACCGTCTATCGGCAACGACGGTGCCGCGGTCGGCGGCAAAAGAGCGCCTCCGCTTCCGTCCCACAAGCGAAAACATCAAGATCGTGATCTTCTGTCAGAAGCCGGGCTCGATTTTCTTCACCAATGAGGGAACGAGCAGCGCCAGCGGCATATGCGGCCCGGACGGCGGGCTCAGCATGCTCGCGGACAAGGCGCACGAGCCGGGCTGGCTCGGCCGCGATCACGAAATCACCATCTGGGTCTTTCCGCCAGATGCCCCTGTCGCGCGCGGACGCGGTTCGTGCCCGTCCAAGGATGCGTGCAAGGGGAGGTACGACCTTTCCGACCCGAAGACAGCCGACCGGCTGGCCACCGAACTCGGCAAGCGTCCCGGGGCTTGGTCGATCGCGGCGTACGACGCCCCGGCCGCGCCAACGGTTTCATCCGTGGATTAAAGGCTGTTTCTCAGGACCTTCCGGCCCAGGCGCCGAAACCGGCCTTGCCGAGGTTCATGTCCGCGATGTTCACGACCGGCACTTTGTCGCCCCGGCGCACGGCCACCGCATACGTGCGCGGCCTGCCGGCCGCCCTCGTCCTCACCCGGCACCGCCCCGTCCACCATGTCCTGCACTGGTCACAGTGGCGCCGCCGCCACTACCAGCGCAGATCGCAACCATGATCGCGAAATGTCACGGGAGTACCAGGTGACACGGAGCGCTGGAAGCCCCCACCCGGTCATCGCGTGCCCGCCGGCCGGTCCGTCGTCTCGGAAGTCGCGCGGAACTCCGCCTCCAGTTCCTCGACGATCCGCCCGACGAGCACGCGAAGCCGGTTCCGGCGGCCGATCAACTCCTCGGCGAACGTCCGCGCCGCCGGTCCCACCCAGACCGCCTTCCCGGTGAACGAGGCGTGCGCGGGATCCAGCGCCGTCTCCAGCTGCGCCGCGTGCAGCCGAACCCGCGCCAGCGCACGCCGCAACTCCTCCCGCCGGGGATTGGGGATCGCGTCCCTGGATCCGGAAACCATCCGCCTGGCCTTTCCTGTCGGTGTTTCTTGTAAGAGTTGCGCGACCTCCCGGACGATATGAGATCGTGCGCTCAGTCGGCCAGTGCTTCGAAGGAGATTCGATGCCCCGTTCCGCCCGCAGTTTTCCCGTACGGCTCGGCCTCACGCTCCTGCTGGTGGCCCTGCCCATGGTCGCCTGCGGCGAGAAGCACCCCACGGCCATCGAGGCGGGGGAAACCCTCAAAGCACACGTCCTGAAACTCCTTGAAGAGGTGAATGCCAAAAACATCCAGATAACCGACCCGGGCGGAAAGGACGTCCCCTGCGGGAAGGACGGAGCCAAACGCACCTTCGCGGCGACGGGCCAGGACATCGCGCCTGAACGCGGAGCAAGCGGCCTCAACGAGTTGATGATCAGTGCCTCAAAACGTGTGGCGAATTACAAACTTGTCAGCATTGGCGACCCTGATGACATCAACGATCCCATGACGGTGGCCGATGAGTCATCCGGGACATCCCTGATACTGCAGTCCTCGATCAATGGTCAATACGCGGTGCGTGGTGAGACCGAATGTCTTAGTCGGTCGTGAGTTTGCTCTTGTAGAGACCCGCACGTTGAAAGCCGGGATCCTTGCGCCCATCGAAGCGGCCCGCAAGCGCGACGCTCAGTGCCCCGAGACTTAGCTTGTCCTGACCGCCCATGCCGTTGTCGATGAACCACTGTTCCAGGGCCTTCATCCCGGCGTTTCCCTGCTTCGCGATCTCGTGGAAAGGACGCAGATCGCCGTTCGCGTCGGCGATGACCGAGCCGGACGGCGCCGTCTGGGGAAGGAAGCCCTGTTTCATGAGGAGCCGGGCGATCTCGTACTGGCGGCCCAGCGTTTCCGCGCCGTCCAGCTCGTGGAGCTTGGCCACCTGCTCCTCCGGATCGGGAGCGTAGGTGTCACCCGCGGCCACCCCGGTGGAGAGGGCCGTCCAGGTACGGGCGAAAAGGGAGATGGGGTAGACCAGGCCGAGCCCGCCCATGAGGGTGCCGAGGATCAGGCTGTCCGCGTCGTCGGCGTCCTTCACCGCCTCGTCCACGGGTTTCAGCACCCGGACCGCGGCCGCCAGTTCGAAGCCGCGGACGTTTCCGAGGACGGTGAACAGGTTGTCGAGGGCGGTGACGTCGCCGGTGTCCCTGACCAGGCGGGAGGCCTGGGGAAGCAGCCGCTCGGCGAGCTGGCCCATGCCCGCCTCGAACGGGGCCCGGCTCCGGGGCGTGGCGGCAAAGGTGGTGAGAAAGCGGAAGGTGTCCTCGGGACTGAGCCGGAAGGCGCCGCGCAGGCCGGGGACGGCGGCCGGTTCGAAAGGGGTGGGGGTCGCCCACAGGGCGCTGTCCTTGGTCATGTCGGCGTCACCGATGTCGGCGCCCAGGGTGATCTCGGGAGCATAGGAGCCCGCGATCTCCGACAGGTGCGGCCGGGTGGCGTCGTCCAGTCTCAGCTCGTCGGCCGTGGTCATCACGGTGTACGCGAAGAAGGCGGCCTCGCGGCTGTGCCTCCCCTGCGGCTCGTCGTAGGCACCGGAGGCCGCGGCCAGCATGCGCCCGAACCCGCCCGCGGACTCGGGCGTCCGGCCGGCCCGTTCGCCGAGCTCCTTGAGAAAGGCCGCCAGCGTCGGCAGGGCCTTCCACGACCGCGGGGAGGCCGGCAGGACGCCGAAGGGGGATTTCGCCGAGGCCGGGACCGGGGCGAGGTCGGTGGCCGAGCTGATCGCGAGACGGGCGGCGGCGGGGTTGTTGCCCAGGGCGTTGAGGAGCCTGCCCAGGGTGGCCGTACCGGTCCGGTTCCCGGGGAGGAGCGCGGGGGCCGCGATGCCGACCAGCCACCCGGTCGGGTAGCGGCCGTGGGCCAGCAGGTCGGCGACGTCGTCCAGGGCCTCGCGCCTCTCCACGGCCTTGACGACAGCGGCGAATCCGGGAACCGCGGCGCCGCCCGCGACCGCGGTGGCGAAGGCCTTTCCCGCGACACCGATCGCCTCCTCCGCGTCGTCCAGGCGGCGGCGAAGCCGCTCGCCGAGTGCCCGGGTGCCCTTGGGTCCGAGCGCGGCGAAGAACGAGGCGGTGAAGTCGGCGTCGTTCTGGTGAGCTTTCAGCTCCTCGACGACCGCGGCCATCCGGTCGGAGGCGTAGGGACCGAGAAGGGAGAACGCGTCCGGGTCGATGCCGGCGAAACGCTCCCCCAGGTCCTTTCCCCGCTCGAGGGCTTCGGCCCGCGTGAGGGCGGTACCCTCCCGGTAGCCGCTCAGCCCGCCGCCGAGGAGTGCCGCAGGGGTGGCGGTGATGGTCTCCACCCGCTGCCGGAGCCTGGGCAGCTGTTCTTCGGCCCAGCCGCCGATCTCCCTGACCGGCGCGAGCGAGGCGGCGGGCATGTCCACCGCGGCCAGTTCCCTGCGGATGGCCTCGGCGTGCTCGGCGATGGCCTGCCCGGCCCGTTCCAGCTGGGTGATGAAGTCCCTCATCAATGCCGGGTCGATCCCGTTGAAGCCGGGTGCGAGCGGCCCGGTCCCCGGTGCCGCGGGCGTCTCCTCCACCTCCACCACCTCCCCGCGACCATCATGGCCGCGCGGGTCCGCCCGCCGCCATCCCCGCGGCCGGAGACGGCCAGGCGTTCGTCGCCGAGCCCCCATTCCCGGCCGGCCGGTGGAACCGGTGCGGGAACGCGGGCGGGGCGGCTCTCAGGGCCGCGCGGTCCCCGCCTGCAGGGCCTCGCGGATGCGGCGGGCGTAGGACCCGGCCTCGGCGGGGTCCTCGTATTTCGTACGGGGCCAGAAGAAGCCGCGCAGGCCGTCCTTGCGGTTGCGGGGAACGATGTGGGCGTGCAGGTGCGGGACGCTCTGGCTGATCCGGTTGTTCATCGCGACGAACGTGCCGGCCGCCTCCAGGCCCCGTTCGACGGCGGCGGAGAGGGCGCGGACGCGCTCGAAGAACGGGCCGACCATCGGTACCGGCAGGTCCGCCAGCGTCTCGACGTGGGTCCGCGGGACCACGAGGACGTGACCCTTGAAGACCGGCCGCGTGTCCAGGAAGGCGGCGGCCACGCCGTCGGAGAGGACGACGTGGGCCGGTCGCCCCCCGGCGACGATGGCGCAGAACAGACAGTCCTCACCTGGCACCACTTCAGAGACCGGCATCACGTCAGGATAGGAGACGCCGGGCGGCCCGTACGGTCCCCCGGCGGCGCGGGAGCGGGGCCGTGTCACCAGGCGCCAGCGGCGTCACCGGCTTCACCGCGTCACCCACGTCACCGGCTTCACCGCGTCACCGCGCCACCCGCGTCACCGGCGCACCCGCGCCACCCGCGTCACCAGCCGAGCTTGGCCGCGCCCGAGATGAGGGACCTCGCGATGACCATCCGCTGGATGTCGTTGGTGCCCTCGCCGATGGCCATCAGCGGCGCGTCCCGGTAGAGGCGTTCGAGGACGAACTCCTGCGAGTAGCCGTAGCCGCCGTGGATCCGCATCGCCTCCGTGGTGGCGCGCAGCGCGACCTCGGAGGCGAAGTACTTGGCCATCGCGGCCTCGGAGTTCACCGCGCCGCTCTCGGAACGGACCGCCGCCCAGTAGGTCAGCAGCCGGGCCGCCTGGATGTCGGTGGCCATGTCGGCGAGCTTGAGCTGGATGGCCTGGAAATCGGCGATCGGCTGCCCGAAGGCGTGACGCTCGCGCGAGTAGCTCAGCGCGGCGTCGTAGGCGCACTGGGACAGGCCGACCGCGCGGGCGGCGATGTTGATCCGGCCGAGCTCCAGGGCCGACAGGGCCTGCTGCATGCCCCGTCCCTCGGTCCCGCCGAGCAGCGCGGAGGCCGGGACGCGCACGTCCTGCAGCACGATCTCGCAGGTCTCGGGGCCCTTGTAGCCGAGCTTGGGCAGGTCGCGGCTGACGGTGTACCCGGGGGTTCCGGCCTCGACGAGGAGCAGGGACATGCCGCGGTGCGCGGGGTCGGTGACGGAGGTCTTGACCAGGACGGGCATCGGGTCGGCGTGCCTGGCGTTGGTGATCCACGTCTTGGTTCCGTTGATCACGTAGTGGTCGCCGTCGCGGACGGCCCGCGTCTGGATGCCCTGCAGGTCGGTGCCCGCCGCGGGCTCGGTCAGCGCGATGCCGGTACGGCGGGCGCCGGTGGCCAGGTCCGGCAGGTAGGCGTCCTTCTGCTCCTCGGTGCCGTACCTGGCGATCATCCAGGCGGCCAGGGAGTGCGAGCCGAGCACCCCGGCCACACCCATCCACCCGCGTGCGATCTCCTCGAAGACCAGGGCGAACGACACGCGGTCCAGGGCGAGCCCGCCGTACTCCTCGGGGATCGTGATCCCGAACAGCCCCATCTCCCCGAAGCCCTCGACGATCTCCGTGGGGTAGCGACCGGCCCGCTCCCACTCGGAGGCGACCGGCACGATCTCCTTGTCGACGAACTCCCGCAGGGTCCGGCGGAACAGCTGCTGCTCCTCGTTGAGCTCGAAGTCCATCACGGGGTCCTTTCCGCGGAGCGGCCGTCAGGGGGTGAGCGGACCGGTCCTGGCCCGCGGGAAGTAGTTCTTGTCCTGCGGCGCGTCGCGGCGGTAGACCATCACCGCGCGGCGCCAGGACATGACCTCGTCGCCGTCCTGGTTGAGGCCGCGGGTCTTGCAGGTGACGATCCCGGCGTAGGGCCGCGACCGCGACTCCCGCTTGTCCAGCACGATCGACTCCGCGTACAGGGTGTCGCCCAGGAAGACCGGGTGGGTCAGCCTGATCTCGTCCCAGCCGAGGTTCATCAGGGCGGTCTGGCTGACGTCGATCACCGAGATGCCGAGCACGATCGCCACGGACAGGCCGGAGTTGACGATGATCTTCCCGACCGGGGCGCGCTCGGCGAAGTGGGCGTTGAAGTGGTTCTGGTTGGTGTTCATCGTCAGCAGGGTGAACCAGGTGTTGTCGGCCTCGCTGATCGTGCGGCCGAGCGGGTGCTGGTAGACGTCGCCGACGACGAAGTCCTCGTAGTACCGGCCGAGGCCGGGTTCGTGCACGGTCACGGTCTCTCCCCTGGACGCCGGGACCTCGACGCTAATCGTCCAGCGTTTCGGCGGTCAATGACCTGCTCTGTGCCGGTTCCCGGGTAGGCCGATACGGCCGGGTCGGCGCGGCCGCCCCGGTCGCCCGGTGATCGCGGGGGAACGCCGCCGTCAGGGCAGGCGCCCGCGGAGGAACGCCGAGGCGACCTCCACCACCCGCCGGGCCTGGAAGTCCATCGCCTCCAGCTGCACGTCCCCGGGCGGGATCGTGCCGTTGTCGGAGGTGTGGCTGGCGCCGTAGGGGTTGCCGGCCCGGAACTGGACGGGGTCCGCGTAGCCGGGCGGCACGATGATCGCCCCCCAGTGGTAGAAGGTGTTGTTCATCGCGAGGATCGTGCTCTCCTGCCCGCCGTGGGTCGTCGAGCTCGCGGTGAACGATGAAACGATCTTGTTGACCAGCAGGCCCTGGGCCCACAGCCGGCCGGTGGTGTCGATGAACTGCCTCATCTGGGCGGTGGGGTTGCCGTACCGGGTGGGCGTGCCGAACAGGAGCGCGTCGGCCCACTCCAGGTCCTCCAGCGAGGCCTCCACGACATACTGGGTGGCCGCGGCGTGGGCGGCCCAGCCCTCGCTGGACGCGATGGCCTCGGCCGGCGCGAGTTCCCTGACCTTGCGCAGGCGGACCTCGGCACCGGCCTTCTCCGCGGCGGCGGCGGCCGCCTTGGCCAGCGCGAAGACCGTACCCGTGGCCGAGTAGTAGATGACGGCGGCGTTGACGACCGGTTCGGTCAGGACCTCTTCGATCGCCGCGTCCCCGGTCACGGTCTTCCCGGCCACGGTCTCCCCGGTCCCAGCCTCCTCGGTCACGGCCTCACATCCCTCCGGGCGCCCTTTCGGGATCGTCCTGCCGGAACGTGCCCGACGATCCCCAGAAGAACCCGTCCTGACCTGCAAAGACTCCTTGACCCGAGTGATCACGGAATGCGCGGGGCCGCCGCGCGCCGGGCCCGGCGGGGCTAGCATTCACGCTGATCGAGATGTCGAGACGCCGAGATCGCGAGAAGAGGCCCCGTGGAGCAGATCCCCTACGACGAGTGGCGCGCGAGTGCCGTCGATCCCGCCTTCAGCGAGTGGATGCGCTCGCTGAGCGAGCCGGAGTGGACGGCGGTGGTGAGCCACCCGTTCGCCGCCGCGATCACCCGGGGCGACGTCCCCGACGACGACATGCGCCGCTACCTGGTCCAGGACTTCCAGTTCGTCGACTCCTTCACCGCCCTGCTCGGGGCGGCCGTGGCCTGCGCGGACAGTTTCGAGTCCCGGGTGCCGTTCGGCCAGTTCCTGGGCGAGATCGCCACCACCGAGGAGCTGACGTACTTCCACCGGGCCCTCGCCGCCCTCGGCGCCACCCCCGCCGAGATGACCTCTCCGGAGCTGGAACCGGTCACGGTCGACTTCCGCGCCCTGATGGACGAGGCCAGGACCAGCCTGGACTACCCGCTCGTCCTGGCGGTGCTGTGCGTGGCCGAATGGTCCTACCTGGGCTGGGCCTCCCGCGCCGAGGAGCCGCTTCCGGACACCTTCGTGCACCGCGAGTGGATCGAGCTGCACGAGGGCCCGGCCTTCCGCGCCTGGGTGCACTTCCTGCGTGACGAGCTGGACCGGCTGGGCCCCGGGCTGGACGAGGAGGGACGGCTGCGCGTGCTCGACTTCTTCCGCCGCGCCGTACGGCTGGAGCTGCGCTTCTTCGACATGGCCGCCGGTTCCTGACACCTCGCCCCCGGACCGGACACACCGGACACTCGCCCGCTTCCGCCTCCGGGGTGGGACCTCTCAGTCCCGGTCCCGCTCGGGGGCGGGGGCGGGGGCGGGTGCCTGGCCCTGGTAGACGCCTCCGGCGCCCACCTGGGCGGCGTGGACCTCCTCGTCCGGGGCGTACAGGCGGATCTGGACGCCGTCGGGGTCGGCGAAGCCCATCGCGTGGCCCGCGGAGGCCCGGAAGACCGGGCTGTGCGGGACACCGAGGCCGTCGAGACGGGCGACCCAGTCGTCGAGCCCCTCGCGGGTCACCTGGAGCGCGAAGGGGTCGGCGTCGAAGAGCACCCTGGCCAGGTCGGGGTTCTCACGCAGCGCGATCTGGAAGGCCGCGCCGGGTACCGTGAAACTCATGCCCCTGATCACGCCGTCCTCGTCCTGGAAGCTGGTGTGGTGTTCCAGCCCCAGGACCCGTTCGTACCAGGAACGGCTCCGCTCCAGGTCGCTCACCCAGATCTTGAGGTGGTGCACACCGGTCAGTACGGCGTTCAACTCGTCTCCTCAGGGTGCCTGCGTCGTCGTGACGGTCGTGGTGAAACGGTGCTCGCAGAATCTCTCCCTCGCCTGCGCCCGGCTGAAACCGCGTTCGGACTCCTCCCTGTCGAGCCCTTCGAAGCTGTCGAAACCGAGCCTGGCCACGGTCCCGGCCTCGGTGCCGGGCGCGAGGCGGGTCGTGAAGACGATCCGTCCCCGGTGCGGGACGTGGCTTCCCGCGGCGCACCAGACGCCGTCGGAGCGCTCGCGGCAGCGCAGGACGGAGACCCGCCCGCCGGCGCCGTCGAGCAGCACCGCCCGGACGCCTCCCCGCGCGCCCTCGGGGAAGCGGCCCCCCACCCAGAAGGCGCCCCAGTAGGGGGCGAAGGAGGGGGTCCAGGTCATGGAGTAGTCGAGGGTGTAGGAGACCCGGCCCTGCGAGTCGGGGCGCGGCGCGGCCCCGGCCGTCAGCTCGATGCCGATCAGCGGCTCACCCTGGCACTTCCTGGCGGCGGTGACGCAACTGGCCTGGGCCTGCGGCAGCGGCGACAGGGCGGCCGCGATGAGGGCGAGGCCCGCGGCGACCCCGAGAGCACGGCGCATGAGACCTCCTGTGTCCTGCCCCGAGAATCGTGTCCTGCCCGAGAACATCGTGTCCTGCCCGAGAACGCTACATGCGCGTGGCTCCGCGCGCGTCCGAGATCAGCATAGTTCGCCCTTCCGGGCCGGAAACGGCGGCCTGGCCGGCACATCGGTCGCGGGAAGGTCCGGGTGGGCGGAGAGGAGGGGGTCCGCCGCCCACCCGGAAACGGTCAGATTACCCCGACAGACATGAGTTTGGCTCGCTTGCGCGCACAGGTATCGGCCGGATCTCCGGTGACCGGCCCCGTTCCCCGGCGGGCCGGGAAGGGCCGCCGAGACCTGGGGCGTCCGGCCGGCGGCGGGAGGGGTAGCCGAAAGAGCCGCGAGTGCCGTCCGGCCGGGGCCGGGGTGGCGGTCCACCGGCACCCGGTCAGCGTTCGCCGGGACCGGGGAGGGGGCCGTCCTCCTCCTTCGCCTCGTCCCTGGGCTCGGCGTACGGCTCCCTCTCGGGCGGATGGCCTCCGGCGATCCGGCGTTCCCGCATGAGTTCGGCGTCGAACTCGGCGCCCAGCAGGATCGCCATGTTGGACAGCCACAGCCAGACCAGGAACACCACCGCGGCGCCGAGCGTGCCGTAGGTCTTGTCGTAGGAGCCGAAGTTGGCGACGTAGGCCGCGAACCCGGCCGAGACGACGACCCAGAGCAGCACGGCCAGCAGCCCGCCGGGGCTGATCCAGCGGAATCCGGGCTGGCGGACGTTGGGCGCGGCCCAGTAGAGCAGCATCACCAGGCCCGCGGCGATCAGCACCAGGACCGGCCACTTGGCGTACCCCCAGACGGTGACCGCGGTCTGCCCGATTCCCAGGGCCTCGCCCGCCGCCTCGGCGAGCCTTCCCGTGAAGGTGACGGCCACCGCCGCGGCGGCCATCAGGACGACGACCACCAGCGTCAGCCCGACCCTGAGCGGGGTCAGCTTCCACAGGGGGCGTCCCTCCCGGATGTCGTAGATCGCGTTTCCGGCCCTGACGAAGGCGGCGACGTAGCCGGAGGCCGACCAGAGCGCCACCAGCAGACCGGCGATCGCCAGCAGACCCCTCGTGCCGCCGCCCACCTGGTAGATCTGGTCCTTCACCAGTTGCGTGACGTCGCCGGGGGCGAGCACCGCGACCTGGGCCAGGATGGTGGAGATCACGTCTTGGCCGACCAGTCCGAGCACGGACACCAGCACGATCAGGCCGGGGAAGATCGACAGCACCGCGTAGTAGGTGAGGGCCGCGGCCCAGTCGGGCAGGCCGTCCCGCTGGAACTCCAGGACGGTCCGTTTGAGGACCCCCCACCAGGCCCGCCGGGGCAGTTGCGAGGGGGTGTCCGGGACAAGGGCGAGCCGCCCCCGCGAATCGTCGGGGGCGGCCCTGCCGGTGCTGCCGGTCATCTACTTCTTCTTGCCTCGCCGCAGCACGCGAAAGACGACCAGGACGAGCGCGGCGACCGCCGCGATCGTCACCACCGGGCGCTTGCCCGCCTCGGTCGTGACCCTGTTCGCCGCGTCCTTGATCTCGACGGGAGTCACTTCCTTGACCCGGCCGACGACCTCGGGGGCCGCCTCCTTCACCCGCCCGACCATCTCGGGAGCGGCCACCTTGACCCGCTCCACCATCTCGGTGGCCGTGGTGGCGGTCGCCGCCCCCGCCTTGCGCAGGTCGTCGCCCACCTGAGCGGCGGTCTCCTGCAGACGGCCCTTGACGTCGGTCTTGTGCACCAGTGCCTCCACTGTGTCGCCCAGTTCGCGGCGGGCTTCCTCGATGTCCCGCCGCACGGTCTCCGTGTCGTTCCCGTCGTTTCCGACGGTCTTGCCGACCTCCGTCGCGCCGCCACCGGTGTCACCGGTGTTGACGTACGGGGTGTTCTTCGCCGTGCTGTCCGGTACGGCGGCGAGCGCCGCGCCCTCCGGGAGCCGGGGCGTGCCGTCGCGCTCGGACTCGGAAACCCCGAGGTCCTCGGCGGGCGTGCCGTCCGGCTGGTTCGGCGGGATGTTCAGCGATCCGCTCTCGTCAGGCGTTATCGGCTCGTCGACGCCCTTCCTGCGGGATCCGGTGGTGCCGGCCACGGCCTGGGGCCGTTCGGGTCCGCCCGGGTCTGTCTCAGTCATCGGTGCGCCCTCTCTTTCACCGCGTCGATGTCGTCCTTGACGCTCTCGATGGTCCGTTCGGGGGTCGGCGGGGCGGCCTCGGCGACCTGGCGCTTGCCGAAGAACCCGAGCGCGCCGGCCACGACCAGCAGCACCCCGCCCACGAGCGCGGCCGCCGCCCACGGGGGCATGACCTGCGCGAGAAGCAGGATCACCGCGGCGACCAGGGCGCCGGCCCCGAACAGGGCCACCACTCCCGCTCCGCCGAACAACCCCACGCCGATTCCCGCGTGCTTGCCCTTCTCCGTCAGCTCGGCCTTGGCCAGGCGCAGCTCGTCCTTGACGAGACGCGAGACCTGCTCCGACATCTGCCGGATCAGCTCGGACGTCGGCAGTGATTCCTTGGCGTTGGTCATGGGCTGCCTCCTCCCCTACAGGAAAGGACGTCTACCCTCTCCTCCCCCGGCAAACATGGTCCTGGCTGCGATGATCACAGGGGGGCGTGGGGACGACACCGTGCCGTGTCGCCCGGCGGCCGCGCCGCGCCGCGCCGGGCCGGGGCGGGGCGGCGAACCCGGCCGGCGTGCCGAACGGCACGGCGGTGGCGGTGGCCGGGAGCGGGGCGGACATGCTCCGGACACGTCGATCACGCCTCGCGGCCGGGACTACGCCATGATCATAGGGAGGCCCGCGTGTCCCAGTGGTGGAAAAGTAGAGGTACGGGCGAAGATGAGCCTCTTGGGATAGTGCGTGGCACGATGAGCGCGATCAGAAAGGCGGCACGCTAGAGATGGCACAGATCGTCGGCGGCGGGAGCCCGGTCAACGACGCCGAGCGACGGGTCATCGCGCATCTGCGAGACAACGCCCCGGACGACTGGCTGCTGCTGCACAACATCGAGGTGCCCCGCGGGGACGACACCTTCGAGGTGGACGTGATCGTCCTGACCGGCCACTCGCTCTGCGTCATCGACGTCAAGGGCACCCGCGGCCGGATCGAGGTCGCGGGAACCCGCTGGTTCCCGCAGCGGAGGGAGGCGTTCGGCTCCCCCGTCGCCAAGCTGCGCGGCAACGGGCGCGCGCTCAAGGGCCTGCTCACCCAGGAGCGCCGCGAGCTGGACCGGGTCTACGTCGACAGCCTCGTGGTGCTCACCGGGACCGACGCGGAGCTGGTCGACCCGGCCGGCCGCGACTCGCGGCACGTCACCGGCCTCGCCGGGCTGATCGGCACGCTGGGCGACGTCTCCCGCGTCAGGCGCGGCCACACCACGGACACCGCGCCGTACGGCACCGCGATCATCGAGGCGCTCAACGGGAGCGTGCGGCGCTCCACGGCGCCGCCGCGCTTCGGCAGCTGGGAGGTGGAGGAGCAGCTGGGCGGCGACAACCGGGTCACCGAGTACCGCGCGATCAACGCGACGGTCCCGGGCAGCGAGACGGTCCTGCTGCGCGTCTACCGGGCCGACCCGCTGGCCGAGGAGGAACCGAGGGCGGCCGAGCGACGGCTGATCACCAACGCCTACCAGGCCCTCACCAGGATTCCCCCGCACCCGTGCGTGGTGCGGGCCCGTGACTTCTTCGCCATCGACGACGAGAGCCGGTTCGTGCTGGTCCTCGACGACGTGCACGGCCAGGCGCTGCACCTGCACCTCACCGCCCCCATGTCCACGCTCTCCACCGCCGCCCGGCTGGACGTGGTGGAGGACATGCTGCTGGGCCTGGCCCACGTGCACGCCAACAACGTGATCCACCGGGCGCTCAGCCCCGCGTGCGTGCTGGTGACCGAGGAGGGCCGGGCCATGCTCACCGGGTTCGACTACGCCAAGCCGGGCCCCCGCGCGCACACCGTGGCCAGCGAGCTGCCCAACGTCCTCGACACCCATTACGCGGCCCCCGAGTGCCAGGCCATGCCGGAGCGGATGACGGCCGCCTCCGACGTGTACGCGGCCGGGGTGATCGCCTTCCAGCTGCTGACCGGGAGGCTTCCCCCGATCACCCCCGACGCCGAGCCCGCCTCCGGCGAGGCGCCCGTGGAGGTCATGGACCTGCTGCGGCGGATGCGCGACCACGCGACGAGCAAGCGTCCCGGCGCGGCCGAGGCCCTGGCCGACCTGCGGCGGATACGGCGGCCCCGCCCGCCGGAGCCCGCCGTACCGGACCTTCGTCCCCAGGATCTCCGGCCGCGGCACCTCGGCCACCCCGAGGCCCCGGCCCTTCGGGAGGTCGTCCCCGAGTTCCCCGGCGTCCCCGAGGTCCCCGCCGCGGCGGGCGCCGGCGTGGCGGACACCGGGTGGCCGGAGGAGCGCGGGGCGGAACACCACTCGCGGGACGCCCGCCCGCAGGCACCCGCGCGGTACGAGGACGAGCACCACGGGGGCCTGCCGGCACCGGAGCCGCTGCTCGACAGGCTCAGGACGAGATTCCGGCGTATCACTGGAAAACAGCCGTAAAGGTCACTGGGAAAGCCGTAAAAGTTCACTGGAAAACAGCGTTAAGGCTCACCGGAGAGCAGCTCTGAGGGAGAGCAGCCGTGAGCCGACCGGCCGCCCGTCCGGCCGACGGCAGTGCGGAGGCCGGGCCCTGGCTCTCGGCCGGGGCCCTGGCGCCCGCCGGGCGGCGGGTCAGTGGCGGGTGTGGCCGCCCCGGAAGCGGGCAAGGAGCCCGCGCAGCTTCTGCTGGTTGCGCGGGTCGCGGGCCATCGTCTTGGCCTTCTCCATGTGCCGCTGTCCCTGCGGGGTGCGCAGGTAGTTCCGAACCCGATCCATCAGCGATGCCATGGTGTCCTCCATCTGTCGGAACCCTCCGACTACCCGCTGAGAACGGTTCCAATCACCACCGGCACCCGGCCTCCCGGCTCCCCGGGCTTTCGGGCCTCCCCGGGCCGCATCGGGCTCAGGAGTCGACGAAGTCGTCGGGGACCATCACCCGCAGGCCGTTGGGGACGGTGCGGATCATGATGGGGGTCATCAGGCGGACCTCGCCGTCGACGTCGGCGGCCATCGGCGGGTCGGTCTCCAGGTACATCTCGCGCCCCACCACGAAGGGGCCGCCCGCCAGGCTGCGCCAGCGGCCGCTGCCGGCGCGGACCATGGTCTCCAGCAGCAGGCGCAGGCGCTTGCCCGAGCCGAGCTGGTACGCGACCAGGCGGCCGTTGTCGATGCTGATGTCCCTGGCGACCTGCCAGCCGCCGTGGAAACGGCCGTTGGCGATGTTGAGCTGGTGGGTGAGCAGCTCGTGGCGGCGCCCGTCCACGGTGAGGAAGGCCCGGAACGGCTGGTGGCCCGGGAGGATCGTCAGGGCGGTGAGCGGGTAGGCCGCTCGGCCGAGAAGCCGCTTCACCCCGTGCCGCACCCTGCCCGCGACCTCCACGGAGACCCCGAAACTGGCCAGGTTGGCGAACTCGCGATCTCCGGCGACGCCCAGGTCGATGTCGGCGACCTTCCCGGTGCGCAGGACGCCGATGGCCCCGGCGAGGTCGAGGGGGACGCCGAGGCTGCGGACGAAGTTGTTGGTGGTGCCCAGGGGCAGCACGCCCAGGGCGACGTCGCGGTGGGCGACGTGCTTGACGGCGGCGCTGAGCGTGCCGTCGCCGCCACCCACGACGAGCAGGTCGGGCTCGTCGGCCAGGGCCTGCTCCAGGGTGGCGCGCAGGCGTTTGGTGTCGACCACCGGGAAGAAGCGGATCGAGCCGAATTCCTGGGCCCGCAGCGCGCGGACCACGGCGGGGTAGTGGCGCCGGCCTCGGCGCGAGCGCGTGTTGACGACCACGCAGACCCTGCCCTTGGTCCGGATGGCCTCGGTGTGCTCGGCCTTGCTTCGAAGCTCTCCCACGCTGCCCCTATCCGATCGGGTGGTTGCCCGTTCAAATGGTAGGGCCCCGCCGTCGGTGACGGCGGGGCCCCGGGGCCCGTGGGCCCTCATCCGCCCGTTGGGCGGGATGATCTACTTCTTGGGCGGGGTGACCTGCACGATGGCGCCGAGGTCGCCCGGGAACGGGGTGACCAGCTTGATCTTCACGCCCAGCGCCTTGTCCTCGTCATCGGGGTTGCCGGAGCCGAGGACGTGGCCGTTGCCCATGTCGGTCCCGTACAGCTCGGTGGCCGGGGTGCCGTCGGCGTTGACGACCCGGGTGCTGTAGGGCTGGTCGTCCTTGGAGGGGACGACCGCCGAGGCGTCGAAGTCGCGGTAGAACAGGCTGGTGCCGCGCGCCTCGAACCCGGGGTACCAGGTCTTGGCGTCGGTGAACTCGGAGACCCCGCGCTGCGCGGCCACCTTGGTGCAGTACTCGCTGAAGGGCTCGCCGGGCCCCTCGAGGCACTCGGTGAAGGGGTAGGTCTTGGAGAAGGAGAAGGCGGCGTTCGAGGTCTGCACGCGGCCGTCCATGTTCTTGAGCGTGGTGGTGTCCTTCTCGGCCGCCGCGCCGGTCCGCCGCAGCGGGTCGAAGTGGGAGTCGACGAGCAGCAGGCTGCCCTTGGAACCGATGCTCGGCGCCAGTTCGAGGTTGTTGGCCACCGAGTTGTTGGTGTAGTTCGAGTCGCGGAACCACACGAGCATGCCGGGGGCGTTGTACTTGACCTTCTCCACCTTCCACGCGCCCTCACGCGAGTAGTTGGTGTCGTAGGCGTACTGCAGGCCCTTGTCGAACCCGTCGAAGTTGCGCCACTCGGCCAGGTAGAACCGGGAGACCTCGCGCTTGCCGTCGTTGACGACCCAGCCCGCGCCGGTGGTGCCGTTGAAGGTGCCGCGGCCGGTCGTCCAGCCGCCGGCGCCGCTCTCCAGGTCGTCGCTCCAGACGGTCTCGGCGCCGTTGGTGAGCGCGAAGTCGTCGACGTGCCAGCCGCGCGGGGTGAAGGCGGCGTCGGTGTTGTAGGTCAGGCGCAGCTTGACGGTCGTGCCGGCGAACGGGGCGAGGTCGACGTAGTCGTGCCGCCAGCCGTCGGTGTTGCCGGTGAGGCCGTACTTCTTGTTGCCGAACGTGGCCAGGTTCTTGTTGGGGTCGGTGTAGTCGTCGTCGGTGGAGACCAGGGCGCCGCCCTCGGTGTAGACCTTCTGCTGGGCCCAGGTCGTGCCGCCGTCCGTGGAGATCTCGACGAAACCGTAGTCCCAGTCCTCCTCGATCTCGTAGTTGTTCCACATCCAGAACTTCAGGTCGGTCCCGGCGGGCACCTGGACGTCACGGCCGAGCTTGACGTCGGCCCACTCCTGGTCGAAGTTCGACCAGAACGTCTTGGTGCCGCTGTGCGGCTCGACCATCGTGACCGGGGGGCTGGTCAGGTTCACCCTGACGCCGTCCTGGGTGAGCTTGGGCGTGCGCGAGGCCTGGCCGATCGTCACCAGGCCGGCGCGGTCGCCGGGGTTGAAGACCTTGGGGTCGGCCCAGCCGAGGATCCACTTGCTCCAGATGCTCATGTGGGAGGGCATCGACTGGAAGATCGGGCCGCTGTGCGAGCCGCTGGACATCAGGTCCCAGAAGTCGACGGCCGAGGAGGCCTGGCCGCTGGTGTCGTAGAGGTCCGGCAGGCCCAGGTCGTGGCCGTACTCGTGCGCGAAGACGCCGACGCCGGAGTCCTCGGGCTGCACGATGTAGTTGGAGATCTTCACGTTCTCGCCGGGCACCTGGTAGCCGCCGGCCACCGCGCTGGAGTGCGCCCAGATCGCGTAGGTGCCCTCGGCGCCGCCGTCGGAGGACTTGTCCTTGCCCGCGTGGACCAGGACCAGGTGGTCGACCACGCCGTCGGGCTCGGCGAAGTTGCCGTCGCCGTCGGCGTCACCGACGTCCTCGATGTCGTAGTCGGCCCAGGGGAAGTCCGGGTCGGTGGCGGCCAGGGTCTTGACCGCGTCGATGGCGAGCTGGCCGGCCCCGAGCGGGTTGTCCGGGTGGCCGCTCATGTCCTGCACCGGCTGGCCGCAGGCGCGCGCGCCGTAGTAGGCCTCGGAGTGCGGGACCTTGATCCACGGGCTGGCCTGCCCGGTGACCGTGTAGGCGCCCTTGGACATCTCCTCGTACATGTTCTTCATGGTGTAGCCGGAGATGTCGATGCCCTTGCGGCCGTCCCGGGGGTCGGTCAGGTCGGTGCGGACGCGCTGGGTGATGCCCTGCTTGGTGTAGAGCATCTTGTTGAAGTGGTCGGGGCTGAAGTCGGGCACCCAGAAGCTGTTGTTGTCCTTGTGGGACAGCGTGGCCGGGTTGGGGATCTTGTTGTGCAGCGGGCCGTTGAGCAGCGTGCCCGCCGGCTCGGTGACGCACTCGGCCGGGTCCTCGCTGTTCACGTCGGCCGGGCGGGAGAAACCGGAGAAGTCGTCGTTGGCCTTGTCGTTGAACTCCACCAGCAGCGTGAGGAGCTTGGCCGTCTTGACGGTCTTCGACTTCTTGAAGAGGAAGTCGGCCGGGTTGGTCCCCGTCCTGATCGCCTGGGCCTCACGGGCCGCCAGCACCCGCGCGGCGACGGGGTTGCCCGCGGAGTACTTCTCGGCGATCTTCTTGGACGGGCTGACCTTACGCGCCTTCGCCGACGGCACGGCCGGGTCGTCGACCTCCGGCTCGTCCCTGGGGGGCGCGTAGTTGATGTAGTAGTCGGCCGCGGTCGGCTGGTACCGCGCGACCGAGGTGTCGCTCTCGGCCGAGGCACCGCCCACGGCCAGTCCCGTGACGGCCAGGCCGAGCACGGGGACTATCGCGAGAAAACGCCTGCCGGCGCCTCCGCTGCTGACTCTGCCGGACAACCTGTCCCCTTCCCTTGCGCCCGGGTTGGCCGGACGCGTCCCACTACCGGCCCGCCGTATGAGCGCACCGAACCGGGAGATTAGACGAGAAGGTAAAGTCAGAGTCAAGAGTCCAAATGATGTTGCTAAACTGCAATAAAGTGCGTTTTGTCCGGAGAAGGCATGTTGGCATAGGCCGTACAGTCCAACGTGTGACCGCTATCTCCGAACTCGTCGCAGCGCTCGCACCGGAGAAGGTGCTGACCGACCCCGACGTGACCGACTCCTACGCGCGGGACCGCACCTTCCTGGAACCGGGGAAACCGCTCGCCGTGGTCCTGGCGCACACCAGGGACGACGTCGTCGCCGTGATGAGGTGGGCCACCGAGCACCGGGTGCCGGTGGTGCCCCGGGGCGCCGGGACCGGCCTGGCGGGCGGGGCGACCGCCGTCGAGGGATGCGTCGTGCTGGCGCTGCACAAGATGGCGGCGATCAGGGAATTGTCCCCCGCCGACGAGACGGCCGTGGTCGAGCCGGGCGTCATCACCGCCGACCTGGACCGGGCCGCCCGCGAGCACGGGCTGATGTACGCCCCCGACCCCTCCTCGTACGAGATCTCCACCATCGGCGGCAACCTGGCCACCAACGCGGGCGGGCTGCGGTGCGTGAAGTACGGCGTGACCCGCGACTCGGCGATGGGCCTGGAGGTCGTGCTCGCGGACGGGCGGGTGATCAACACCGGCCGGCGCACCGTGAAGGGCGTGACGGGCTACGACCTGACCGGGCTGTTCGTCGGCTCCGAGGGGACGCTCGGGGTCATCACCGCGGCGACGGTGCGGCTGCGCAGGGCCCCGTCGGTCTACCCGGCGACGATCGCGGCCGAGTTCACCTCCCTCAGGGACGCCGCCGCCGCCGTCTCGGCGATCATCGCGGCCGGCTGCCAGCCGTCGCTGATGGAGATGCTCGACCGCAACACGCTCAAGGCCATCGACGACTGGCGGAACATCGGGCTGGAGGAGTCGACCCGGGCGATGCTGATCGCGCAGTCGGACGCGGCGGACGGTCCCGCGGTCTCCGAGCGCATGGCCGAGCTCTGCACCGCCAACGGCGCGGCCTTCGTGGCGGTGTCGTCGTCGGCGCAGGAGGCCGAGGAGCTGATCGGGGTCCGGCGGATGGCCTACCAGGCCAAGGAACGGCTGGGCAAGTGCCTGGTGGAGGACGTGTGCGTGCCGCGTTCCCTGCTGCCGCACATGATCGAGAAGATCGAGGCGATCGCGGTCAGGCACGACGTGCTGATCACCACGGTCGCCCACGCGGGCGACGGCAACCTGCACCCGGTCTTCATCTTCGACCACGCCCTGACCGAGCCGCCGCCGCAGGTGTGGGCGGCGGCCGACGAGCTCTTCAGGGAGACCCTGGAGATGGGCGGCACGCTCACCGGCGAGCACGGCGTCGGGCTGTTGAAACGGCGCTGGCTGGCGCTGGAGACCGGGCCGGTCACCGAGGAGATCCACCACGGGATCAAAAAGGTCTTCGACCCGCTCGGCATCCTCAATCCCGGCAAGGCCATCTGAGCGGGCTTTCGCGCCGCGGTAACTATTCATAGGCACTCACGCTGGTAGCGTTCTGCCACACATAAACCATTTTTCGGGGTTTTTTCGGGGGACCATCGTGACAGAGCCGCTCACTGAGGAGGATCCACCGCGGCTGGGCTCGTTCGAGCTGATCGGACGGCTCGGCGAGGGTGGGCAGGGGATCGTCTACCTCGGGCGGGGGCCCGGGGGCGAGCAGGTCGCCGTCAAGCTCCTGCACCACGGGCTGACCGGCGACCCCGAGGCCAGGGCCCGCTTCCTGCGCGAGGTGTCGGTCGCGCAGCGGGTGGCCCGGTTCTGCACCGCGGCCGTGCTGCACGCCGACCTCGCCGGCAGCCGCCCGTACATCGTGAGCGAGTACGTCCCGGGACCGTCCCTGCGCCTGCTGGTCGACCGGGAGGGGCCCCGGCGCGGCGCCTCCCTGGAGCGCCTCGCCGTCAGCACGGCCACCGCGCTGTCGGCGATCCACCGCGCGGGCATCCTGCACCGCGACTTCAAGCCCGCCAACGTGCTGATGGGCCCCGAGGGCCCGGTGGTGATCGACTTCGGCATCGCCAGGGCGCTGGACTCGCCGGGGATGACGGCGACCGGGGTGGCGATGGGGACCCCGTCCTACCTCGCGCCCGAGCAGCTCGGCCCCGGTGAGGTGACGCCCGCGGCCGACGTGTTCGCCTGGGGCGTCACGATGGTGTTCGCCGCGACCGGCACGCCCGCGTTCGGCCAGGACTCCATCGCCGTCGTGATCAACCGGATCCTGAACGCGCAGCCGGAACTGGGCCCGCTGGAAGGACCGCTGCGCGACCTGGTCGCGGCCTGCCTTTCCAAGGACCCGGCCCAGCGCCCCACCGCCGAGCAGCTCGTCAGCCACCTGATGGGCTCGGGCCCCACCACCCCGGTGCCGCGCCCGGCCGCCTTCCCCCTCCCCGGTACCGGCGTCGGACCCGCGCCCGTGCCCGGGACGACCGCGCGACAGGGCGGGCAGGGCGGGCAGGGCGTACAGGGTCAGACCGGACCGTCGGCGGGCGGGCCCGGACAGGCCGGGCCTCGGCGCGGCGGGCCTGAGCAGGGCGGACCGGGACGGCACAGCCGGGAGCCCGGCGGGAGGAAGGCTCCCCGGCCGGTGGGGCTCCTGCTCGCCGGGGTGGCGGTGGTGGCCGCGCT
Source organism: Streptosporangium sp. NPDC023825 (assembly GCF_040639575.1). Classification (NCBI taxonomy): domain Bacteria; kingdom Bacillati; phylum Actinomycetota; class Actinomycetes; order Streptosporangiales; family Streptosporangiaceae; genus Streptosporangium; species Streptosporangium sp. NPDC023825. The sequence goes on along the minus strand of NZ_JBFAAE010000030.1, from coordinate 11,482 downwards.
CGGCGTGGCCGCCGGGGCCGTGACGTTCCTCCAGGACGACGGTGAGGCCGCGGCGGCGCGGCCGGTGGCGACTTCCGCCGTGTCGGAGGCCGCGGCTCAGGAGCCGACGCTCATCCCCGACGTCGTGGAGGAATCTCCCCAGCCCTCGGAGCCGGCCCCGGAGGAGGAGACGGTCGCCGCGATCACGCCCCACCCGTCCCGGCGTACCTCCCAGCCGACCTCCCGGCCGGCCGGGGGTCAGGACCCCGATACGGGGAAGCCGACGCCGAAGCCCAGCGGATCCCCCTCGCGGACCCCCACCCCCACGCCGGCCCCGTCCTCGAAGCCGACGACCTCGCCGCGGCCGAGCGGCACCCCCAAGCCCTCGTCGTCTCCGAGCCCGACGTCCAGGCCCACCACGGCGAAACCGACGGTGAAGCCCATCGTCACCGCCACGCCGAGCCAGAGGCCCAACCCCCACACGGCTACCGGCGTCTGCGGGAGCGGCTACAAGGTGGTCGCCTCCAGGGCCCTGGGCCGCGCGGCGACCGTCTATCTCCTCTACAACACCGCCCAGGGCAAGAACTGCGTCGTCACCATGTCCAGGTACGTGTTCCCGTCCAAGATCGCGATGAACGCGGTCCTCCAGGTGAAGGGCGGCTCCACCGCGATCAACTCCGGCAGGTTCACCGTCTACGCGGGCCCCGTACGGCTCCCCGCCGTCAAGAAGTGCGTCATCTGGGGCGGTTCACACGGATCGCTGTCGTGGAAGAGCGGCTGGAGCCACTGCGGCTGAGCACAGAGGTGCCGCAGGTCCCGCCGGTTCCTGTCGTTCGCCGTCGAAAGCCGTCCTCGGGCAGCGCCGGAGCGGAACCCCCCGGGAGCGACCGGAACTCCGGGCTGCTCGGAGTGCCGGAAGCGGTGATCAGACGCTCGGGCGTGCGGATCCCTTCCCGCCCGGGCGGTCAGATCCGGCGCAGACGGCGGATCGGCGGGATGAGCAGGAGGGCGGCGCAGACGGCGGCGGCGACGCCGGTCGAGACGAACAGCAGGTCCCGGGGTTCGACGATCGAGGAGACCGGGCCGACGAGGGCCTGGCCCACGGCGACGCCCGAGACCGAGCCGGCGACCTCGTAGGCGGTCACCCGGTTGAGGACGTCCGGGGCCACCTGCGTCTGGACGCTCGTCGACCACATCACCGACCAGAACGCCCAGGAGGCGCCGCCGAGCAGATGTCCCGCCATCAGCGGGAGAGGCGGGAGCTCCAGGGCGGCCGACAGCGGGATGCAGACGAAGCCGGTCAGGGCGACCGCGCCCGCGGCCAGCGGGCGGGCGGGACGGAAGCGGATCGCGACCAGGCCGCCGATCACGGTGCCGGCGCCGAGGGCGGCCATCGCCCAGCCGTAGGCGGCCTCGCCCAGGCGATCGCCGATCAGCCGGGAGCCGAGCGGGATGTAGGGGCCGAAGACGAACATGCCGAAGAAGACCCAGACCAGGATCACCGACCACATCCAGCTGCGGGAACGGAACTCCGTCCAGCCGCGCCGCAGGTCGAGCAGGACCGTCGAGGACTTCCCGCCCCCGCCCCCGGCCCCGGCCCCGGTCCCGGCGGCGGGGGCGAGCCTGATCAGGGCCAGGCAGAGGCCGCTGACCAGGAAGGTGGCCGCGTCGAGGGCGTAGACGGCGCCCGCGCCGGTCAGCGCCATCAGCGCTCCGGCCAGGACCGGGCCGCCGAGCTGGGTGGCCGCGTCAGCGATCTTGAGGGTGCCGTTGGCCCGCTGGGGGTCCTTCGCGACCAGCGGGACCATGCCGTTGACGCCGGGCTGGAACATCGCGGCGGCCGTACCGGACAGCGCGGAGGCGACCATCAGCAGCCACAGCGACGGGGTGCCGGTGAAGAACGCGACGGCGAGCACGCCCTGGGTGACGATCCGCACCAGGTCCGCGCCGACCATCATGGCGCGTGCGCCGATCCGGTCGGAGAAGACCCCGCCGAACAGCACGAACAGCACGAAGGGCGCTGTCCAGACGGCGAGAACGTACCCCACGCCCGAGACCCCGTAGACGGCGCCGACCGCCAGCGCCGTCGCGACCGGCATCATGGCGTCGCCCAGCAGCGACACCACCCGGGCAGCGAAATAGAACGAGAAATCCCTGGTCCAGAGCGTGGGCGGGACGCTCGGGGCATCTTCACGATCGAGAATCGCGGTCATGTGACGAACTCCATGACCACTCATTCTGGATATCGGCGCATATCCCCGCAGACGTCCCGAATGACATTGTTAGGTACATTCTTGCCATGAGGCATCGCGTCGTCGCCCTGGTCGGCCCCACACAGGAGATGTACCCGGTGACCTGCGCGTCCGCCGTGTTCGGCTACCACGGTCCCGACATCCCCCAGCACTACGACTTCCGGCTCTGCGCCGAGCGGCCCGGCCCGATCCCGACCACGCTGGGCGCCGACATCGTCGTCCACGACGGCCTGGAGGCCCTGGCGGAGGCCGACACGATCCTCATCGCGGGCTGGTGCCCCGGCCCTGACGTCTCCGCCGAAATCGGCGCGGCGGTCCTGGCCGCCCACGGCCGCGGCGCGCGGATCGTCGGGATCTGCGCGGGCGTCCACGTCCCGGCGAGCCTGGGACTGCTGGACGGCCGCGGCGCCGCGGCCCACTGGGAGCTCACCCACGAGCTGGGACGGCTGTACCCGAGGGTCCGTGCCGACGCGACCGTCCTGTACGTCGACCACGGCGACGTCGCGACGGCGGGCGCCACGGCCACCACCGTCGACCTGTGCCTCAACCAGGTCAGGCGCGACCACGGCGCGGCCCTCGCCATGCGCATCGGCCGGCAGCTGTCGGCGGCCCCGCACCGGGAGGGCTGCCAGCGCCAGTACCCCGCGCTGCCGACGACCGGGCCGGTCCCCGACTCCCTCGCCCCGCTCCTCGACTGGATGACCGCCAACCTCGACCGGCCGCTGACCCTGGAGGACATGGCGGCCCGGTCGGGGATGTCGGCGCGCACCCTCAGCCGCCACTTCACCGAGCAGCTCGGCATCTCCCCGGGCCGCTGGCTGCTCGACCGGCGCATCGCAGGCACCCGCGCCCTGCTGGAGGAGACCGACCTTCCGGTGGAGACGATCGCCCAGCGCGTCGGCCTGTCCTCGGCGGTCAACCTGCGCCGCCGCTTCCGCAAGGCGCTGAGCACCACCCCGGCCGCCTACCGGCGTTCGTTCCGCTGACCGGCGTCCGGCGGCGCCGCCGCGCGCAGGCGGCGGACCACGCCGCCACCGCTGTCAGACGCCGGCGGCCCGGAGGGGGGCGGTCTCCTCCCGGGCGGTCCAGAGCCGTGCGGACATCCAGGCGATGCCCACGGCCGCGATCACCAGGCCGGCCAGGTAGACCGGTACGGGCACCAGGTTCCTGAGCGAGCCCGGGACCATGCCGGCGGCGTAGAGCGCGATCGCGACGGCCGGGAGGGCGCCAGAGCGCAGGGCCGCGACGCTGAAGGTCAGGACTCCCGCGATCAGCACGACCGAGGTGACGAGGAACGCCCGTCCGGTGCCCCCGGCCAGCAGCCCGTCGATCGTGGGCCTGCCCAGCAGCGGGAAGACGTAGTGCAGCGTGTACTCGATCGCGAACGCCCCCGCCAGGCCGGCCGAGTTGAGCAGGTAGCCGACGAGGCCGAGCCCGCCCGCCGTACCGCGTATCAGCAAGTAGAGGCCGGTGATCGCGAACAGGCCGGCGAGCGCGCCGAACGGTGCGACGGCATGGGTGAGCGCGGTCTCCGGCAGCGCGCCCGCGCGGCGCAGGATGTTGACGAGCAGCAGCACGGCGCAGACGAGGCCGGCCGCCCCGGTGGCCCGGTAGAGAGCCGATCGACGCATGGGGAAACTCCGTTCCTTGCGGTCATGACGCTCGTCATCGTGCGCGCTGCCGGCCAGGAAGTTGAGTGGGTGCGCGAAGACGTAAGCACCCCGAAAGAGGGACGTAAGCACCCCGAAAGAACCGGGCCGGCCGCGCCGCGAACCGCTCCAGGCGGGCCTGCGCGTGCCACGGGAGCACGGGGTGCCGAAAGGTGACCACGAAGGCGGGCGACCGGTCCCGTGACCCGCGGCCCGCGGGTGAGGATCGGCGCCGGCGGCCGTACGGCACCGCCTTCCGCGCCCCGGGGAGTCCGGAGCGTGCGGACGCCGCCTTCGCCCCGTTGCGGGCCTCCGGGAGTGCCACCCCTTAAATTGGACTTGCCAGTCCAATTTGCGGTGACATAAGACTGGACCATGCAGTCCAGTAATCTCCGTGTTCCCCTACCCGCGCCGGTGGCGCCGGCGCAGGCCGGCAAGGGGCTCGCCCCGGCACTCGCGACGCTCTCGGTGACGTCGGCGCTGTCGATGCGCGAGCGGGGTGTGGCGGAGGCGAACCTGGATCCTCTGCAACACCGCCCAGGGCAGGAACCGCGTCGTCACCATGTCCAGGTACGTGTTCCCGTCCAAGATCGCGATGAACGCGGTCCTCCAGGTGAAGGGCGGCTCCACCGCGAGCGGCTCCGGCAGGTTCACCGTCCACGCGGGCCCCGTACGGCTCCCCGCCGTCAAGAAGTGCGTCATCTGGGGCGGCTCGCACGGATCACTGTCATGGAAGGGCGGCTGGAGCCACTGCGGCCGAACCCGGAGGGGTTCTCGTCCTTCGGCCGGCCGGGCGGCGGAAGGTGCCCTCGCCGCCCGGCCGGCCGGTTCTAGCCGAGTGTCCCGTGAAGTGCGATCACATGCTGCGACGGGTACCCGCCGGGGTGGGACACGGCTCCGACCGCCCAGGTGGCCGTGGTGCCGGGAACGCTCACGAGGCTCTGGAAGAAGGGCGTGTGACCGAACATCAGGGGTGCGGCCGCGGTCGTCCACCGGCCGTCCACGTAGCGGAGGAACGTGGTGCCCTCCCTGTTGTAGCCGCTCACCCAGAGGCGTCCCGACTCGTCACCGGTGATGCTGTAGAGCGCCGTGGTGATCGGAGACGCGACCGTCCGCCACGTGACGCCGTCCCAGTGCAGGAGAAGCGGCTTGGGGGTGAGGCTCTCACGATCTATCGAGCCCACCGCCCACACGTCGTTCGCCGAGACCCTGTGCACGCCCCAGAGCTCGGCTCCGGCGATGGAGGGAGTGGGGGTCTCACGCCAGGAGGTGCCGTCCCAGCGCATGACGAGCGGTCTGTCGTCGGTGCGGCCCACGGCCCACGCGTCGGACTCCCCAGCGGCGGTCACGGCCATCAGGCGTGCGGACGTGGGGCCGTCGTTGGTTCCGGTGAACACCGGCTTGAAGTCCTGGCCGTCCCATTCGACGATGAAGGGGCGGCCGTTCGAGCCCCCGACCATCCAGGCCTGGTCCGGCCCCGTGACGGCGATGTCGTTGAAGCCCATGTTCTGGTTGCCGGGGAAGGGAAGGTAGCTGTTCCAGGCGCTGCCGTCCCAGCGTGCGGCGTAGGTGGAGTAGCCGACGGTCTTCCCCAGGACCCAGACGTTGTCCTGGCCTGACGCGCCGACCACCTCCAGGTTCGCGGGCCTGTCGGGGAGCGTCCGCTCCGCCCATCTCGTCCCGTCCCAGCTCAGCAGCGCGTACGGCCGCTCGGGGAGCGGGCCGCTGTACGTCGACCCCTGATAGCCGACGGCCCAGGCGTGGTTCGCGTCGATGGCGGCGACGTCCGACAGGCGGCTGCCCAGCGGTAGTTCCGGATCGGGTATCACCTGCCAGCCGGAGGCGGTGGGGGCCGGGGTGGGAGTGGGGGTGGGGGTGGGGGTCGGAGTGGGGGGCGGAGTCGGCCAGCGCGTCGGTCTCGGTTTGCGGGCCGGTTGGAAGGCCGGGGCGACAGCGGGATCACCGGCCCCTGCGGAAGGCCGCGGGGACGTGTCGGCCGAAGCGGTGGTGTCGGCCGAAGCGGCGGGGAGGGTCCCGATCAGTGCCAGGGCCATACCGCTCAACGGGAGTGCGATGAGAAGGCGCAGCGGACGGAGGGTGCGTGCCATGAATCCTCGCTTCTCGTGATCTCTACGCCTCAGATGATCGTCGTAGGACTCCGATCGGTCACGGGTCGCGAGACCGCCGTAAGGGCTCCGTAAGGACGCGTCACCGCCATCCACGCGCCTCGGGAAGCTCGAACGGCACGTCAACGGTCGTCGAGCGCGCTGTCCCGGTCGAACGAGCATGGATCGCGGACCAGGCGTCCGGTGACGCCGGACCCGCCGCGCACGCGCCGTACGAGGTCGCCGGCGGCCTCCGGCCAGCGGGCGTGCTCGAAGGCGAAACCCGCTTCGAGCAGGCGGCCGGGGACGACCCGGCGGCTCTTCAGCAGGAGTTCGGTGTCCGAGCGCAGCGCGAACGCGCCGAGCTCGGCCATCCACCTCGTCGCGGGCAGGCCGACCCGGACACCCCACGCGGCGCGCAGTGCGCGCATGAACGCACGCTGCGGCAGAGGATCGGGGGCGGCGAGGTTCACCGGCCCGGCGAGGTCGTCCCGGCCGGCCAGGAACTCGACGGCGCGGACGAAGTCGCGGTCGTGGATCCAGGACACGTACTGCGCGCCGCCCGCGATCGGGCCGCCGAGGCCGAGCCGCGCCATCCGCAGCAGGACGTCGAAGACGCCGCCGCGATCGGGGCTCATCACCATGGCGGTGCGCAGGGCGACCTTGCGCGTGTGCGGGGTCTCGGCCCGCTCCTGCTCCCGCTCCCACGCCTTCGCGATCTCGACGCTGCGGGCCCAGTAGCCGGGGACGCCGGGTTCGGTGCCGCCGAGCACGCCGGTCGCCTCGTCGTTGGGCGCGTCGAAGCGGTGGGCGTAGACGGTGGCGGTGCTCATCTGCAGCCAGACCCGGGGAGGCCGCGCGGCGGCCGCGATCGCCTCGCCCACGGCCCGGGTGGAGCGCACACGCGAGTCCATCATGGCCTTCAGGTTGGCGGCGGTGTAGCGGCAGTTGACGCTGCGCCCGGCCAGGTTGACCACGATGTCGCTGCCGTCGATCTCCCGTGCCCAGGGTCCCGGTGTCTCCCCGTCCCAGCGGACCTCACGCTCACGCGCCGGCCGCCTGGTCAGCACCACGACGTCATGCCCCGCGGCCGTCAGCGCACGATCCAGGATCGCGCCGACCTGACCGCTTCCTCCGGGTATCACTATCTTCATCGGACTCCCCAGAACGTGTGGGACCACCGTAGTACAGCGCTGAACGCGTTCAAAAGGGGGTCGCCCTCCACACCGGGGAATGCTCGGCGCACCTCGGAGCCCGCGGAGGCGAACGGACGGCGACCTCTGCCGCCGGGCGCTGATTCGCCACAGACAAAACCGGTCTCCGTTGTGAGAAATGTCGGCGACCACGGCTACGGTCCCGATCATGACCAACGCGGTGCAGGCGTACGCGTACGCCGGACCCTCCACGCTCACCGCCGGGCGGCTGGCCCTGTCCACCTCGGGCGGGCGTACCGCGCGCGGCCCGCTGAGCCATCCCCGGTTCTTCAGCGGCCTGCTGACCGAGGCCGCCCCCGCCGCGGCCGGGCTGCTCGCCGTCGCGAACGTGGCGCAGGCCCGTTACGACCGCCCGGCCCCGGCTTTCTCCCGCGATCCGGTGGTCACCTGCAACGGCGACCGGCTCCGCTTCGAGTCGTTCTCCGCCTGCGGCGGCGTCTACGCCCGCCTCGACGTGCTGGAACGCGCCCTCGACGGGGAGGTGGTCGACCTGGGCACCACCAACGTCGACGTCAACGGCCCGCTGCGCGAGGCGCTGGCGCGCGTCGGCGGCGCCGACCCCCTCCACCTGGGCGTCGGGCGCGACGAGCTGGCCGTCACCACGCTGGACGGCGCGGTGGTGGAGAAGAAGGTGCCACTGCCCGAACGGTGGCTGCGCGGCTTCGCCGAGGTCCAGCTCGTCACCGCGGGTTTCGACCCGCGGGCCGAGCTGAGCGGGCCGGAGGCGGCGCGTTTCCTGCGCACGCTGCCCCGGCGGGCCGGCTCCACCCTGTGGGCGGTGCCCTCGGGCCGCTCGCTGCGGCTGACCGCGGGCCCGGCGCCCGGCGCCGTCTGCCTGCCGGGCCCCGACCGGCTGGCGACGATGCTCACGCTGCTGCGCTTCGCCAGGACCCTGCGGCTGTACGGCCCGGCCCGCCCGGACGCGGCCGTGGCGAGCGCGTGGGAACTGGAGCTACCCGGCATGCGTTACGTGCTCACCCTGTCCCCGGACAGCGGGCGCTCCTTCTCCACCGAGGGGGCCGTGCTCCGGACGCTGGCCTCCGACGACGCCGCGGACGACGCCGACCTGGTCGGCGCGCTGCTCGCCTTCGAGCCGAGGGTGGAGCCCGACCTGCTCGCCGAGCGCTCCGGTCTCGACGCGTCCCGGGTGCGGGCCGCGCTGACCCAGCTCGGCGCGGCCGGCCGGGTGGGCTACGACACCGCCGAGGCCGGTTACTTCCACCGCGAGCTGCCCTACGACCGCGACAGGGTCGCCGCGATGAACCCGCGCGCCAGGGCCGCCCGCGAGCTCGCCGGCGGCGGGGCGGTACGGCTCGACGGGCCCGGCCGGGCCCTGGTGACCTCCGGCGACCAGGTCCGCGAGGTGCGCGGCACCTCCTGTACCTGCCCGTGGTGGGCCAGGCACCAAGGACGACGGGGACCGTGCAAGCACGTGCTCGCCGTACAGATCATGAAGGGAGCCCGGGCGTGAGCGCGTGGGACGACGTACGCGACCTGATCGACAGGAGCGACGCCGACGGCGTCGCGAAGCTGGTCGTGACCCTGGACGACGCCGCCAGGCGCGAGGTCGCCAAGCGGCTGCCGGGGCATCTCAAGGAGATCCGGCTCTATCTCGACTCCTGGCGCGGCGCCGGGGACCGGGCCGAGGCGCTGCGCGCGGCGGGCGCCGGCACGATCGCCGCCGCGGCCTCCGTCGCGTCCTGGCTCACCCGGCGCGGCCTGGTCGGCTCCCGCGAGACGGTGGACGACACCGATCGGCTGCTCGGCCTGGTCGGCGCCCGCCCGCAGGCGTGGCAGGCCGAGCTGGCGGCGCGGCTGGCGGAGAGGCTCCGCGGGAGCGACCCGAGTTACGAGCTGACCGCGTCCCTGATCCACCGGACGGGTATCGAGCCGCCGGCCGACGACGGCTTCGTCGTGGGCTGGGTGTCGGCGGCGCTCGGCCGCGGGCGGGTGGCCGAGGTGCTGGCCGCCGACCCGCTGCTGGACGCGCTCCTGCCGCGGATCTTTCACGCCCGGGGAGTCGGCGAGGCCCTGCAGTGGGACGGTGACCCCACCTCCGGCGGCACCTGGCTGGGCGGGCTTCGCACGCTGGCCGCCGACGGCCGGGTCGACCGCGCGATGCTGCTGGACGGGTGCGTCGGCCGGTTCCTGCGCGGCGGCACCGCGCTGGAACTGCGCTTCTTCGTCCGCCTGCACCAGGCGCTCGAACCCACCCCCGCCGAGGTCGGGTCCCGGGCCCGCGACTACCTGCGGCTGCTGCCGTCCGCGCCCGGCACGGTCGCCGAGCTCGCCCTGGGCCACCTGCGCGAGCTGCCCGCCGTGTCCCCCGGCGACTTCGCCGAGGCCCTCGAGGCGCTGATGTACCGGCCGGAGAAGAAGCTCGTGCGCGCCGGTCTCTCGTGGCTCGACCGGTCCGTGCGGCTGTCGCCGGACCATGCCGGGGCGACGGCCGGGGCCCTGGCGACGGCCTTCGCTCACGAGGCCTCCGACGTGCAGGAACGCGCCGTTCGGCTGGCTGTCAAGCACGCCGCGCACCTGGACCCGGCAGCGCTTCGCGACGCGGCCGGCGCCCTGCCCGCCGATCTGCGCGCGCTCCTCGGCGTCGCGGAGCGGCCCGGCGAGAAGGAGGAGGGGCCCGTCCTCCTCGTCGCCCCGCGGCTTCCCCGGGTCGAGTTACCGCCGCCCATCGCCACGGCGGCCGAGCTCGGCGCGGAGTTCGCCCGGCTCGCGGCCGACCCCTACAGTCAGCTCGACCGGCTGGAGACCGAACGGCTGATGGCGGGGCTGGTCGAGCTCACCCACCGCGACCGCGAGGCCGTGCGGGCGGTCCTGGCCCAGGTGCCGGTCCGCAGGTGGGGATGGAGCGAGAACGACAACCCGCTGGCGTGGCTGTGGGCGGCCATGCGGGCCGTCGCCTCTCCGTCGGCGCCGTCGTCCGAGCCCCGTTTTCCGGGGCCCGGCCATGTCTCGGTGCCGCACGTGCTGACCCTGCGCCGGATGGCCGAGCTCGTCACCGCGGCGCGGGAGGACGCCCTGCCGCCGGTGCTGCTGGCCACCCCGACGAGCGCCGACGGCCATGTGGACCCGGCCGAGCTCCTCGCCCGTCTCGAACGGCTGCAAGCCGCAGGCGTCGACCCGCCGGACGCCGACCTGCAGCAGGCGTTGCTGCGGATCCCCCGGCGGGTCGACGCCGAGGTCGCCGCGAGGGCCGCCGGGCTCACCACTTCAGCCGGGCGGCTCGTGGCGCGGTGGATGTCCGGGGAGGGGCTGGCCGATCCCGTGGTGACGGTCCGGTACAGCTACCTCGCAGGCGCCTCCCGCCGCTGGTTCGACGAGGGGGAGCAGCCGCTGTACCCCTACGACCCGCGTGCGGCCTCGTTCGTCGCGGCCTCGCCGGTCGAGCTCGACCTGGTCGACCCGCTGTGCCGCGATCCCGAGACCTACGTTCACAACCGCGGCGGCTCCATGAGCTGGTGGGCCGGGGTCATGCCCTCCCACCGCGAGGTCGTCGCGGCCCACCTGCTGCCGTTCTTCAGCTGGGACTGGCCCGAGAACAGTCCCCGGCTGCCGATCCTTCACGATCTCGCGCGGGCGGACGGCCCCCTCGGCCCCGCCTTCGCGACCATGCTGGTCTTCTACCTGAACCACGAGGACCCCGCGGAGCGTACGGCGGCCCTGGACCTGCTTCTCGTCCTCGCCGCGACCGGCGACCTGCCCGCCGCCGACCTGGGGGACCAGCTCGGCCACCTGGTCAGGAACGGCATGGTGACGCTGAGCCGTGTCATCCCCTCGCTGGCCGAGGCGGAACGGGCGGGCGCGGGCGCGCAGGTGTGGCGGGCCGTCGCGGCCGCCCTTCCGCACATGCTGCCCGCCGACGGGGAACGGCCGCCCAGCGGCCTGGCCGACCTCATCGCGCTCGGTCTCAGGACCGCTCCCCCCGGCGACACCACGCCGGTCCCCGGCCTGGCCGCGATCGCCGCGCGCGGCGGGTCGAGCCGGATGGTCCGCGAGGCGCTCCGCCTCACCCGGCTGCTCTCACCCTGACGAACGCCCTGAACCCCCGACGTCCCGGGAGCCGCCTGACCGGCGGCCCGGCCGTCGGGGGTTCACCGCCCTCCGGCCGGGAGCGGGCGGTCGTCCCATGGATGGCGCGGCCGCGGGAGAGCTTCGCGCCGCGCACCGTGCGGACGGACCGGCTCGCACGGTGCGCGGCGCGGGGGCCCGGGGGGGGTAAACCCCCACCACACCCCGTAGTTGGCCAGGCCCAGAAAGGCCAAAAAGGA